>JBGOTQ010000110.1:0-20530 GCA_041476565.1 Terriglobia bacterium | reverse complement strand
GCATCGGTGCCAACACCGCCCTCTTTAGCCTAATAAATGTCATGCTACTTCGGGCGTTGCCGGTGAAGAATCCCCAGGAGCTTGTGGAATTTGTCCGATTGCACCCGGATGGGGCCATGATGACGAATCTCCCGTACCCGATCTATTCCTATTTTCGCCAGGATCGCAGTGTGTTGGCAGTCATTTTCGCCATTCGCTGGTTAGACCCGGTGTTTCGCGCCGACAGTGCCGCGGAACGCGTCACTGTGCACGCAGTGTCAGGTTCGTTCTTCCCGACCCTGGGAGTCAACGCTCTGTTGGGTCGCACGATCGGTCTGGATGATGATCAACCTGGTGCGGCGAACCACGTGGCAGTCCTGAGCTATGCGTTCTGGCACCGCCGATTTGGAGGAGATCCTTCAATCCTAGGGAGAAAAGTGCAGGTTTCAGGCGGGCCGTTTACCATCATCGGGGCGATGCCTCCGGATTTCTTTGGTGTAGATCGGGGCCATCCTCCGGACTTGTGGGTCCCTCTGGCTACGGATCCGGATCCAGGTTGGGCATGGGTACTGGGTCGCCTGAAGCCGGGGATTTCGATCCCACAAGCCCGCGCCCAGTTAGAACCGCTGTTCCGTCACGCGCTGGAGTCTCTCAGGGACGAATTCAGGTTGTGGCCGGAACACGAGCGGACCGCATTCCTGTCCCAGAAGCTTCTGATCAATCGTGCCGTCAACGGCACGGCCGGACTGCGTTGGAGTTATTGGGAGTACTCGAACACCCTGAAAATCCTGCTGGGCCTTACCGGGCTGGTGCTGCTTATCGCATGTGCTAACATGGCGAATTTGCTGATGGCACGTTCCGCAGCCCGTGCGCGGGAAATTGGCATTCGCCTGGCGATCGGGGCGGGGAGGTGGCGCCTGGTTCGCCAGTTGCTGACAGAAAACCTGCTCCTCTCGCTTGCCGGCGGGATCCTCGGCCTGCTAGTTGCTGCCTGGGGACACCGCCTGCTGCTGGCATTCCTGGTGGGCGATCCCCAGACCGTTGCGCTTCATTTCCAGCTCGATAACCGCGTGCTGGCCTTTGGGCTGGCGTTGTCAATTGCGACTGGCCTGCTGTTTGGCCTCTTTCCTGTGGTCCGGTCCACCCGCGCCGAACTCGCATGGGCGGTGCACAATTCCACACGTCAATTTGGCGCCGCGCGCATCCCCTTCGCCAGAACCCTGCTCACCGTTCAAGTGGCGCTCTCGATGGTCCTGCTGGTCGGGGCGGGATTGTTCGCACGCAGCCTGAGAAACCTCGGCGTGGCTGACCTAGGGCTCGTGCGGGAAGACCTGCTCTTGATGAATGTCCAAACATCAGTAAAAACCCCTTCCGACAGGCAGGCATTCTGGACGCAGGTAACCGCCAGGGTGTCTGGGTTACCAGGGGTGCGAACCATGGCGCTTGCAGGAGACGCCGTGTTCGGCAACGGCGGATGGAATCAAACGGTCTGGACCCAACGTCAGGGGGATCCGGCGCAGGGTAATCAAGTGCCCTGTAATTGGGTGAGCCCAGGATTCTTCGAGACGGTGGGAATCCCCGTCCTCTTGGGCCGTGAGTTCGGGGAGCAGGACCGCGAAAATTCTCCGCTTGTCGCGCTAGTCAACCAAGCCTTCGCACGTCGGTTTTTAGGCAAAGAAGACCCCATCGGCCAACGCTTTGGCGACCACGGCCCGGGATCAAGCGGCCGGTATGAAATCGTAGGAGTGTTTGGTGACGCCAAGTACGGGACCGTCCGTGAGCAAACCCAACCGATGGTCTTTCATCCGCTATTGCAGGAACCCCGGAGGGCTTCGTTTGTGCTGCACGTGCGCACGGGGGCAGGGCCCACTGCGCTCCTGCCGTCCATCCGCCGCGAAATCGTTGCCATCGATGGTGACGTCCTAATCACCGATGTCAGGACCCTGCCGCAAGTGCTCCGAAGCCAGCTCCGCCAGGACCGCATGTTTGCCACGTTGGCAAGCTTCTTTGCATTGCTGGCTTTGGCCCTGGGAGCAATCGGCATTTACGGTGTGGTGGCATACCGGGTAGCTCACCGTACCGCGGAGATCGGCGTGCGCATGGCGCTGGGCGCTCAACGTGTGGACGTGCTGTGGCTCGTCATGAGGGAAACTCTAGTACTGCTGGCGGCTGGCGCACTCATTGGAGTACCGGCGGCGCTTGCGGCCTGCCGTCTGATCAAGAGCCTTTTATTCGGTCTGGAGCCGTCGGACCCGCTGACGATTGCCTGCGCGGCCGCAGCCCTGTTTGCGGCTGGAGCCCTGGCAGGCTTTATGCCTGCACGAAGAGCCGCGTCGATTGAGCCGATCGTTGCACTGCGGAGTGAATAGAGTGCACGGCCAGAACTGGGGCAATTTCATCATTACCTTTTGGCGTATGATTCGCAAGGGTTGGCCCTGGTTCACCCTGCCCCTCCCCACGTCATTCGAAGGCACTTGGCTGCTGGATATTTTGGTGCTTTTCGGGCCGCTA
Source organism: Terriglobia bacterium (assembly GCA_041476565.1). GTDB lineage: Bacteria > Acidobacteriota > Terriglobia > Versatilivoradales > Versatilivoraceae > DATKMG01. The sequence continues at coordinate 18,040 of JBGOTQ010000110.1, read as the reverse complement.
CGGCAGGCTGGAAACGAAAGCCCCGTCCCCGCTTCCCTCCCTTGGCCGGGCCCCGTCGTTAATGACCGAAAAGGCAATAAACGGATTGGCGCCTTTGGTGCGGGTCACCCGGACATAGCCCTGATGAGTCCCGGGAGCATATTGTTCCAGAAGTGAACTGATCTGTAGCAACCGGCGGGCGTTCACAGGTTTTTCTAGAGTGCCAACCAATTGACCATGGTCCCCATCGTAAATCTCGACCTTGAGCACATCTGGAGTCCCATCAACTTCCCCTGTATTGACTAACCCCAGATTCGTTCGGGTTGTGGCAGACTGCTGGAAATCGTAAAGCCACGTGCTCTGGGTAGATGTCGTCCCCGAGGGGACGGCGGCATAGAAAACTCCGTAACGTCCTCCCACGCCTATTGTGGAAGTCCGCGCCCCCACGAATATTCCGTCAACGTCGCCATCCTCAACGGTTACAAACAGAGGACCAGCATAAGCCTGACCTGGAGGCAGGCCTGTTACCCCTTGTTGTCTAAGCCAGTCGACAAATCCTGTCAGAATCTCCTGTTCGTGGGGCCGCATGACCAAGCTCAAGTGCACCGAGTTGGACTCGGTCTGCACGCCGTCGGCCACGAAATCCAGTTCCAGTTTCTTCGTGGATATTGAGTAGTTCGTAATTACCAACTCAGTCGAGTAGGACGGGCTTTCAACCACGACTGGGAGAACCAACCCCTTACGCCCTGCCAACGAACTCGCAGCAAGGGGGGAAATGAAGGAGCCATCTGAACTTGCCTGGTCGTTAATTACTGCATAAGCATAATAGGGCGCGGTTCCCTGAATCCTGGACACTCGCACAAATCCGTTACTGATTGGGGATCCCCCTTGCCCCAAGATCCCAGATATTTGCTTAAACTCGCCGGGAACAAGGGATTCTTCAAGTACCACTGGGGAAAAACCCGAGGTAACGCTAGGTTCACTTGGGAAGATCTCCAGTCGAAGAGTGATATTCCCCTCAAGATTCGTACCCGCATTCTGCATAGCCAAGTTGCAGCGGTCATAGGTATTTTGACGAAGACCGCACAAGTAAGAAGGCTCATCTAAGGCACGCAGTACGCCTGCATACGCCAAGCCAGCTCTTCCCGTAGGAACGGCAGTGGTTGTCCTGACTATGGCAGCCCCCTCTGAGGGAGAGCCGAGTCCAAGAAAACGGACCCGTAATGTCCCTCCAAGGTTCTCCCCTTCCCCGAGGGAAAGTCCGAGGCCCCTCAGATAAGCAATCGTATCGGGAATGATCAGTTGTCTCCCTGCGGGCAAGCGATCGGTGGTTACGCCGCTCCCGGCACCGATAGCCGCTGTATAGGTGTACTCGACCTCCGAATCAGACCCGCCCCGGTTCGTCAAGGCTAATTCAGAGGAAAAAAAGGAACCGTTTTGTCCTGCCGTAGAGAGGACAACAGGCACGAATAGGGTTATTTCGTCAAACACCTTGGCCACAAAAGAGCCATTGCCCCCGACCGACGGCTGATAACTAGCAGGGGTCACTAGAAAATCACTTCCAGCCAGCCCTGTGACATAAGCGTTTCCCTTGGAATCCGCGGCAATTGCATTCCCGGACTCGGCAGTTTGACCCGTCCCCAAAGTTAACGAATAAAGGAAGGCATCACCCGCCGCATTCATTTTAGAAACGAAGATCCCTCCTTTTTGACCCGAGACATTCCCGGGAATCAAGGGGAAGTCCGGTGAACGAGTGACCCCCGTCACATAAGCGCTTCCGGAAAGGTCAACCGCGATGCCGGTTCCATAGTCAACCGAACTCCCGCCGAGATACGAAGAGTAGATCAACCCTGTTCCGTCAGTGTTTATTTTGCTGACGAAGGCATCACGGCAAATGGATGGCCCGCAATTTCCAACTCCCTGAGCAAGGGGAAATGGAGCATTCGGCGTAGTAGGGAAATCACTGTACGCCGTATAACCAGTCACATAAGCGTACCCCTGCGGATCGACGGCAACCCCCGTAATGCCTTCAAGCTCTTCGGGCGCAACCGAAAACTGGGGGAAGCTGCCACCGAGGCGATAGTTATACATTACGGTGTTCCCGTCTGCACTGACCTTGGAAACGTAGGAATGTCCCCCCTGCCGCCCGACAAGATAGGCATTCCCGCTCAAGTCCACAGCGATACCGGCTCCTCCCACACCGGAAGTCGAATAGACTGGGGCACTCCCGTCGGCATTGAGTTTGGTTATGAATCCCCCGTTCGATGAGTCACCAGTCACATACGCAAACCCAGCGGGATCTACAGCAACTCCGTTTGCACTGATCCCGCCGCTGTTGCCGGAGAGATAGGTGGAATAGATCAACTGAGTACCGTTGGAATTGAGTTTGCTGACAAAGGCGCTGTAGCATCCCGTTCCCGTGGCGCAAGCTGATGGACCCGTCTGGAATGTGCCCGGAGTCGTGGGAAAATTGGTTGAACTGGTGGTTCCGGCCAAATAAACATTTCCGGATCCATCCACCGCCAAACCATAGCTATAGTCTGCCCCGTTACCGCCCAGGAATGTCGCATAAACCAAGTCACTGCCGGCAGAATTAAGCTTTGCCACCAGGATATCAGCACAGGGCACCGTATTCGGCCCACTCACACAGTTGCCTCCTCCCGGTGAGCTCTGGAACGCTCCTGAAGTCGTCATGAACCCCGCTCCGGCAACGCCAGCCACGTAAGCGCTTCCACTTGGATCGACTGCAATGACATTTCCACCAATACCCACAGCTGAATAAGCCAGCACCGGATCGATGATTAGCGGGTTTCCGGAGTCATACTTATCGACATCGAAACCCAATTGTCCGTTTCGGTCCAGCGCATAACGACAAGCAATCCCTTCCTTCTTCCCGTTGACTTCCTGGTATGCCTGCGGCCGCTTCTGACGAATTTCTCCGCCGGGAGTCTGAAAAACAAGATCACCGGTCTGGGGCTCAATGCGGAGACGAGGGCCTGACCCATCGAGGACCAGATTCAGTGACAGGCGCACTTGGCGAAGGTCGGCCCCTGGTTTGACAACCAGATCATACTCCAACAATTGGCGGTTCCCATAAAAGACGAGGTCTACCCCCGGATAGAGGTTGCTGTAATGGACCCGAGAGTAATTCGGGATATTTTCTCTCCATGTTCGCGGGTCCGCCCCAATTAAGTAGTTACTTTTTCTGGAAAGCTTCTGCTCCCCATAGATCTCGACATTCGGGTTGGCTCCGGCAAACTTCATCCGAAGCTGGGTCCATGCCTCCAGGCTTCGGGAGGCAAATCCTGAGGAGGCAGGTTTGTCTTCTGGCCCGGTCCTTGCAGGGAAGAAACCATGTACTAGCTGAAATGTCTTTGGACCTTTCCCGCCGCTGGACTCTGGGATGGACAACGCCAGAATCACCTCATCGGACTTTAGGTAAACGCATTGATTATTGTTTCTCGACAGATACCTTATCGGCTCTGCAGCCTGTCCTTGATTGGGCTCAAAGCTAAGGGGGATCTTACCGTACGAGGTAAATGCAGTCTTCGCGCTCGTCCCCGCTGTAGGAGCCAAGTCTTCCAAGAACCCTTTCGAGTCATGCCGGATGCTGTCGCCATTTACGGCACCTCTGATAGCTCCTTTTTCTGCTGTCCCAGGGTTGGCCTTGTGGGCTTTTCTTAGGGTCCACCGCTCCATGGCACTACCCAACAATACGGCCAGGGAGACCATTAATAGCCAGAGGATAATCTCTCCAATCGATGCGCCAATTCTCCAATGGAACCGTTTCATTTTCTTCTCGCCATAGAAGGCTGAAAAATCTCTTGAGATCATGACTTAAAAGATCAATTTCAATGCCATCACAATTTGACGGGCCTCCTGAGGAAACCGGTCCGGAGTCCCAAATGAAGCCACCACACCCGGAACGGAAGCTCCGGCGGCGTTGTTGAAGGAAAGAGCCCCCACATCCCTGCTGTTGACCTGGATGTAAAGGTTGGGATGATTAAAGAAGTTGTAGAACTCAGCCCGGTACTGGAGCTTCATCCCCTCACGTCCACGGATCCTGGGCAAATCAAAGCTCTTGGCGAAGGCAACGTTTTGGTACTGGGTCCCCGGGCGGCGAAATGTATTTCTCCCCAACACCCCTACAAAGGGTCCGTTGACGGAACTCAAACAAGCAAATGGGATATCGTTGGCGCAGTTGTTGTTGCTGTAGTTCTGTGTTGAAGCTGAATTCAATGGAAGAATCAGGAAGGCGTTGGGAGTCCGGGGGTCCGGCGCGAGTTGATCGCCGGACAGAACCTTGGGAATTGCCCCAGTGACGAGGGGACGCGTATTGTCCCCGACTTCTCGGTCCGGGACGCGATTATCCTCCAGACTGAATGGTTGACCTGTCTGGAAGGAGAGTATCCCGCTCAACTCCCATCCTGCCCAGAGTAACTTCTTGACTCCTTCCGACCGGGTCAACGATGGGATTTGCCAGATGAAATGGCCGGACAAACGGTGGCGAACATCATGGTCGGAGGATCCTTTGTCAAGCCACGCATTGAACGCATCCAGTGGTAGCGCCCCCCCACCGAGCGGATCATCCCCGCTGAGCGAACTGACATTGTCGATCGAATGACTCCAAGTATAATTCGCCCCAAACAGGAGGCCGAGTTTCCGAACGCTCAGGCTTTCAGTGGCCAGTTGTAAACCCTGGTAATCCGAAAATCCAAGATTGTTTACTGTAATCATTTCTGAGGCATCTGGAAACAGTCGTTTTCCGGAACGCCCTACAAACTCACCACTCCCATTACGGTTGTCATTGACAAGACGATACAAGTGCCAACCCCTAGACCCAATATAAGCGACAGTCAGGAGCACCTTCCCTGATATCTCTTTCTCCAAGGTGAGATTCCAGGCACCAGTCTTGGCCGTCTTCAGATCCTGGTCAAACCTGATAACGCCACTGGCTGGTAATACGATGCTTGAGACAGGAAACAGCGAGTAGGGATTCTCCAAGAGACTTGAAGTGACTGAAACGTCGTTTAAACGGATAATGCTGTATCCGGGCGGATTCAGATTTTCTGCAGTAAAACCAGGGAGCCTGTCGAAAAAGAGACCCATGCCAGCCCTCAGAATGGTGTGACCTTTGCCGGTCAGATCATATGCCAGACCCAAACGGGGGCCCAAATTCCAGGGGCTCGGCTGATAGTAATGACCCTGGTACTCCCCCGGAGCATCTTGGACCCGAAGGAGATGGCCGTTGGCAATCTTCTCGTAAATATTACTTCCTTCACCATAATAGAAACTTGAATCCAGAACGTGCTCGTGACCCGGGCGATGACCCTCTCCGAAGTATTCATACCGTAACCCGGGAGAGATCGTCAGCCTCGAAGACAACTTCCAGGAATCCTGTACGAAACCTCCCGTGTCGTTGTATCGATAGTGGCGATGCAGCATGGCCGGCCCGAAAGGTGGCGGAATCACATCTCCCGGTACATGCCCTTTGGGGTCGAGGGACAGCTGAAATGATGCCATTTGACCTGTAATAAATCCCGACAAGTCGCGGAATTCTCCCTGCAAATTCCGGGTAGGCGATGTCTCTGTCAGGGTTCGGTTGTCTTGAAGATGGACGAATTGCCCACCGAACTTCAAGTTGTGCTTGCCCTTGATCCAATTTGCCGTCTGGTAAAACTGGTAAGTGTTCTGAGGTCCGCCAAAAGCATTCTGTCCGGACGGGAGCGATATCGTACGGCTTGCAGCATTGAGAGCTTCGCCCATGAATGTAAACGACGGGAAGCCTGGAGTTGGTACCCCCGAGCCTGACTGAGACAGCCGGTCGTAGACCAGGCGGGATTCGCTGTAGAAATTGCCGTGCCAGAATCGGGTCAGGTTCAAAGTGGCATTCTGGGTTTGCACTAGAGACGACTGGTCCAATTGTGCAGAATAAGGTTGATTGACCGTGGGGAATAAGTCCGATGTTCGAAAGGCGTATCTTCCGAAGAAACTTGTCTTAGCGCTGAATGTATAGTCAATTCGCCCTGTCAATAGATAGGTATTCTGGGGGGGGCCTGCTCCAGCGTCAATAGGCCCCGTGCGTGAAGTCGCGGCGAAAGCCGGAATTGTCACATAGGTGTTAATGTTCGATCCGCAAATGCGTCCGTAAGGGCAAACCGTCCTGATGCTCACATCGGTTGTGGAACGCTGGGAAGGGATCGGGAAACGTTGGAATATGGCATTGGTTCCTGCGGAACTTACCGCCAAGAGATCAGGGGTCGGCACATAATAACTGATTCCTGCTGAGCTCCGAACCAGGATGGGCTCAATGGCGAAAAAGAAGAAGGCATTGTCGTGCGACAACGGACCCCCGACAGCTCCCCCGAGTTGATGCCGATTGAAGACTGGGCGTGGAATACCCCGGGCATTGTTTTCAAACGTGTTGGCTGCAAACCAGGAGTTCCGAATGAAGTCGTAGGCAACCCCATGAAATTCGTTCGTGCCGCTCTTGGTAACCACATTGGCAATGAACCCCACGTTCCGGCCGTATTCTGCTGTGAAGTTGTTCGTCATCAGCCGGTATTCCTGCACTGAGTCCAATGGAACAATCTGCCCTGGTCCAGTGTCATAAGGCTCGTTGTTATCACTACCGTCCAACAGGAAACTCCCGCTTTCCAATCTCTGTCCGTTAATGGCAAATCCGATCCCCCGACTGACACTGGCAGGCGTAGCGCCCGGACTGAGGGCTACGAAATCATAGGGGTTCCTGGTCAAGGACGGCAGTTCTGTCATCGCTTGTTGATTCACTGTCGTACTCAGCATGGCGGTTTCAGCTTGCACCAGTGGGCCCCCCTCCTCTTCAGTCACGCTCGAGATCGATGACCCCACCTGCATTGCGAAGTTCAGGGCAATGACGTCTTGTACGTGAAGTTTGACACCCGGTCGCACAATAGTCCTGTAACCGAACATTCGCACAATCACTCGGTAGTAGCCTGGTGGGAGATTGGGGATCCGGTAAAGCCCAATTTGATTCGTCTTGGCCAAATAGGCCGTATTAGTCTCGACGTTTGTCAGCTCAACTTGGGTTCCAACAAGGATTCCACCGAGTGAATTGGTTACCCGTCCAGTCAGAGTGGCTGTCGGGCTGGCCAAACCGGTCCCTTGAAGCCCTAAGATCAGCAAGGTAACACATTCAGCCACCTTGGTAATGCAGGATCGCAAGTTGCCTAGTTTCTCCAACTTTCCCTCACAGCCTCCACATCTAAGTATGCAGGGGAGGCTCAGGAATTGTGTCAATCTAAGAACTGGGAACAGCTGCAACCGAAGTTCAAATTCAAAGAAGCCTGAGGGAGAGATCTTACGGATGGTTGGGATTCGCTTTCAGGTAGGCATACATCAACTGTTGTCCTTTTGGTTTCAGGCTGCCCCCCACCGGCTCAACTGTCACAAAGACCGAATCAATCCTAGCTAGCACTGAAGGATCGTCATACTTTAACACCCAGCGATTCTGGGCCTGGTCGTCAGCATAGAAAACACCCAGATTCTGGACCGACCCGGTTTTAGATTCCACTTGTCCCCAAGCCTGGAAGCAGAATTTCTCCATGGACTTCTTCTTCTTTTCCAAATCATAAGCATAGAAGACCAGGGATCTCCCTTCCGTGTAAAAGACCCGCCCAAATGGTTTTCTCGTTCCCCGGCTATCGACATCAGCCACATCGATGATATGCAGATTCCGGGCCCCCATCAGGTCTCGAATCTCCTGAGTGGTAGCCAGCATGTCCCTGTTGCGATCCGAACTCTCTCTCTGAGAATAGAGCCTGTCGGTCAGCTCCCGGATTTGGCTCTGCTGAGAAGCTAAAGCTGCTACTTGACTCGAGTGCTCTTTACTCAACCGCACAACTTCTCCATTTGCCTCCTGAAGGGCTGCTTCGGCCTCTCGCAGCTTATCACCTCCAGTTGCCTTGCTTTGAGCAGCCACTAACTCGGACCGCAGATCGGCGATTACTACCGTGTTATTCTGCAGCTGCTCGTCTAGAGAACGGACACGCTCCAATCCGCTGGCATAATCCTGACGCGCCTGATTCAGTGCCGTTCCAAGTTTGAGGACTTCTGAATCTTCTTTCGAGTTGTGCGTACTGGATCGATCCGTGGCAACTGCTAGGGAAGAATCCGGCACTAAGGTCGAAGCACCCGTGGCAGTCGTCTGTAATCGAGCAACTTCGGCGATCAGTCTGGCTTGTTCGCTTCTAGCTGCCTCATACTTCGACTCGGCCTGATGCCGGAGAATGCCCAGTGATCCCGTCGCCAGGCAAAGGATACCCAAGGCCAAACCGTAGGCGAGCCGTGCCGGCTGCCAAATCCGAGCGAACCTTTCCGTCCAACTTCCAACATACCAGCGTGCCTGCTTAGTCTCCCTCAAAGCCTCGTTTGAAAACCTCAACCCCTCCTGGTGAGCTCTCTTAAGAAACCTATGGCGGATACCGCTGACTTTTCCAATAGCGAGCCGCGCCGTGTGGACTGCGCTACTCGGCCCCTCCAAGAGGGGAAGATGCTCGTGCAGAATTTCCATGAACTCCGCTTGCCTGGCTCGGCAAGCAGTACAAGAAATCAAGTGGGATCTGAGCTCTCCGAATTCTTGAGGAGAGATTTGCCCCAAAGCCGACAGGGCCCCGAGTTCCTCAAAATACTCATGATTGATTTCACCGGTTTTCGTCACAGCTTACCCCCGGGGGCCTCAATTGGCCTTCTTCTTGAGACAGGACTGATCCTGCAAAAAACTCCGCAACTTCTTCATCCCACGGTAATAATGATTCCTTACATTGGGAAGAGGTTCGTTCATTTCTTCCGCGATCTCCTTCAGCAGCAGTCCTTGAAAATATGCGAGATCGAGCGTTTTTCTCTCCTTTTGGTTCAAGGTTTCCAGCCCTTTCTGAATCACTCGCGCCCAATCGTCGTAGGACAATCCATTCCAACCATTTGATTTGTGCTTAAGGTCCCAGGGTTCAACCGAGGATTCCTCTCGTGAATCGTAGAAGCTTCGCAAATTCAAATATTTCTGACGGTTCAGGCTCCTATGATAGGCGTACTGAAGGATCCAGGTCTTGGGGCTCCCCTTGGCTGGATCAAATTGGTCAGCTTTTCTATAAATTTCGAGAAAGACATCCTGCATTAGATCCTCAGCTTCGCCATAATCCCGTAGAATCCTGAGTGCCACAGTTAATACCAACCGATAATGTCTATCAAACAAAACCGCCAAGGCATCCTGCTGGCCATGCTGAAGCTCCAACATCAATTCCTCGTCAGATCTGTTCTGGAGTTCCTGAAACGTCACATTCACTCCTGTGGGCCCCAAAAAACCACCTGAAACTGCCCACAATCGTCACAGATCTGCATTTAAGTATGCAGTCCAAAGCGTGCATTTGTGTCATGAAGGGACACAAAAGTGAGCAGTTTAGCGAACTAAAAACCTTTCAAACTGTTGGAACTCTCCATTGACAAAAAATGATACGCCACCACGAAAAAAGGAAACTCATTACTCCACAATCTCATGACTGTAAACTATCTTCACGCCAGACTTAGACATCTCCTCAATGGACCTTTCCACATCCCCCGCTGCCAATTCTACCCCCCGGCAACCGTCTAATACGATGTGAGTCTCAAAATCTTCAGTTCGGGCGTCGAGCGCTGTAAATTTGACACAATATTCCGTTGCCAGGCCCAGGATATAACAATCACTAACCCCCTCAAATCTGAGGAACTCCCCCAATCCGGTTGATTTAAGGTGCCCATTGTCGAAGAACCCACTGTAGCTGTCGATCAGACGATCAGTCCCCTTTGGAAACACCCTTCGAATCCGGCTCAGGTCAAGATCGGCTGCTAGGCTAGCCCCGTATGTATCTTGGACACAATGGATTGGCCAGAGCATCTGGGTAAGCCCGCTCAATTCGATCTCTTCCCCTGCTAATCTCCCCGGATGGTTGGCAGCAAAACTCACATGATTGACCGGGTGCCAATCCTGGGTGGCTACAACCAACTCAAAGTGCCTGAGCAACCGATTTACCACTGGGATCACTTCATCACCGGTTGGAACAGCGAGGGCCCCCCCAGGCAAGAAATCGTTCTGAAGGTCAACGAGGATTACTGCATTCATTGCATTACCTGGCGTAAGTCGCCTCTACATAGACTCTCAATTCGGCCAGTTCCTTCTGGAAACCTCCCGAAAGGATAGGGAACCTGCACCAAGTCTTGGGATCCAGATTCTCGTCATCCACGTGAAAAGACGGGGCATAACGTTCACGTTTCCACTGGTTTCGGCACCAGAGACCGAAGAAACGATCAATCCACTTTCCCAATTGAATGGCATCATAATGGACGAACTGGGATTGCATTAACTGGAAGACTTCGACCGGCATCATTTTGTCCCGAATGGCTGCTCTCTCAATAGCATCCAACAATTCGTAAGGCATGAGATCCTGTTCGTCAGTTTGCCCTGATTCTTGAGGACGGAGCTCTGCTGTGGGTGCCTGACTGGTAACAGCCTGGAGCGCAGGAAAGGAATGCAGCCCTTCAGGACCTGTCTTTTCCATCCAGTCCAGCCAAAGGCGCAGGAAGGCTTTATCTATCCCGGCAATAGGACTCAATCCGCCGGAGGTATCCCCATCCATTGTGGCATACCCGACTGCCGCTTCAGATCGATTGCTTGTTGAGAGCAGTAACGCGTTGCGGAGATTGGCCAGCATCCACACGCTCGGGGAGCGGACTCTGGCCTGAATGTTCTGTAATGCTAAGTCATCTTGGTCCCAAGTCAACTCTCGTCCCACCGCTTCCGAGACTATCTCCACATATTTCTGGACCAGCTCATCCACATTAAGCTCCAGGAATTCCGCACCCAAAGAACCGGCGACCTGACGGGCCGCGTTCCGGGTCGTCGCAGAGCTGTTCCGGGTCGACTGGTACACGCAGAGCAGCAGCTTCCTCACCAGGTCTCTGCTTTCTCTTACCTCCACCCACTGCACCGGAAGCCGTTTCATGAAACCGTCTAAACCAAGATCTTGCACCCCAAACTCCACCATCAGGCCCACTAGGCAGCAAACGGCAGAGGAGTCGGCACCGCCACTGAGTGAGACCACAAATCCATGAGACCGGCTTTTCCTCAAATAGTCGAACAGTGCGAGCGAGATAGCCCGTGCAAATTCCTCTTCCTTTAAATGGAAACTGCCTTCCCAGGGCTGGCGAACGGGCGGACTCAATTCGGGGAACAGCTCAGGGAACGAGAATTCCACCGGGACACAGTCGTGAGGCCACTCGATCAAGGCTGGATTGAAACTGCCAGCCCGGGCCTGTTCCATGCGCGTGGCGTCGATGTCGACGAGCACTGCTGTAATCTGATAATCGGCATAGGAAAAGCGAGGTCCGACAGCCGCTAGCCTTCCACCGCAAGCAATCAAAGCTCCCCCATCATAGATAGCCCGACCTGCCTCGTTGCCCAGGAGATTTGAATAGACATAGCTCACACCAAAGGCACGGGATCCTTCCATGACAAATCGCTTCCGGACTTCGTACTTTCCGAAAGCGAAATGACTGGCGCTAGGGTTCAAAATGATGTCGACTCCCTTAAGTGCCAGGCCCCCTCCCGGACGATTGGCAACCCAGGCGTCTTCACAGATTTCAAAACCAATCTTGATTCCACCACAATCGAAGAAAATATCTCCCAGAGTGTAGCTTTTGTCTCCAATGACTATCTCAGTGTGTACGCCGCCAGGCCACGGTTTAAACCAGCGCGGTTCGTAATGGATACCTTCTCCAGCGAGGTACTGCTTTGCAGCAAATCCAGCAATTTGCCCGTCACAAATCAGGCACGCTGTGTTGAAGAGCCCTTTCTGGTAGAAGAGAGGCAATCCGATCGAAACAATGATTCCCCGGGTCGCCGGAACAATCTCCTCCAGCACCTCCCATGCTGTCTTCAGAACCCCCGGTGAATGAAAGGCGTCCTCGCATCCATAGCCCGTAACGCACAGTTCCGGAAGACAAAGAACACTCACCTCCTGTTCTCTTGCCGCCCGAATTGCACCCAAAATATTTCTCTGGTTGCATTCCCAGGCCAGGGGGGTTTGATTTAGGACAGCGGCTCCCACCCTGATCAACTTCATAACTGCTCCTTCTTCATGATATCGCCGAAACTCAGTGCCATCCTAGAGGCTGGGTAATCTCGCCGGCCGACACTCCTCGAGCCTTCAGAATCAGCTTTGTCCTCAGATCGTGCAAATGCTGTTCTAATCCCACAGGATACTGGTGGGGGTTGACAAAGCGCTTGATTCCGGAATGAAATCGAGCAAGTTGCTCTTGAACCTTCCGTCTACTCTCATTGATTGAGGGTGGGGTGTAGACCAATTGGCCTTGGCGAAATAGAGGGACAAGGAGGTCCTGATTTTCGGTCCCCGGCGAAATCTGCTTTCGACGCGTTAGATCCATTGGATCCACCAGGGTGCACCCATCGCTGATCCCAAGGTCTAAATCATAAATGATATCTGCCAGGAATTCCCTTTCCGAGAAGAATCGCCGTACTTGATGCCTCCCTGGAGTGGTTATCTTCATCCCTTGCTCTGACAGCTTGACCTTATATACCCAGGGTCCCAAAGCTCGACGCAGGGCCGACAATTTGTATACCCCTCCTAAAGCTGGCTCTTCGTATGCCGTAACCAGTTTGGTACCAACCCCCCAGACATTGATGGCGGCTTGCTGTTCCTTCAAGCTGGTTATAATGTGCTCATCAAGATCGTTGCTGGCGACAATCACGGCATCTGGGAACCCCGCCGCATCCAAAATCCTTCTGGCTTCGATGCTCAAATAAGCCAGATCCCCTGAATCCAGGCGAATCCCGATCATTTCATGGCCCTGCTGCCGAAGCCAATGCCCGACCTCAACTGCCTTGCGGACGCCATGAAGGCTGTTGTAAGTATCCACCAGGAAAATGCAGTTGTTGGGCATTGCCTCCGCATATGCCTTGAATGACTCCAATTCATCTTCAAAGACCATTACCCAACTGTGTGCGTGGGTTCCCTTGACGGGAATCCCAAAAAGCTGGCCGGCCAAGACATTTGACGTTGCCGCACACCCGCCAATGTAAGCCGCGCGGCTCGCAGCCAGAGCCCCATCAATACCCTGGGCACGGCGCAGACCGAATTCCAGTACCGGTTCCCCGCGGGCCGCAATTTGAACACGAGCAGCCTTGGTTGCAACGAGAGTCTGAAAATTGATCATATTTAGCAACGGGGTTTCCAGAATCTGACACTGAAGGATGGGGCCTTGAACGCGGAGCAATGGTTCTTGGGGAAAAATGATCGTGCCTTCAGGAATCGCATCCACGTCACAGGAAAACTGCATTCCCAAGAGATAGTCCAAAAATTCTTGTGAAAAAAGGGGATGGTCATCATTCCCTTTCAATTTTGCCAGATACTCCGTCTCTTCTGCTGTAAATTGAAGCGTTTTGAGATAGCCGAGGACATACTCAAGCCCACAAGCTACACTGAAACCTCCCTGGAATGGATTTTTTCGAAAGTACAGATGAAAAACCGCTTCCCGGTCTTTAAGCCCAGACTTCCAATAAGCGTAGGCCATGGTGAGCTGGTATAGGTCGGTGAGGAGTGCCAGGGAGTGGTTAAACCCCTCCAGTTGAAATGCTGGGAAATCTCGGGAATCGTGCTTCATACTTTGCCTTATTACACCATAGGAAAGGTGGTGTCAAATCCTAACTTTCTTGTCCTCATGGACTTTTTTGGATAAACTCGGAGCGCCTCGTATTTTTTTCTTGCAGTCATCTAGACAGATGTCTATACTGACATCTGTCTAGAGCGAATGGAATTCGCAGACTTCTACCTGGAGAATATCGATGGCCCTTAACCACATTGTGATCTCCAAAGTTGGATTGTCCACGTCGAGGAACAACCACCGTACCACAAGATCTAAGACCGAACCTGCTCGCAAATGTGACGTTTGCCGTTGTCCCAGCGAGCGGCGTTATCTGATTGCTCAAGATCTATGGGTCTGTTTAGCTTGTGTCCCCAAAGAGGTTTTAACCCAGTATCCCGGCTGGGCGATCCGATAGAGTCCAACCCGGACCCATTTCCGTTGAGGTTCTGCCTGGCTTTTCCAGCCGTGAGGCTTGGTCCTGTTCCTTTAACTAATCCTGCAAAGTTGTAGTAGCATGTCAAACAACGACCTAATGAAGGGAGTAGAACCATGCGTCAATCCAGTCTAGATTACAACAAACAATCACGGCGGGACTTTCTTAAGAGGTCGGCCGTTGCGCTGACCGTGTTCGACAATTATATGCCGATCACGGCGCAAACTGAACCAAATGCTTCGCCTTCCCCCTTCGCCTCGGAGGTTAGCAATAAGATGGCTGACAAAAAATTCATCGCGATTCAGGTTGGCGCTGTTTCGTTTGTGGACGAAGGGGTAGATCGAGTACTCGACATTCTCCAGGAACGAGCTCATGTAAACGCCTTGATGTTGGCTGTCTTTACCTATGGGCGCGGCATTGCCGGGCGTCAACTACCAGGTCAACCCTTGCCCGATCATGGCGCGCAGGAATACGACACACAGAGCTTTCATGGAGGCAGTTATGCGGCCATGCACCCGGAATTTTACACAAGAACCACTCTGAAGGACTGTCGTGCGCCCGACTTGGGCAACTTCGACCTCTTAGCGACAGTTGTCCCCAAAGCCAGAGCGCGTGGTTTGCAGAGCTACTGCTGGTTGGAAGACGTATACAATCCTCGGTTTCTTGCAGGGTTTGAAACGATGGCGGAGATTGACATTTACGGACGCCGTACTGACCAAGCCTGTCTTAATCATCCGGAAATCAGAGATTTTCTCAAATCTCTGGTCGAAGACTATATCAAGTCGCACAATGTCGATGGAATTATGTGGGGTTCGGAGCGCCAGGGTCCGTTTAATAATGCCGTTGGCGCACATCACGGGGAATTCACTGCTCCAGCTTCTTTAACATGCTTTTGCCAATACTGCCGCAAACGAGGTCAGGATCGGGGAATCGCCGTCGAGCGTGCCCGGCAGGGCCTGATGGAACTGGATCGGTTCGTCCAGATGGCCCGCTCGGGCCAACGGCCGAGTGACGGCTACTTTGTCTCCTTCTGGCGTCTGCTTCTGAGTTACCCGGAGATCCTTGCCTGGGAAAAGCTATGGACCGACAGCCAACAGGAGGTTTATGGCGAAATCTATGGCACCGTAAAATCTATTAACCCCCAGGTTCAGGTCGGTTGGCATATCTGGCACAATAACTCCTTCAACCCTTTCTATCGTGCGGAGCAAGACTATTCAAAACTGCGGCAGAATTCGGATTACCTCAAAGTGGTCATGTATAACAATTGTGGTGGACCGCGAATGAGAGAGTTTCTAAGTAATATCCACACCTCCATTTTCCGCGACGCCCAGCCTGAGGAAACTCTCCCTCTTTATTACAGAATAATGGGGTACGAAAGGGAGGCGAATTTCGAAAAGTTGGTTAGTTCAGGGTTGTCTCCGGATTATGTTGCGAGCGAAACTAGACGGGCTGTTGCTGGGGTGCATAGTGAGATTCCAATCTATCCCGGGATCGACATAGACATCCCAACGGAAAAGGGCGAGAAAAAGACTCAACCCTCAGATGTCCGGGCAGCTGTTAAAGCTGCTCTGACGGCGGGGGCCTCTGGCGTGGTTCTCTCCAGGAAGTACTCTGAAATGCGCCTCGCCAATTTGTCAGCCGCCGGCGAGGCCCTGAAGGAATTAGGCCTCTGAAACGCAGCGAGCGAGGCCCTTTCGGTTCCTGTAAGATGTTGACCGCCTGAGAAACCCAGCTACTCAGCACAGGCTGGCCAACTTGTCCGGCCCTTGACAAACCTGCGAAGTCTCGGTTAACGTTGCCCAAATATAAGGGGCGACAGCAGAGGGGGCCCTTCCCAATCTGAACACCCTGATGCACTGCCTATATCAACTGATCTGCTCTGCAGATCTCGGGGCGGAAGTGCCTGCCGTATTTGCAGGCCGATTTTGTTGACCTTCGAGAAGCTCCTCCACCCGGATTATTGCTAGGTTTGCAGGGTTCGGTCCGATCAGAAAGGATGCAGTTTCCATGGAAATAAGTGCGGGAAAAGATAAGTTCGCGGCTTTGCAGACACTCCCCGGAGATGATGTTCGCCAGATCATGTGGCGGTTTGCAGACCGGTTCGATCTTCAAATGTTAGTCCAGTCAGCCCGGTCTGTTGCTCGGGGACCGGTGGCTCGGCTCGTTGCGGAAGGAGCGCGTAACACCCACGAGTGGACAGAGCAGAAGGCCCTGCTGTTGGAAGCTTTCGACGAAGCTGGAATCACTACAGCCTATATGGATCCCGACAAAGGGGGATATATTGCAGGTCCTAAGAACCTGGCTTTGGCATTAATCGCATTTGAATTGTCCTGGGTGGATGGTGGGGCAGCCACTTGCAGTCTTGCCGGCAACCTGGCGCTCGCCCCCATCCACGAACGTGGAACGCCAGAGCAGCGTGATGCCTACATGCACCGGGCAGTTCCGCCCTCACGAGGAGAAACTCGCAAGATCGCCCGAGGTGCTTTTGGTCTCACTGAGCCCATCCCCTACGTGGGTGTGGAGACGGGACTACTTGGAGGAAAAGTGCGCATTGTCCAATGGGAGAACGGCAAAGAGCCCATCCTCCAAGTGGACAAGCGCGGCCGTTTCATTACCAACATGGGCTTCGCCAATTTCGTAACGGCGGCAGTCGATTCCGCAGACGAGCGAATTAAAGGCAGCTGCATGATCATTCTGGAAGAATCGGATCCAGGCATTTTCGACAGGGGCGTTCCGACACGCAAGCTGGTGCACCAACTCTCCTCAACCCGCGATCCAGTCCTCAGTCTGAAAGTTCCAGCCAGTCGAATCATCGGCGGCTATACAATCAAAGATGGCGTCATCGTTCCCCGATTCAGCCATGGCGAGATCATTGAAGCTGTGTTTCGCCGCACCCGGGTGACCGTAGGTCTGATGACGTCCGCCAAGCTCCTTTCCTCCGTCGAACCAGTCATCCGCTACCACCGTGGCCGCTTTCGCGGCGGGGAAAACATCACGCCCGGTTCCCCGCGATACGAATTGGGACTCCAGATGAAGGAGGACGTCCTGCATCGTTTGGTTGACGTGTGGGCGGCTGGCGAAGCCGGCACATCACTTGGGTTCGAAGCAGCACGCTTGTTTGACGAACTCGATCCTCTCGAAAAGAAAAAGGACCAGATCTTCGTTGAACAAAAAGTCGAAGGTTCCCGCGCACAAATGAAACTCTTGAGCGGGGTTCAGAAAGACGCACTGGAGTGCTTGGCTATGACTGCCAGGCGGCCGGAGTCACAGAATGGGGAACGCCTCCAGCAGCTTCAATCCGACACGCTGGTTCAATATACGTTGCTGGATTCCCTAGTCAATGTCCTCTGCCCCGCCTGCAAACTCTGGAATACCGGTCACGGCGCTAACATGATGCGTGAAGCTGTGAGCCTGATGGGCGGATACGGGATCACGGAAGATTGTCCCGGATTCCTCGGGCATAAGTGGATGGACGCCCAGTTGGAGGCGACTTATGAAGGTCCTGAGGCCGTGCAGCGCCGCCAATTAAGTGTAACCATGACCCACGAGTTGTTCCTGGCTCGATACCAGAATTGGATCCAGGAAATGCGTCAAATCGCGTCCAGTCACCCTGGTACTGGAGCTTGCACTCTGGCCAGTGCCATGCGCTTGTGGCGCTGGACGCTTGACCACCTCCGGGAGAGTACTGATGCAGATGGGACCAAACTCTACAGCAGTTCCCGCCAGGGCGTCACCTTCCCTCTGGCGGATGCCCTTTGCTGGCTGGTGGCGGCCAGGAGTTTCATCCTGGATGTCCTCGAATTAGAGAAAAAGGGACCAGAGAATCCTGTCGTCGCTGAGGCCCTACCGGGTCTGCTGACTTTTATGACCGACTTGTGTCACGTGCATTCGGCCCGGGCATCCGGAGAAGTTGGCCGGATTTGCGCTGAACTGGTTCACGGATACAATCGACATCCT
>JBGOTQ010000109.1:0-20628 GCA_041476565.1 Terriglobia bacterium | reverse complement strand
GCCTCCCCCCTTATCTGATGTACCCCCCGGGCAGTATTCAATTGGAAGACGCATTGGGAGATGCTCCCGCCACAAATTATTGGTGATGTAAGCGTAAGGCAGTATTTTTGCAATACATTACGGGTGAATTTGAACTCACTATTTATGGTTGACTTCAAATCAGGAACAAGTCCTTTTGTCAGAAGGAGATGAGGGCAAGCTAACAACACTCGATTGCGGGAGCACCCGCAACGGAACCACCACTTGGTTGTGTAACGGCCAAACCGGAAACTAGCTGTCACCCATCACGGACGAGAGCACGATCTTCCCAGTCCTAAAGCCAATAAGTCTCGATAAACGCTAGTGCTGTATCGGAAGCGCGCCAGCGAGATAGGCAGCGGACCGAGGCGAAGGCCTCAACAGGCGCGCTTTTGATACAGCCGTTTGAAGAAAGCCGCGGGACGTGCGCTATGCGGTTTGAACGATGTTGGATATGCTGAATGGGAGGGTGGTGGATGGGGAAAGGGGTGTGATCAGGGCGGCGGACCGGGTAAACGCCAGCCGACTTTTGGGGATTCACACCGGGAATTCACGGCAAAACTTTGTGAATCAGCCTATTGCGACCATGCAAACCTTCGCTTCCGCAACTCGGTGTCATGGTGGAATGTGCGGCACAACGTCAAGAAAGCTCGAAGCGTCTCAACTCAATTTGTTTTTCCTCCCATTCACCTAACCCCAAAGCTCCGGCGATTTCGATGTGCTCAGGCTGACGGTGCAGGAAAGTGCTGTACTGATCAGGCCTGGCCTCGGCAATGACGCTCATCCCCACTTGGAGGCGCTTTTCATCGATGACCTTCCATCCAATGCGGTCTAGAGCAACCGGATCGGTTGCGAAATAGAGAGTTTTGTGCTCCCAAACAAAGCGTGGGTCAGCCCCGGGGCCTCCATGGTAAAGGGCCTTGATACCATCCAAGATATGCAAGACTGTCTTCTGTCGAATCACCGGAAGATTGACTACGGCCGGAATGAAGGCGCCGCATGCATTCAGGGTGGGGGTCGAATGACTGCGGTACACGTTGTTTACCAAGCCGTGTGAGAGGTTCTTGAGTGCCAAAGTCACACCAGCAGATTGATGGTCTTTCAAGACGGGTAGATTGATCAGTTTGTCGACTTCTTGAGTGAGAAACCTGGCCACGTATGAACGCCGGGCTTGCAAACTGGCGGGAGCCTGACCCGGAGTGACTAAAGCCATATCAAGGTAGTGTTCTGGATCATAACCCTTGATGTCCAATTGGACGCGCTCGAAAGATTCTACAGCCGCTGACTGCCGCACCCCCTCAGGCAGCATCTTGTCGAATCCGGCATCCCGAAACTGATCTCGATAACGATCGTAAACTACAACATCTTTGGGCTTCACTCCGGCAGCCTTTAGCCCGCCGACGATTTGGTGAATCACCTCAGCGCAGGAAATGACGTGAGGCGCTCCTACGGGATTCACCTTGATTCCGACGATATCCCCTGGTTCGAAAAAGACTCGCCAGGCTTCCGCCCAGTCCTCTGCTCCAGTCAGCCCTGCCATTCCTTGATGCATCATGGCTCGGACCGGCTCTGCCTGAAAGACCCCCGAGACGATGCTGTCTGGATGCCGAACCGCAACCACACGGCCGAGATAGGGTCCGGGAATTCCAAGTTTGGGTCTCGTTCCTTTTGAGAAGCTTCGTATGGATGAGAGAAGCGGGATGGCGGAACCTGCAAGACCCCCCAGCAGCAGGACCCGCCGACTGATCCTGTTTTGAGAATACATAGTCGCGCCGTGGAACGGATTGGGTTTCGGGTTTTGACCTAGTCATTATGGTGACAGGAATCTCAAATGTCAAAGCAAACCCAGCCGGGCGAAATGTGCGTCTGCCCAAGAGAGAGGTTCTGGGTAGACATATTTGAAGAAGACCAATCCTTCCAAAGTGGAAATCAATCCACTCGGCTAAACAAGAAAGAAATGGGAGTAAAGCCCAGGCTAGCCGATTGAGGATTCTTACCTATTAGCCTGAAGAACAAGTGATTTTTCCCCGCCTGCAGCGGGAGTTCACCTAACAATAGGAGCTTGCTTTTCTGACGTCTACGGGAGAAAAGATCCACAGCCTCGCCTGCCGGGCGTTCGTTACGAAACATCTGTATCTGACCTTGATCTGGACCAGTCACAGCTTCCATTTCCATCTTGTATTTGCCGGCAGAGGGGATGTCAAATACAAAGGAAATACTGGGTGGACCGAAGAGATCATCTCCAGTCGCCCGCATGGATAGATACCTGACTTCAGCGCCATCCAAGGTTTCGGCCTTCTTGCTCAAAGTCGCATTTTCAAAAGGAGAGGCATAGATGGGTATGTTCCAGCCAGGTGAATACTTGAATTGCCGGAAATCCACTACCTTCCTCTCAACCGCGGGAGGCAGGGCAAAAGTCAGACTGGGGCGCGTTCGAGAGTAAAAGAAGGTGACCGCGCAATAATCGGCAGGGATGGTGTTCTTCTCCGGAGCATGTTCGATAGTCTGAAGGATGCTTTCCCGATACGCATAGGCATCGGTCAACATGAAACGATATCCAGCACTTCTTGCCAATGGCTTGATGTAGTCCAGACAGCCGCTTAACGGAAAGGATTTCCTCTCCTCCCAGCGGTCGGGCACGTCGTACCAGCCGCCATTAAAGAAATCTTCGGACCCGGTCCCGTGAATTGCCAGCCTCCCGTCAATGGTAGTTTGATCATCGCCTTCAAAGAATCGCGTAGAACCCGATTCCATGCCTTGTGCCTGCAAGATGCAGCCCACCAAATGCCCTTGACCATGAGTATTCGGGAAGCAAATCCAGCCGATAGAGTTCCTCAACACCCAGCACCGTATCATCCTGGCCTGCCTTCACCATTAAAGTCAGATGGAATATTAGAAGCACGACTAGCCCACAAATCTTGTGATAGGACAGGAAGGAACTGTTCATAGAACACCTCTTGCTTTTATTCCACTATGGTCGGCTTTTGTCTTTTACCGCTCTGTCTAAATCCCGGATAAATTGCGGGGGGATCTGGCTCATCGCGATCGTTCAGAGAAGGATGCGACGGAATCAGTTTGTTCCCCCTTGGACCTCAACTGCGCCCAAGTCGATTCCCTTGCCCACGACTCGCGGGTGTCCTTCCAGGTCGAAGAGCAGCTCGATCTCACTTACAGGGTAGATTCCCGCATCACGGGCGGGAGATGTGGAAGAGAGGTCAGGTGAATCCTTCAGTAGGCCCGGATCATCTGAAATGCAACGGGGATCGTTCCGACAGAGGGTGGCCACGGCCGTGGTTACTCCAACCAGGTCGGCCGTGTTGTTCCAGAGGATATTGTTAATACTGGAGGACCAAGGGGTTTTTTCACCCAAGCTTTCGTTTGAGACTTGAATGCCCGGTCCGGCATTGTCAGCGATTGTACAATTTTGGACCAAAAGCCAGGTCGGTGTGCTCACGACCCCGGCTTTGTTGCTCGTAAGATAGTTACTGAACAGGTGGACCTGGCCTTTTGGATTTCGCCGGATTTCCACTCCTGCTATCCCAGGCGAGTTTATGATTCGGTTTCGGGATAACTTGACAAGCAACGCTGAGTCGCCGGACCCGTCAATCAACACTCCACCGTCAAGGGTGAAGCCCTCAACCACAATGCGGCTGAACTTCGATGATGGCGAGCTTAAGGTTAACGATTGGTTACCGTTCGTGGCCTTCAGGATTGTTTGTCCGTTCTCCCGGGTCCAGGTTCCCGGGTTGAATCCACCGAACAAACCGAGGAAGGAACCGTCGGGAAGTTGTCCCTTTAATTCCAAGGATTCGTTGAGAATCCCCTCAGCCACAAGAACCAATGTTTTAGCGGCAATTCTCCGGGAGCCCAGAACCCCTTGAAGACTACTGGCGGGTTGTTCACGCGTTCCGCAACCCCTGCGACAGGTTGAAGTCGGGTCCACGAATAACATCTGAATCTCCGGTTCCGGGCGAAGCGGGTCTGTCTCAAAAGATCCGATCTCGAGAGCATCGGGCCATCCATCCGAATCGCTGTCCTTCGACAAAGGATTGGTCATGTGCCAGTACTCGGCAAAATTGTTCAATCCGTCGCCGTCACTGTCTTCCAAAGGATTCATGTCATGGCCATAGAACTGTTCCCACCAATCGGGCAGAGAATCATGATCGGAATCGGGATGTCCTGGAGCTTTGCTTAGTCGAGGGCATTCCTGGCAATTCCACACACTGGGCTCGCAGTAATTTCGCTTCGGGGCGCAATTCGGACAGATCTGGGGAAGTCTTGCCAGAGGCGCATGGAGCGTCCCAACGTTTCCATCGAAGCCAAAGTCATAAGTTTCTGGATCGAAGTCGCTGCCGTTTCTAAAGACAGTAACATGCCCAGTTTCGTCCGCAGTCTGGAGATAGGGAGCGTAGTACTTTCTCATGGGGTATAAGTCACTGCCGATACTTGTCTTGCCTTTGAGCGGGCCTCCTTGCCGGGGAATGGCGGGAACGTGGCTTGTCCTGCTTTCTTGCCGAAGGCTTCTTGGAACCGGCTTGCCGGAGGGAGAATCATGGAGTATTCGCTCACTCGGCCGGACGTAGACTAATTCCGAGGTCTCAGGGAGAGGAAGGTTCAAGCAAACGCCGGCACTCATAAGCTGCTTACCCGTCAAATCGACCATTTCCTTTCGGTCCTCGAAAGACACCCGATAAGTCTCTTCCGGCCTCAGATCCTTCAGAACAAAACGATGCTGGGGATTCCCCTCCAGCTTCTTGAAAGCGAAGACTACGGAAATGTCAGACTGGGGATCATGAAATTGGAGTCCCTCCCACTCTCGATCAAAGGCCAGCTCGTAGGCATCTCCCGTCAGAACCTGACGGTAGCTACGGTAGATCTGGACATGCCGTTTGACGATCGAACGGAACCTGGGTCTCCAGGTCGAAAGCTCACCGCTCAAGATGATGTGTCCCAAAATGTTGCTCCGTACCACATAATTCATGGTGCTGAGGTAGTGCTCTTCACTCATCCCCATCTTCCGGGCTGGCTCCAACATGAGGTATTGGGCTGTATACTGAGGTGTCTTGGCTAAGCGGGCTTTCTGTAGTTCAGCTCGACCTTTTTCAGGAGAGAGTTCCCAGTCGTCGGTGGAAGCTTCAACATGACCGAGCAGAGGGCTAGCCTCCATGGCAACCGCTGGATGCCTGTCTCGTAATGCACAGATCAGGTCATTATAGCCCTGATGGGCTGTAATAGCGTAGGTCCTGTCTCCAACCCGTCGCGTCGTCTTGTGTTCCGGATTTACACAGCGAGGAGCAGATTCACAATCGAACTTCAGGAAATCAACCTGGTATTCCCGCACCAATCGGCTGATCTGGTTGAGGACCCAGTCAAAAGCGGGCTGGTGGGCGGCACAAAGGTGCTTACCGTCCCCTGCAAGCCAGGATGGGTCCCAACCGGTATTGTGATTAGAGTCGACATTGAAGGGACAAACCCACAAGCCGAACTTCATCCCTTTGGCGTGAACGTAGTCTGAGAAATCTTTAAAAGACACTTCCGCTGCTGGAAAACGCGACGAATGGTCCGGGGTGTAATTCCCGACGTGGAACAGGTAGTCGCCGAAGTCCTTGACGATTTCGCATTTCTTGATAGCCCCCTCCCACCAACCGGCATCAATAATGAAAACCTCGGCCCCTATTTCTGCGGCGAGGTCCAGATCCCGTTTTAGTCTCCTGGCATTGAATCCCAGGTCATAAGCAAAGTATGCGTTGTACTCCACCCAGGGGAAACTCGGTTGCGAGCCGATCGGCGCTGGTGGTTGGAGGAAATACCGCAGCAAATGATGGTAAGCGGCTGAGACCGAATCGAGACTCCCCCCTGAGAAAGTAAAGATGAACGTGAGGCCTCTAGCATATTGAAGGGGGTCCATCAATAAGACCTCTCGGTTAAGGGCTAGTTTTTCAGAGACATCCGGTACTTCAGTCAGGATCGTCCTCCCGTCCTGGCTGCGAGCAAAATGGATTGGCCCTGGCTCCCCAAACCCAAGAGGAGACCTGTGGCCATTGTAGATCCCTCCGATCAATGATTCCGAAAAGCTCCTCCTCAGCCAGAATGTTTGAAGGTAGCCTTTGTCCGGCAAGGAGGGGGAGGCGCCGTGAGGAGGCACCTCTCGAAATTGACCCTGCTGAAGATCCAGCCAATCTACTTGGAGCGGTCTCCCATACTGGCTGGACTGCGTGTCAGCAACCTCCCAATGTCCATCGTTGGCTCCAACTGGCAAACGAGCGCTGCCAACTCCGAGTAGCTCAAGGCTCTTTTCTGTTGCCGGGTCCTGATTTCGAATTTCCGCCCAGGTTTCGACAAAACTATCCGGGAAGATGCGGTAATAGAAGTAGACTTCAAGTCGAGGGGAAACCCCGGCGCGCACGAAGATGAGTTCAAGTCTGACCGACTTCTCATCTGAAGTGACGCGATGCACCGTCAGTCGAAAGCTGCCTTCTTTGTCGGGAACTTGAAACCGGTGTTCCTCATTGCGGATGCGAAGAGCCACCCATTGAGAGAGTGAACCTTGATTCAACGGCGGCGTCCAGTCAGTCCCTGTCTGTGGATTGGAGAGCTTTGTCAGCAGAAGCTGGTTGCGGCTGTACGTGATTTCGAGCTTAATTCTGGCATTGCCGATATGCCAGGCCTTCCACCCCGGTCGATGGGTTTCTCTAATGTAGGCATCCTTTAACGAACTGGCTGAGATCTGCGAGGCAGCAAGAAGCAGGAAGAAGAGAAGTCTCTTTACGGGAGTTCCTCCTATGGCATTCATGGACGACGACCCGGTAAATCCGTGGCACCGTTCAAGGCCGGCCTTATAATCCCCGACCTAGGCGAGAATTCCAAATTCCGTTCCCCTGGTTTCATCCTTAGAACTCTATTCAAATTCGTCTTAGCTTCGAGGGCCTTCCCGATCTGCAACTGTGCTCTCAGTGCCTCTGTGGCAAGTTCTTCCGGTCCGTAAAGCGCAAGATTCGACTTGTACTGAACTAAGCCCGTGAGCTTTCAGCAAACCCCCAGGGTTGCAGACGGTCATGCACTTTAAGTGATCCAGATGATGACAGAAACCAATCCCTTATGCGGCGGGCTTGGCTGCGGTACTCGCTGAAGCTAATTCAGATTGAGTGGCACGATCCAGATGTTCCGGTACCGGACCTTGCTGCCGTGATTCTGGAGCAGGACTGGACCTACCTTCGGAACAGCTCCGCTCATCCCCGCCCGGGTGTAGTCCGCGAGGATTTCCACATTGTCGTGAATCAGGATACCGTTGTGATACACAGTGATTCGAGGCCGCTCAACCACCTTACGGCCGGCATCCAACCTTGGCCCTCTAAATGTGATGTCGTAGGTCTGCCATTGCCCGGCCGGCTTGCAGGCATTGATGTCCGGCTCCTTCTGTTCGTAAATGGAACCGCACATCCCGTTGGCGTAGGTCTCACTATTGAAGGAATCCAGGACCTGAATTTCGTAACGGCCGTGGCTGTAAACACCGCTGTTGCCACGTTCCTGGCTTTTTAGATTGGCGGGCAAAACAGGAATATTGAATTCCACGTGCAACTGAAAGTCTCCAAAATCCTGCTTTGTTATCAAATCCGGGGTGTCAGGGGTAACCTCCATGGCCCCATCAACTATCTTCCACTTCGCCGCTTCTCCGGTGTCTCGATGTTTCCATGCCGAAAGGTCTCTGCCATCAAATAAGACAATAGCACCTTGAGGCGGGGTGCCCATGAGCGCAGGGTCTTTAAACAGATCAGAAGCCATGCTCGGGGAAGTAAGAACGAAATGCAAGATACCTGCAACAAAGATGATAGGAATTACTAAAAAGCGCCTGCCGGTTGACACGTTATTCACCTCTCTAAGGAATGATGGGGAGTGGGGCATATCCGGAAACTCCGGACTATAGAGACTTGCAGAATATGGTGACACCGCCCCCTCACCCCAATCCCTCTCCCCCCGGCGGGGGAGAGGGGTGGGAGTTTGATAAACTTCCACAAGGCCGGGTGAGGGGGGAGATGTCACTATGAAATGTAAGAGTCAATAGAAGGTACCCCGAATATTTCGTAATATCGCTCCAGGTGGAGCTGCAGGAGCCACCATTAACCATTGGGAAAATCCCCCCCCCGCTTGTCTGTAACGTGCAGCCCGGCGGCGCACCATTTCATTGTGACCATTTTGTCGCCTGGCGATCCCAACGGTGCACCCGGAGTTTGCTGTGTAGATCGGCCGACAGAGGACCCGCATCACTGCAGGCCAAATTCGATTCCACATGCTTCGGCCTTCGCATACCAGGTATGACGGTGCTCACCGTAGAGTTGTTCAGAATGAAGCGCAACGCCATGTCAGGCATGGTCAGCCCGGCTGGAATAATGGGCCGGAGGGCTTCAGCGCGATCCACGCTGGCATGAAGGTTCTCCGGAACAAAGTAAGTATTCCGCCAGTCTCCTTTGGGCCAGCGGCTGTCTTTGGTTAGCGTTCCGGTCAAGGTACCCTCATCAAACGGCACTCGCGCAATGACGGCCACATCCATGGCCCGGCAGGCAGGAAATAACTCGTCTTCGGGGTTCTGGTCGAAAATATTATAGATCACCTGGACAGCATCAACGAACCCGCTACGAACGGCCTTCACTCCGTTCCAAGGCTCCCAGCGATTGATGCTGATCCCTACGGCCCGAATGAGACGTTGACGCCGAAGGACCTCCATGGCCTTGATCCAGCGGTCATCTTGGAGCCAACCGTCCTCCCAGACGTGGAATTGCACCAAATCAAACGCCTCAAGGCCTGAGTTCTCCAGGCTCTTTCGGACATATTCATGAATGTGGTCTGGCGGGAAACAATCGTCCAAGGTGTATTCCTGCCGACTTGGCCATTTGAAATTCTTCGGTGGGACCTTGGTCGCTGCATAGAGCCGCCTGCTTGAATTGGCGCGGATGACCCGGCCCAGCAGTTTCTCGCTGTGCCCGGCACCATAGGCCCACGCCGTGTCGAAGAAGTTGCAGCCCAAGTCGACTGCACGCTGCAACGCAGCTAGCGACTCCTGGTCATCTGATCCAGTCCAACCGGCTACCCCCCACATGCCGTACCCAATTTCGCTGACCTCCCATCCAGTTCTGCCAAATCGGCGGTATTTCATAGGCTCCTTTCGGGAATCAAGGTGGACTTGAATGTCCTCTACGGCGGAACCAAGTCGCTCTTACCGGCCCAGAAAGCTGGAGAGGGCCCCTTTGCCAACCACGTAGATCACCCACACGACAAGGACCGGCGGCAAGGTCTTTTGGAAGCGTGTCTTCGGGCTGGTCTCGGCGAATCCGACTGCCAACAAGTAAAGGAACCAGAAGCTCAAAACATCAAGGGAACTGGCGAGACTGGAGAGAAACTTGCTAATTTCAGCTGGGTCCAGGAAGAACCCCAGATTAGTCGCGATCGGGTTTCTTAGGTCAAAGCTGGTGAAATCCTTGGTGGCATAAACGGTCACAAGCATCAATGAAGTCGCAATTACCGAATAGGCAAACAGAGCGTGTGTCACAATCGAAAAAGCCTGCTTGAAACTGACCTCCACACCGGCGGGAATAAACGCGAGCAGGAGAATTCCTGCCATTGCAGCCACGACGATTGGCACCTGGATGAGAGGGCTCGCATAGATCATGGTCCTGGCAAAGCTGCTTTCTTCAGTTTTTTGAGCGATCTCCTCCGCCTGAGGATTGCCTTGCAGGGCGGAGCGCATCATGTTGGCAATTCCCATCCGGTTGACCATCAGTGTCACGGATACCAGAGACAACATTAAACAGGCCGCCATGGGCAAGAGCCACCGAGGCTTGGCACCAATGGCACGGAAGGCCGCCTGCGGCTGGAAAATCACCCCGAATAAGTTGGCCAGACCTCCTCTCTCGATAGGAGGGGTTGAGGAGTTCTCGGAGGAGGGTCCTGACATTGGGGGTCGAATCTCGGAAGGCGTGTTCATGGGAGCTCCATTTCAGCCTGAAGAAGATTGTCTTTTACAGCCCCACAAGGCTAACTAGTTTCTGTCGCGAAACTCGGCAAGAAGACTCCCCTCCTTGGATAAGGAGGGGCAGCCACAGGCCGCGGCGGGGTGGTTTGAACCATCCTTGAAAAGCCAAACCCGTATCGGTATTGCTGCCACTCCCACCACCCCCGCGGCGCTACGCGCCACATCTCCTCCTCAGCCGAGGAGGGGAGCTTTCATACATCCCGCAGTTTCGCGACAGAAACCAACCAGGAACCGGAAGTAGAAGCTACTCAAAACACCCAGGTAAGATGGGAAAAGCATAGGGCAGGCCGTTTGAAAAGTCAAAACTCAACTGCAGAATTTCTAGTCGCGAGCTGTAAGAGCTGTATAATTGACCAGCAATTCTCGGGAGGTCTCGATTAGCTATGGCAAAGAAATCAACCTGGGTAGTCGGTATCATTTTACTGGCAGCAGTGATGTTCGTCGCGGTGTTTAGCTTGGGCACGTACTTGCTTTTTCGCCCAGCGAGAATCGATGTCCGGCAAGACAGCGTGCTGGAGGTGAGTGTGAGCACGGAATTGCAGGAACTTCCTCCCGTCTCCCCCCTGGCCCGCCTCTTCTCGGGTGATGGTGTCAACATTATCGATCTGGAGCGAGCCTTGCGTCATGCGGCCAGGGACCCCAGAATCCGTGCAGTTTCACTGGAGGTATACCCCCTCGTCTTCAGCTGGGCCCAGGTGGAGGAGTTGCGGGGATTCCTTCAGGACTTCCGGAAATCCGGCAAGAAGGTCGTGGTGCGAATGGCTTTGGACGCTCCCCAGGAAAAGGAACTTTACCTCGCATCACCCGCGGACAAGATTTACTTGAATCCGGATTCGGGCCTGTTGATCAATGGGCTAGTGGCCGAAATTAACTTCTACAAGAAGATGATGGACAAGCTCAAGATCGAGCCCCAGTTCCTCATGTTCAAAGAATTCAAGAGTCCCGAACCTTATAGTCGCGACAAGATGACGCCTGCAATCCGCTCGATGCTGGAAGGTATCTTGAAGGATATTCAGGACCGATTCCTCCATACTGTTGCTCAGGAAAGGAAGATCGAAGAACCTCGACTGCGTCAATTGATCCAGATCGGGTTGATTCCGGCATCCCAAGCTCTGGAGGAGCACCTGGTAACAGCCCTGGGTTATGAAGATGATGTGCGTTCCCAATTCGAGGTCAGTAAACCCGGCGGCGGTACAGAGTATCGCTCCATTGACATAGCATCTTACCTCCGGACCCTGGACAGCCGCTTTCAAAGAACTACCGGGACTCGCGTTGCTCTGCTCGGAGGTGTAGGAGCAATTACTTCAGGAGGCGGAGACGAGGTGTGGGAGAATTTTATTGGCGGGGAGACAATCTCAGCCCGCCTACGGAGTATCCGCGAAGACAAGTCTATTAAGGGTGTGTTGTTCCGTGTGGACAGTCCGGGCGGCTCAGCCGTGGGTTCCGACAAGATCTGGCGTGAAGTCCGCTTGCTGGAAAAGGCAGGTAAACCAGTGGTCGTGAGCATGTCTGGAGTCGCTGGTTCGGGTGGCTACTACATTGCGATGGGTGCCCGCAAAATTGTGGCTCAGCCATCGACCATTACAGGTTCAATCGGCGTCATTTTCGGCAAGTTCAACATTCGCGGCCTCTATGAACAGTGGCTGGGGATCACGCCCGACAAGGTTAAAATGGCTGAAAATGCCGACATCTTTTCGCCCACGACCTCGCTGTCCGAGTCTCAGAAAACGGTGATCCGCAACTGGATGGAAGAAATCTACAACAACTTTGTAAAGAAGGCTGCCGAAGGCCGGGGGATGTCTTTCGACCAACTGGAGCACATGGCTCACGGTAGAATCTACACGGGTAACCAAGCCAGACAACTGAAACTGGTGGACGAAGTTGGCGGGTACCGGGTGGCCTTGAGCGTGCTGAAAAAGGAACTCCACGTCCCCGAGAGAGAGGAATTGGAGGTGGTTCTTTACCCCCGTCCTAAGGGCCTCTGGGAGAGCCTGATTCAGGGAGACCTGTTCCGCTCGAAGTCTTACGGGCCTTCCCTGGGAAATGTGATTAAGTCGACCCTGCATAGCCTGGAAGTTCCGGCTCCCTGGCTTCTCATGCCATCGGTTGAGATCCACTGACGGCGGATGCCAGCCTTCTCCAGGGGAGAGTCATGGATAAAAGGACTTGTGTGATTATTGGAGCAGGACTGGCCGGAGCGGCAACAGCCTATCACTTAACCCGAATGGGTCTGGAACGCGTGGTGGTTCTCGAGCAGGAGTCGATGGCCGGTACCCATTCCTCAGGCCGGAATGCAGCCATGATCCGGCAAGTGGTCACCAATCCAGCTGTATCCCAAATGGCCTTGGAAGGGGCGGCCTTCCTGCGACGATTGCCTCCCGACTGGCCAATGGTGACCACCTTGAGGCAGAACGGCTCGTTCCTGCTGAGTTTGAGGAAGACTCCCCTGTCCGCCTCGACAACTCGGGACGGTCTGGCTTTGGAGACGGAGTGGAAGCCGATCGAGGAAATAGTCCGGAAAGTGCCTGTACTTCAGGGCGCTCCCCACGAAGGAGGAATTTGGTGTCCGACCGACGGAGTGATAGACGTCCATAGCCTCCTGCAAGGGTTCTTACGCTTCGCCATTGATCATGGTGCTCAGTTGAAGCTCTCCAGTAAGGTCCACCACATCGTGGTTGGCGGAGGAAGAGTAACTGCCGTTCAAACTCAAACTGAAGAGATCGGTTGTGACGTCCTGGTGAATGCCGGTGGCGCCTGGGCCGGGGAAATTGGACAGAGGGCTGGCGCCGCAAGGGTTCCTCTCATCCCTTACCGCCGCCATATCTTCGTCACGAAAGACCTGAATTGGGTCAACCCAGACTGGCCCATCATCTGGGACATTACCAACGAGGTCTACTTTCGACCTGAATCCGGCGGGCTGCTGTTGAGTCCCTGCGATGAAACCGCCGACCGGCCGGGAATTCCTCCCGTTGATGTCTCAGCCGCCGAATTGCTGGCTGAAAAAGTGACCCGCTGCTTCCCGGCCATGCCTGACCTTCCCATTCAAAACTCCTGGGCTGGACTCCGCACCCTGACACCCGACCGAAGGTTTGTCATCGGATGGGATCCGAAGGTCCAGGGGTTTGTCTGGGTGGCTGGACTGGGAGGGCACGGCGTCACCGTGAGTTCCTCTGCCGGGCGGCTGGCCGCAGAGATGATCCTCCGGGGAGACTCGCCTGCCGAGTATGCCCCATTCTTGCCCGCCCGATTTCTGGAGTCTTGACAACTTCCTCCAGCCGCGCTCGAACACTTGTCATAGTGGATAGCCCTCTTGGGGCAATTGATGATTAATCAACAAGTCATACCATGTTGCATTCAAATGGATATGAACGGAGTTAGAAATGCAGATCTCCCCCTCACCCCCGTGACCCTCTCCCGCTGGGAGAGGGTGACCAAAGGCCGGGTGAGGGCCTGGCTCAATGTATCTTTTTGTCGGCAATTTGGTCTCAGAGTATCATCAACAGCACGCACAGGGAGGAAGGCATGGAAGGGATTCTGCAGCTTCTAGAGAAGGATCGCTTCGCCAAGTTGACCGGCATCGAACTACTCGAGGTCGCGGAGGGCAGAGCTAAGGCGAGACTGAATATTTCGGAACACCATCTCAATGGTGTCGGGATAGCCCATGGAGGCGCCATCTTTACGCTGGCGGACTTCGTCTTTGCGGCCGCATCTAATTCCCACCAGACTGTTGCAGTGGCCATCAACGTCAGTATTTCCTACCTGAAGGCCGTTCTCATCGGCACGCTCGTTGCGGAGGCTAGGGAGGTAGCCATTAATCCCAAACTCGCATCCTACACGGTTCAGGTGAGAGACGAGAGCGGTGACCTGGTTGCAATCTTTCAAGGCATGGCCTACCGGAAGAAAGACCCGCTGTAATGCCCGTCTACACTGCCGGCTCATTGTGGGAGGCGTTCTGCCACGATTGTCACTCGCATCTCGCTGGCCAAGCGTACTACTCTATGGATCAGGTTCCGACTCAGGAACCGTTGCCAGGGTCGGGAAGGAGGGCGCGCCATGAAAATATGCGTGACTCTCTGAACGCGGGCAAATTGCACCAGCGCCTCGGCAGCATCTTCCCCCTCCAAGACCCGGGTTTCAATATGTAAATCCCTGGCAAACTTCAAATGCTTTTCCACTGCCTCTTTTCGGGAGCGGCCTTCAACTGGCGGCTGAACGTATACTGCGAAGCACTCCGCTTGAAGATAGTCGGCCACACGCCAGGCTCTTCTGATGAGGAGAGCCGTGGAAGGCTGATCTGTGACGTGGACCAGAAATCTTTCGACAACTTGATTGACCCGAGTGGCAGCAATCGGGACTGCTGGAAATGTCGTGCTCTTCCCGGAGAGGACGTCTGTTTGTCGAACATCGACCTCATGGGCTGCCTGGCGAAGAGCCATTTCACGAAGTGCCACAAGATTAGATTCCTTGAAGAAGTTCTGCAAAGCAAAAGTTGCCTTTTCCGGAGTGTAAACAACTCCTCGTTCGAGCCTGTGAATGAGCGCCAGGGGCGGAAGGTCGACCATGACGATTTCTTCAGCCTGCTTCATGACCCAATCGGGGACCGTCTCCCGGACCTGTATTCCGGTGATCTGCCAGACCTGATCGGTGAGGCTCTCCAGGTGCTGGATGTTCATCGTCGTGACCACGTCAATTCCCGCTTCCAATAGGAGCAGCACATCCTCCCACCGTTTGGCTCGCTCCGTGCCAGGCACGTTGGTATGGGCGAGTTCGTCAACGAGGCACACCTGGGGCCTGCGCCGCAAGATTGCATCAGTATCCATTTCGTGGAAAGAAGCTCCGCGGTAGTCGATCTGTCGACGAGGCACCATTTCAAGACCCTTGGCTCGAGCAATGGTGTCTGGCCTGGCATGAGGCTCGAAGTAGCCAACCACGACATCCACCCCTTTTTCATTGAGGTCATGCCCTTCGTCAAGCATCCGGTAGGTCTTACCTACCCCCGCAGCGTATCCCATGAAGACTTTGAGGCGCCCCTTCTGTGGTGGTGGGTTTTCCATCGGGCTCAACATCTCAATGCGGAAACACAGAGACGTCCATCCCCTCTGCGGACCGAATCAGTCGGTCCACTGAACTGCCAAAAAGACGGGTCCACCAGTTTTCGCGAAGACTGCGACCGATGAAGATTTGCGTGACCCGATTATCGACTGCAAACCGAAGGATGGCCGCCACCGGGTCCTCGTGGGTCAATTGTTCAACACGTGCTCCAGATTCATGCGCAAAGGCGAACTGGGCTATCAGAGCCTCCTGATCGGCCTGGCTCAGATCGGATTGCTGCACATAGAGCACAATCAGCTCGCCGTGAAAACGGTCTGCCGCGCGTTTCCCAATGGTGATCATGTCCCTGGCCGCCGCACGGGGAGTAATACAAATCAGAATCCTTTCTTGAGTTGCTATGGTCTGGTTCAGGCCGTGAGTTTCGAAGTAAGCTTCCAACTGGCGGTCCACAACTTCGGCGGCGAGCAACAATGCGGTCTCCCGGAGTTCCGACAACCGCCGCCGCTCTGCTACCTGGGCAGCTTCGTCCGGCTGCCGGCCTACCCTCTCCAGGACCTGTTCCGGAGGGATATCGACAATCTCGATTTCGTCGGCAGCCATGAGGAAGCTTTTAGGGATCGTGTCGGAAACACTTTTGCCGGCGAGAGGCGCTACGTGGGGCCTTAGTTCATCAATGTGCTGAAGGTTGACCGCAGTAATGATGCTGATCCCGGCCTCCCTCAGCTCTTGAGCATCTTCGTAGCGCCTGGCATTGCAGCTCTGCGGAGGATTGTTATAAGCCAATCCATCGACGACACAGACCCGCGGCTTCCGGGCCAGGATGGCCTGCACGTCCATGACCTCCCGGCCATCAATGCTCAAGGATGGTATGATCTCGAAATCCCCGAGAAGCTCATCCACCGCTGGATCTGGCTTATCTTGAAGGGCGCCGATGACCACATCTTCCCCCCGCTGCTTCCGGCGCCTGCCTTCATTCAGCATCCGGTACGATTTCCCTACCCCCGAAGCGTACCCCAGGAAAACCTTTAGCGTGCCAAGGCGGAGTTGTGACTCCTCTGCCTGAATCTGCCGCAGGAGTTGGTCTGGGTCAGGACGATGGTCTAAGTTGGTTGGCACTTTTGAAACCGCTCCTAATGAGAACCTGTCGCAGATCCTCCTTACCCTCCTGCTGACTCTAAGCGAAGACTCTCGTTCCATACCATCCTATCACAGAGGCTTCTTCCCATGGAATCCTGCCACCTGTCCAAGTGTGATTCAAGGTGCGAGTGCAGGTACCATGCCTTATGTCACTTAAGTTTTATCGTGAGTCTCATTAGAAAGCAGGAGACGGGATGAGGGCATCCCGCCTCCAGGGATTTGGAGACGCTTGCTCTCGTGGCGCAGGAGAGACGAATGAATCAGTTTGCCTCTTCCTAGCGCCCGAGAAGGTCTGAAAGAATTGGGGTTTTGTAGGGAAAGAATTCCGTTTCGTTCCTCCTTGAGCGGCGAACCCATCTAAGATCAGTGCACCGTAACACCGGGAAACGCTGCAGGGAGCGTTCTCTATCAATTTCATGGGACGTGGAGTTCCTCCCAAGGGGCATGAAAGCCTTTTAGGAAAATGCGAGTCTTGGTAGCCACGCCGACCGCTTTTTTCGGGGAGGCGTGGGCTTTTGGTTGTTAGGAAGAAGCCCACGGTTCGCGGCGACTGCTGTCGCCAATACGCTCACCGTGGCTACCCCTCCCATTGTCATCGACCGTGGTGACCTGATAAAGGTCATGACGTACTCTTATGGTTTGCGAGCGACAAGGAGCCACCAAGGACCGTGCCCAGGCTCCTCAGTAAACCGGTTCTGCTGGCGGATTATTTCAAATCCCGCCTGCCGAATCTCCTCTTCGACCATCGATAGCGGTAACTCGTGATGCCTGGCCTCGACCTCGCGAGAGTCTCGGCCGCCGGACCCTGGGCCACGGTCGACAATGACCAACCGTCCGCCAGAGATCAGTGACCGATACAGGCAAGCAAGGATTGACTTGGGATGTATCAACTCATGATAGGTGTTGACAACAAGAACGGCATCGAGAACTCCCGCGGGCAGGCGAGGGTCATCAGGATCGCCCTGGACGACCTCGATGTTATGCAGCTGCCGCCTCCACGCTCGTGTCCATAAAAACAATAGCGGTACTCGGCGAACATCTACAGGAAGGACTCTCCCTTGAGTGCCGACCACCTTGGCGAGTTTTAGCGCAAAGTATCCGACCCCGCAGCCTAGATCCGCCACGACAGCCCCTTCTCTTAGACCCAGCGCCTGAATGACCTCGGCGGGCTGTTGCCATCGATCTCGATCGCTCTCCACAACATTTAGTCGAGCAAGGGCAACAACGCCTTGGTAGATCACACTCAATCCGCTAACCACCAGAACAACACCAAAGAGAAAGAGTGCAATTTTGACCCGATACGCCCGCAGAGTCTGCGCATTAGGCAAAGGTTTTTTAATCCTTTCCATCAGAGTTGCAGGCCGTTCTGGCGAGCCTACCGCGTGGTCCGACTCTCGCACGGCGAGGATGGACATAGGGGGTGCAATTGGACGTGCGACTGGAGATGCCACGCCCCCGCGGCGCTCCCCGGTGGTCAGGCTGACGGGACGAGGGCGTCCCGTCTCCAGCTACCCATCACATTCCCGATTCAAGCCCGCCAGCTTGCATGCTGCAAGACTTCGCCGGCAGGTCACGTGAACGGGCAGCACGGACCTGCACCATTCTCGGAAAAACCTGTTCGCTATCCTTCATCGACGGCAGTTCTTCTTGCCGTGCGCGCTGCCAAATGATCCCGGCCACTTTTGACAAAGCCCAAGAATCGGCGGGCCAACTCGCCAATGCGGTCCGACTGGCGAAGCCGTATTGCTTCGTTGGGGATCAGTTCACGGCCTACGCCGAGCGCTATGGCCCCAGCGAGGATAAATTTGGATGCGTTCTGTTGACTCACGCCTCCTGAAGCGATCAGCGGAATGTGGGGGAACATCCGATGGAGGGATCCAATGTAGGTTTCACCGCCAATCTGGGCGCACGGAACGACCTTGACGAAATCGGACCTCGCCTCCCATGCTGTGATAACCTCCGTCGGGGTCAGTGCTCCTGGAACCACGACGACATCTTGCCGCGCCGCGAACTCGATCACTGCAGGATGGAGTCCGTCACCAGTCAAGAACTGTGCGCCCGCATCCAGACACTGACGCGCGACTTCTACGTCGGTCACACCTCCTGCCCCCACAATGATATGGGGAATGGTCTTCACCAGTTGTGAGATGACACTGGTGGCCTGGGGGACGGTCAAGGTAATCTCCACCACAGGAATTCCCTGACCGGCGAGCGCCTCGCCGGCAAAGAGGGCGTCCTCCCGCGAGTACACGCGAACCGCGGCAATGATGCCGGTTTCCTCGATCCAGCCCCGAACCTCGTATTTCTTCACGTGGTCGTCTCCTTACGGAAGGCTTCTGGTGCCTACCGCCTCACGCAGTTGCTCGACCGTTAGAAGCCAGGAGGCCAGCGCCTGGCGATAAGCAAGCTGCGTGGCGCGATAGCTACGCTCAGCGTCCAAGAAATCGAGCAGGCTGACTGCGCCCCGCTGGTACGCGTATTCGCTGATGTCCCGGTCTTTCTGCGCCCGATCGAGATATCCCGAACGGTAGAGCCGCACAATCTGATCGCTCGTCTGGAGGTTTTCATAGGCGTCCCGCACATCGGTCATCACTTGATTGTTTGCGGACTTTTCCAGTTCCTGGGACTGCGTGATCGCATAGCGCGTCCGGGCAATTTCTCCCTGATTCCGGTCGAAAAGGGGAAGCTGGATGCTGCCAAAGAGAGAGGCTGCGTTTATCCCGTTGACATGGGTGTAGTTGAACTGCGCCGTGAAGTCCCTCTTGCCATTGGCTTTCGCCAAATCGTATTGACTGTTAGCCGCCGTGACGCCCTGCTTAGCCACTCGGAGGTCAGGCCGTTCCTGTAGCGCCTTCAATTGGAGGTCCTCTAGGTTGGCGTGCAGCGAGTTGTAGTCAAATGTCCCCGCGACATCATAGTTCGCCGACACGGATTCATAGCCAAGCAAATTGCGCAGGTCGGAAAGTGCCTGAACCTTCGCGATCTGTGCCTGCGCAAGGTCATTCTGGAACTGGAGTAGTTGCAGTTCAATCTTCAGGTAGTCATCTTCGCTGATAGCGCCTTTTTGGTAACGCAGTTCGCTGATGTCGACGGTGCGCTGATAGCTTTTCAAGTTTTCCTGAGCCAGGTCCAGCGTCGATTCGGCAAGCTGCACGTTGACGAAGAGGGTCGCCACCTGAAAGCTCAACGTACGCTCGTTGTCTGCTACCTGCGACGTGGTTACCGCCGTCTGGTCCTTGGCTGCTTGCAGGCGGTGCTGGCGCTTCTTGCCGCGTTCGATTAGGTAGCTGAGGCCCAGGTCGACCTCTGTTAAGTCATGGAGGTAAGTGGAAGTCCAGGAGCTCGGTGAGAAGAGCGGCAGGTATTCCCAGTCGCCGATAAGCAAGGGGTTGGGACGCAAATTGGCCGTTATTTCCTGGGCCTGAGTCTGCTGGATGGTAGTCCGGGCCGCCAGCAGGTTGTGGTTACGCAGCAGAGCGAGCTGAATGGCTTCGTCGAGGGTGATACGCGCTGGCCCCTGGGCGAGCGCAGCGCCTGACACCAAGGCGAAGACCAGGCACCCGAGCAAGAACCCCGTCAGTCTTGGTCGATGCGAATTCGCGGATTTAACTCTCAACCAACTCCTCCGTTTCCGGGAGCTTGTCGCTATCCCTGGCGATCCACACATACAAGGTCGGCAATAGAACCAGGCTCATCGCCAGCGCAGCAATTAGCCCACCCACAATGACAATGGCAAAGGGCCGTTGCGAGTCAGAACCAATAGCGTGCGAGAGCGCCGCCGGAACCAATCCGAACGTTGCCACCAGCATCGTCATCATGACGGGACGAAGCCTGAGCACAGCGCCTTCGATTGCCGCATCCACAATGGTGTAGCCTCGAGCACGGAGCTGGTTAATGTATTCCAGCATGATGACCCCCGTCTGGACCGACACCCCGAAAAGCGCCAGGAAGCCGATGCCGGACGACACGCTGAAGTGCGTACCCGTTAGCAAAAGCGCCAGCAATCCACCAATTGGGGCCATGGTCACAACCGCAAGAATGAGCAGCGCCCACTTTGCCGAGCGGAACATGGTGTAGAGCAAGATGAAGATGATGAGGACCGTCAGCGGCAGGATGGTAGCAAGCCGCTCCTGGGCACGCTTTGCACTCTCATATTCTCCCGACCACTCATAGTGATAGCCTGGCGGAAACTTGACATTTTGGTTGATCTGCCTCATGGCTTCTTCGACCGAGCTGTTCAGATCCCGGCCACGCACGTTGAATGTCACACTAAGGTAGCGGCTGTTTCCTTCCCGGTAGATATCATACGCGCCGTCCCGTACTTCCATGGTTGTCAGCTGCGCCAGCGAGACACGCTCTCCCGAGGGAGAAAGCAAGCGTATGTTGGCGATGGC
>JBGOTQ010000108.1:0-20642 GCA_041476565.1 Terriglobia bacterium | reverse complement strand
CTCGGACCCCGTGCTACCAACCAGACACGGTTGGCTCGATCCCACAACATTACTTTGATCCCGAAAGCTTCAGAATCCCCATTCCTAAATCCAACGCCCCCTTAGGCGGTGGATTTAGGCATTCTTGTACTCTTGTGCGAAGTGGTAGCCTATGAAATTCGGAGAACCTCGTCAAGGCCGAAAATCCGCTCGCCGATAAAAGAGGCACACCTATTCTGAAGGCCTGAATCCGGTCATGATTAACATACGGCGACGGAATCCTCAAGAACGGCATCGTTGTCCAATAGATTTCTGAACCGTCTGGCGCCGCTGGGTGCAATCAAAAGTGACGTACAACGGAGAAGCTGGTTCAGGGTTTCTCGGCGACCTGGCAACCCCTCACTTGGCCTGAAAGGCCAAGATAGCGGAGCCCAGGGCAAGCGAAGGGACTTTTGTCCCGAGCGTCGCCCTGGGTCAATGACCCCCACGAAACACCCCGAGCTCTGAAAGAGCGGAATAGGAAACCCGACCAAATCAACCCAATGTTGAGGAGGGAGAAGGTTGCCAGTGAGGGCAAGAACCTGGAGGCTCAAGATCTCTATTTCGCCCTATCAG
Organism: Terriglobia bacterium; assembly: GCA_041476565.1. GTDB lineage: Bacteria > Acidobacteriota > Terriglobia > Versatilivoradales > Versatilivoraceae > DATKMG01. Next base: position 20,048 of record JBGOTQ010000108.1, on the reverse strand, counting down.
GGCTCAGCACCTTTTAGGGGCACTTGTACCCAGGGCGACGCGGTGGCCTGAGGCCCCCGCTGGCCCTGGGCTGGATTATGCCGGCCTTTCAGGCCAGAGGCTTTCGATGCTCTCCCCCTCTACGTCACTTTTGATTGCACCCGGCGCCGATGAACCATTAGTCGGTGGGACCCAAGCATGTTATATTTCACGGAGATTTATAGCTTGATGGCGAGTCGGAGGAACCCGCGAGGGAGCAAGGTCTCGCGAAGCCCCCTGGCACCCATGTTTGCACCTAAAGTATTGCAGTTCATAAATACGGTAACGTAATTCGATCCCCGCTCAGTAATCCCCAGAGGGGATGAATGTGAATAGCCATGAGTGGAGCGCTGGGACGTCAGTCCCGGAGCGAAACCCGTGGTTTAGAAAAAGATCGATTTCAACCCCGCGAGGGGTTGAACACGGCCAGGGACAGGTCATTCAACCCCTCGCGGGGTTGAAATGGTGGTTGGTCCCCCACCCACGGGTTCCGCGGGTGACCGGTGTCACCCAGCTTCACCCGGGGCTATTCACAGGGGACCCCTTCGGGGTCCGTTCCAACGGTCGTCGAAATACGTCAGCGAATTTGTGGAACAGTGTACTAAAGGAAGTGCAAATAAATAAACTATGCGAAAGATTCCATCTCATTCTTGGGCAAGGAAGGGGAGTCTTGAGTCGGTAATTTGTAAACGAATTCTAAATGAGGATTCCGATGAAGATTTTCCTGTCTGAGCAGATTCTAAAGGCAGTACATACCCCGCAGGAATAGACTACAATGGAGAAATACCAATGCATTCTGCAAAACCCTTGTGTTTCGTCCTGATGCCTTTCGGTAAGAAACCGAGTGTCGGCGCTAAGATTATCAACTTCGACGCCGTCTACGAGCAACTTATTGCCCCTGCCATCCACGAAGCGAACCTCGAGCCATTGCGTGCCGACGAGGAGCAGGGTGGCGGAATTATTCACACACCCATGTTCGAACGCCTCTTGCTTTGCGACTACGCTGTTGCCGACCTCACGACAGCCAACGCCAACGTCTTTTACGAGTTGGGCGTGCGTCACACAGCGCGGCCACGCAGCACCGTGCTGGTGTTCGCGGAGGGCGGCGGGCAGTTGCCCTTCGACGTCACAATGTTGCGCGCGCTCCCTTACAAGCTGGGCCCCGATGGAAAGCCTTCCGATGCAAGTAACGACTGTGCTTTACTCGTCAAAAAACTTCAGGAAGCAAGGGATCCTGCTCCCGACAGCCCTCTCTATCAGCTCCTTCACGACTATCCGGCGATTTCGCACGAGAAGACGGACGTGTTCCGCAACCGCGTTGTTTACTCGGAAACTATGAAGAAACGCCTGGCCGAGGCCCGGCGGTTGAGACACGGCGGACTCGATGCGCTGAGAGCCATCGAGAATGAGCTAGAGCCCATTGAGGACGCAGAGGCTGGGGTCATCATCGACCTCTTTCTTTCCTACCGGGCCGTAAAGGCCTGGCCTGAGATGGTCGCGCTGGTCCCGAAAATGACACCCCCACTGCGTGATTCAGTGATGATCCAAGAGCAGCTCGGGATGGCACAGAACCGAAACAAGCAACCCGAGCTCGCTGAAGAGACGCTCAAGAGAATCATCGAGCGGCATGGCCCTAGCAGCGAGACCTACGGGATTCTCGGCCGCGTGTACAAGGACCGCTGGGACGCGGCAAAGCGGGCGGGCGAGATTCTCCTTGCAGAGGGTTTCCTCGACGCCGCCATCACCTCCTACCGCAAAGGGTACGAGGCCGACTGGCGCGACGCCTACCCGGGTGTCAACGCCGTCACGCTGATGGAACTGAAGGATCCGCCCGATCCGGAGCGTCTTAAGCTCTTGCCCGTCGTGAGCTACGCCGTGGAGCGCAAGATGGAGGCTGGAGTGCCCGATTACTGGGACCATGCGACCCGGCTGGAACTGGCAGTGCTGGCAAAGGACAAGGAGGGGGCCCATACAGCCATCGTTGCTGCCTTGGCCGTAGTGCGCGAACTATGGGAGCCGGAGACGACGCTTAACAACCTCCGACTTATTCGCGAAACACGGGAGAGGCGTGGCGACTCGGTTGACTGGGCGAAGTCAGTCGAGGATGCGCTGGCCAAGCGCATCTCGGACTTTTCCGGGTGATCTGGGCCAACCCTCGGAGGGGGGAATATAAGTATGGAGAATTCCGCAGCCCAAGCCAGGGCCATTATCAAGGGGGAGCCGATCGGATTTGAGGAGTTGCTCCTGCTCCTCGCTGCCTTGAAGGGTCAAGGCGAGTTTAGACTCGGACTCGAACTGGTCGAGCGTGCGGCCTCGTTCTTCCCAGAAGAGCAGCAACGCCAACTACGAGAATGTAGCGTGGCCCTCAGCGATTGCGAGCTGGCTGCATTGCTCGACCAAACCCTGTCGTCAGCGGAAACCCTGGAGGCCCCTTTCGCGGTGCTCGAGCGCGAGGAGGCCCTGGCACCCCAATGGCGACACGCAAGGCGCGTCGTTTCGAAGCTCCGCGATCAGGGCAGACCCCGTGACGATGCCGAACTCCAGCGCTGGAGGATGCGGCACCAGCAAGCCGCTCGGAAGCTCGGCACCCGCGTCGCCCAGCGTCCGGAATCGGTGGCCCCGGCCGAGCTTGAACTTCTGGTCAGGGATCTCAAGGCGACTCTCGACTTCGGTACAGCCCGCACGATCATCCAGAACGCCCGGGAGGTGCTGCCTCAGGGCAAGAGGGAGTGGTTCTGGCAGCAGTTCGCCCTGTGCACCTACAAAGACGAGGAACTAATTCCCCGGGAACGCTTTCAGTGCGCGCTCGACATTCTGGACGAAATCCCTGGCGTCGTGACAGAAAGGATGAACCAGCCGGAAAGTTCGGAAACGCTGGGGCTGCGGGGTGCGATTTACAAGCGGATGTGGGAGCATGGCGGGCAGGTCGAAAACCTGTACCGGGCCGCCAACAACTACCTGCATGCCTGGATGCAGGATAAGAAGAGCGACATGGGTTACGGGGGGATCAACGCAGCCTTCTTGATGGACGTCCTAGGCAATCTCGAGAAACCTGTGCTCGGCAATTCGGAGGCAAGTGGAAACCTGCAGGAAGGTTGGTCAGCTCGGGCGAGGGAACTGCGAGAGGAGATGAGGCAAGAGCTGCCCGGGATGGCCGATGCAGGTTCACTTGGCCAATACTGGTTCCGCGTCACTATGGCAGAGATCAACTGGGGCCTGGGAGAGTGGTCCGAAGCGGGGAAGTGGCTGGCGCTTGCCCGGCAAAACGATACCTCCGAATGGGAACTACAAACAACGGTCAAGCAGCTCGTTTCTCTGGCGCGACTCCGAGGCGTGGGGGCCTTGCTCGAGGATCAGCCGCAGTCGCAATGGCACCCGGCATGGCAGGCTTTGCGTGAGCTCGTGGGCGATGACATCCCCAGCGTGGTGACGTGTTACCGTGGAAAAGTCGGGCTGGCACTTTCCGGGGGCGGATTCCGCGCTTCGCTTTTCCATCTGGGCGTGCTGGCTCGCCTGTCGGAGATGGACGTCTTACGCGGCGTCGAGGTACTCTCAACCGTTTCCGGTGGTAGCATCGTCGGCGCCCATTACTACCTGGCACTGCGAAAGCTTGCGCAAGAGCACCCCGACCGCGACCTTCGGGCCGACGATTATGTGGAACTCGTGAAGGGCATTCAGGAAGACTTCCTGCAGGCAATCCAGAAAAACCTGCGTACGCGGGGCCTTTCCAATCTGGTCTGTAATCTCCGCTTTATGTTGCCCGGTTCGTACACGCGCAGCAACCGGATGGGCGAACTCTACGAAGAATACATTTACTCCCAAGTCAAGGACGACCACGAGCAAGCGAAGCCACGCATCCTCAAGAACCTGTTGATCCACCCCTGCATCGACAGATCTGAAGGCACATGCAAGAGGGACGACCAGTTCAACCCGAAGTTCTCTAATTGGCGGAGGCGAGCCAAGGTGCCCGTCCTGCTCCTGAACACTACGTCGCTGAATACGGGCCATAACTGGCAGTTCACGGCGCGGTGGATGGGCGAACCACCTGGTCTGTTGGGTCCGGAAGCCGAAACAATTCCGCGCTACCGTCGCCTCTGGTATGACGAGGCCCCAAGTGAAGAACTGAGGAACTACCGCCTCGGCTACGCTGTAGCCGCTTCTGCCTGTGTTCCCGCCCTATTCGAGCCGCTGGAGCTGCGCAACTTGTATCCGGGTCGTACCGTCCGATTGGTGGATGGCGGAGTCCACGACAACCAAGGTGTAGCCGGTTTGCTCGACGAGTCCTGCACGCTGATCCTCTGCAGTGACGGGTCGGGACAGATGGGGGATAACCCCCAGCCCTCCAACAGTATTCTCGGCGTGCCCCTGCGATCGAACTCGATCCTCATGGACCGGGTACGAGAAGCGGAATACCTGGATATCAAGTCCCGCGTCGACAGCCACGCCCTGCAAGGGCTGTTCTTCGTACACCTCAAGCAGGAGCTTTCTCAAGAGCCAATCACCTGGTTGGGGGGCAGCATCAAAGAGTACGACCCGAAAACGACAACGACGTCCTACCGTGTTGACCGTGATTTGCAGGGAAAGCTCGCCGCCATTCGCACTGACCTCGACTCCTTCTCCGAGGTTGAAGCCTATGCCCTAATGTCAAGCGGCTACCTGATGACCAAGCGCGAGTTCGAACGCCTCGACGAGGAGCATGTTCGTCGAGGCGCAGTCGGAACCTGGAGCGATTTCGCCGTTCACGTGCCTTCCCGCGGCGTGGAGTATTGGAAATTTCTGGAGCTGGCTCCAATTATGCAGCGGCCGCACGACGATCCGGATCTCAGACGTGCTGACCTCGGGCGCCAGCTGGATGCCGGTGCATCACGATTCCTGAAGGCCTTCGGGCTTTCCCCGATGCTTGGCGCCGTAGGGTTCGCCCTGATCGCGCTCATCGCGGTCAGCCTGGCCTACCTGGTCTTCCGGAACTGGAAAACCGTCATCGAGACGAGGGTGACGGTTGGGGGCATTCTGCTCACCCTGTTACTGATCGCAGGCGGGATGATCTGGCGACTCGGACGGATTGCCAACCCCGAAGCTGTGATGCGGAGCTGGATACTCAAGGGCATGCTCGCATTCGGTGGCTGGATTATGACCAATCTACACCTGCGGCTGATCGATCCCGTTTTCCTTAGGCGCGGCAGGCTTGACCGTCTGATGAAGCTGCCGCCACAGAAGTAGAGTCCTTCCCCTCTGGTCTTCACGTCACCGGCTGCTGTAATATTGTGGTGGCACGAAATGTCTACCTGTGCTACTGTCTCGTGCATTGAAACGATTAAGGTGCTCAGCTATATGGCTATGCCTCAAAGAGACTCCCGGCATTGTAGCGGCGTGCCGGCCGGCGGGCTAACGGCGTGCTTATGCATCTGCCTGGCACTTTACAGCACTTCCTTCTCACAATCCCGCAGCGAACTCACGGGGGTGATTGTGACCCAAAAAAACGAGGCGGTCGAAGGAGCGACCGTAATTCTATCCAGCACGCAGGTAAAGCACAGGACGGTGAGCGACGACGATGGCAATTTCCGGTTGCCACGTCCCCCCGGCCCCTTTACCCTGAGAGTCGAGGGAAAGTATATCTCCCCGCAGGAGAGGTCTTTTTCCCTAGGAGATTCACTCGAGAACGTTACTTTCGTGGTCAGCTTCGTAATTCCCCCGGTCCATGAGAGCCTGGTCATAGAGGCCACAGCCTTGGATCCCAGCATTGATCGTCGAAACGATGCGGTCTATAAAAGCACATTGTTTTCAAGGGACGACCAGGTCCTTCAGACTCTGGATGCCGGCATCAATGCCGGACAGCACGAGGGAGGCGGCAAGTCTCTAGAGATCCGGCGATTTGGTTTTAACCTGGATCATGGCGGAGTCAATGGAGGACTGAAGGTGCTGGTTGACGACGTTCAACAGAATCAGGGCACGCAAGGGCATGGCCAGGGATATCTGGGCCAATTGAAATCACTCACCCCCGAACTGGTGCAGGATGTTAGCATCCTCAATGGGCCGTTCAGCCCGGAGTATGGTGATTTCTCAGGATTGGGAGTTGTGCACATTCATCTGAAGGAGTCACTCCCTGACAAAGCCACGATCCGAATCCAAGGAGGATCCTTTGGTTCATTTCGGACTTTCCTTGCCTATAGCCCGCGTTTGGAGAATGCCGATTCCTTTATCGCTTATGAGGGCTCCAGAACAGATGGGCCCTTCCTCGACCCCTTGCGCTACAAGCGAGACAATGTGACAGGAAACTATTCCTGGAAGATAGATGGAACCCAGGCTCTGGGATTCAAGCTCAGCCTGGGGCGGAACGATTTCTACTCTTCCGGGCAGATCCCGCTGGACCAGGTATCTGCCGGTCGCCTGGACCGATTTGGTTTCATTGATCCCGACGACGGGGGGCGTGTCCGTAGTGCCACCCTGGGGACCTATTACCGGAAAGAATGGAAGACGGGAGATATTCTCAAACTGGACGGTTTTCTGGCCCGCTCCTTGTTTGACCTCTACTCCAACTTTACTTTCTTCCTGAATGATGTGGTCAACGGCGATGGGATCCAGCAGCATGATTCGCGCTTGCAGGAGGGCGCCAACACGCAGTACCTTCACCCCTTCAAGATCGGAGGCCGGAATGCCTTGCTGGTTGCAGGAACCAACTTCCATGCCAACCAAATCAATGTAGGCCTCTACCCAAGAGTCAATCGCAATCCGATGTGCGTGACAACAAGGGCCAATGTTCACATCACCAATGGCGCCGGCTATCTGCAACAGAGTGTCGATTTCTGGAACGGACACCTTCAAATAAACGGGGGTCTTCGTTACGACTATTTCCAATTCAACGTTGCGGATCGGCTAGAGCCTCTTCTAAGTGGTGTCCAGGGTGCCTCTCGGGTCCAACCCAAGGCCAATTTGGCGCTTACTCCTTCGAGCCGCCTCCCTTTCACGTTGCATTTGAACTACGGCCGCGGGATCTCCAGCCAGGATGCCCGCGGGGTGGTTCAGCGGCCATCCGCTCCTAGAATCTCGACCACAGACTTCTTTCAGGCAGGTACCTCCCACAACTGGAGGCGTTTTTCCCTCAGCACCGACATGTTCTTGATTGACCGATCAAATGAGCAGGTTTATATCCCGGATGATGGCACTCTCGAATTCAAAGGGCCAAGCCGTTCCTACGGATTTGAGGCAAAGACCTCTGTCCAATTAACTCGCCACCTGGCATTCAATGGGGGAATCACCAAGGTAACAAACGCCTTCTATCGGGCCACGTTTCCAAGAGTCTATGTCGACAGTGCCCCCCATGAGGTCTCAAACGCTGGCTTGACCATGGCCGGGTGGAAGGGGTTCACGGGTTCCCTGCGCTTCCGGCATATTGGGAACTACCGCCTGGATGGTGAGAACGCCTCGATTCGCGCCTCAGGGTTGACCGTGCTTGATTACAGTATGGCCAAGCAACTCCGGCCTTGGGTTGATTTCAACTTGTCGGTGGATAACCTCACCAACAAGACCTATTACGAGACCCAGAATTACTTCGCCTCGCGCTTGCGCCCGCAAGATCCCGTAATGGCTCGCATTCATGGAACCCCCGGGTATCCCATCACCGTAACCGTGGGGCTGACGTTCCGGTTAGCCAGTAAGTGAAATGTGAAGTCCCCTCCCGTGATCTGCTATTGAGCAGAGAATCAGGCATCGACATGGTTCCGGAGAAAACGCTCCATCTCGGCCTTGTGCTCTACAGCAATGGAGTCGGACAGTTGGTGTCTTTCCGATTCGGGGAGTGGTGTGAAATTGCGTGCCAAGGCAATGTTCTGCTCAATGTGTTCTACCTTGGGCATCCCGACCACTGCTGTGCTGACGGGCAGCGACATCGAATAATAGAGCAGCTTCTCAACCGAGGCTTTTCCAAGGAGTATTTCCTGCCCGAAAATCTTCATGGCTATCACACCCATTTTCTTGCGGTTTGCCACCGGTAAGGCTAGGGTTTCGAAGTTGCCCTGGGGCATGGGGATTGCCTTTTGCGGGGAATCAAAGTCCATGCGCGTCAATCCTGCGTTGAGAGCCATTTGGACGCAGTCGAAGTCGTGGCGCTCCAAGGCTGTTTTGAGGACACCAGGATCCGTATGGCTGGTGATGCCCAGGAAGCGAGCCATTTTCTGGTCGCGCGCTTTATACACCGCTTTGAGCACGCCGTCAGGGGCCTCGACGGCAGCCAGGTCGTCAGGACCTAATAAAGAATGAATGTGGAGAACGTCGACGTGGTCTGTCTGCAGGCGCTTCAGGCTCAACTCGATCTGGCGCATGGCTTCATCGGCCTTGCGAGCCTCAATCTTGGTAGCCAGAAATACCTCTTTACGTCGATTGAGGAGAACCTTGCCAACCCGCTGCTCGCTCTCACCCTGTCCTCCGTAACTGTGAGCTGTATCCACATAGTTGATCCCTAGTTCTATTGCATGGTTCAAGACCCTGAGAGCTTCTTCTTCCTCCTTGTACATCAGAAATCGGCTTCCTGCCCCGAAGGCAAGAATGGAAACCTTCTCACCTGTTCGTCCGAATACCCGGACAGGCATCTTTGCAGTCCCGCCAAACGAGCGGCCAGCAAACCCGCTCAAGGTGGTCGCACAACCAAGCGCCGCCGTTTCGATAAACTGACGCCTTGAGATGTTCATAGGATCCTCCTTTAGGTGTGAACACAGCCTACCATCAGTTGTTGCCCAAGGTCAAATGACGGAGACAGAAAGGCAAAATTCATCTACTGAATATTCGGCTTGCCCAGTCAGTTCGAGTGAGATATTTTCGGCATTCTATTTCCTCGACGATCGAGAGCCAACGTTGTCTTTACCTCACCGCACGATCGTCGGTAGACTCTGAGCAAATATCTGAAGTTCAATGCTTCAACAGCTGTAGAGTTAGGAGGCACCGAGTGAGTCCCAAAGCAGATCAATACAATTCCAGCTATCTCCTCGTGTTCCTTCTCTGGCTTCAGATCCCAACCGTGGGATGCGCCCAGGGGCAATCGGGTCGTCTCTATTCGCCGGACGGGCAGATCGAGTTCCGGCATCTCTTAGCGGTGCCTGCAAAAGGCGCGGAAAATCGTCTCGCGTATCAAGTATGGGTACGCGGGAAGCCTTTGATAGACACGTCCTTCCTGGGTCTCCAGATCCAGAACCAATCCCTGCTTGGGGCTAACCTGAAGCTGGTCTCTTCGAAAACAGGTTCATTCGATGAGACCTACGAAGTTATAGCAGGAAAGTCGAGGGCTGCCCGCGACTCTTACAACTGGGTTACCGCGGAATTCCAGGAATCCGGCGGGTTAGGCCGTCGTCTCATTCTGGAGGTTCGCGCCTACAACGATGGCATTGCGTTCCGATACTCTATTCCGCAGACTGCCGCGCTCAATGAAATCCGGATCAAGGACGAATCTACCGAGTTTCAATTCGCCCGCGATGCTGAGACTTACCCGTTGATCCTTCACAATTTCCGCACCAGTTATGAGGACCAGTACAACCGGATGACGTTGAGTGGAATTCATCCGGAGTTTCTGATCGCGCTTCCATTTCTTGTGGAACAGCCGGGCGTTGGCTGGGTCGCGGTCACCGAAGCGCACATCGAGAATTATGCAGGCATGTATCTGATGCACTCCGGGAGCAGGACGATGACCGCCAAGCTGGCTCCGCGTGCCGACGAACCGGAACTGGCTGTGGGGGCAACCACGCCAATCCGCTCCCCCTGGCGCGTGCTGATGATCGCCTCAGAGCTCGGTCGGCTCATCGAATCGAATATTGTCATGAATTTGAACCCGCCTTGTGCGATCTCCGATACTGCGTGGATCAAGCCGGGAAAAACAGCTTGGAACTGGTGGTCCGGCACCTATGCCGAGGGAGTCAGCTTTCAGCCGGGCATGAACACAGCCACAATGAAGCATTACATCGACTTTGCGGCAGAGACCCGGTTGGAATTTATGCTGATTGATGCCGGCTGGTCATTGCGCGGGCAGGACGGAGAACCGTCAGATATCACGAAGACGCAGCCGGCGATCGACCTGCCGGAGATCCTTCGCCATGCCAAATCAAAAGGGATTGGCGTCTGGTTGTGGGCTCACTGGACCTCCGTCGACCGGCAGATGGACGAGGCATTTTCTCTTTTTGAGAAGTGGGGCATCGTGGGAGTGAAGATCGATTTCATGGACAGGGACGATCAGTGGATGGTGAATTTCTACCGCCGCGTGCTGAAGAAAGCGGCGGAACATCATTTAATGATCGACTTTCACGGTGCATATAAACCGGACGGAATACGTCGCACCTACCCCAATTTGATGACTCAAGAAGGTGTGATGGGATTGGAGTACCTGAAGTGGAGTGCCCGAACGACTCCAGAACATGATGTGATGCTTCCTTTCACACGGATGCTGGCAGGGCCGATGGACTATACTCCGGGTGGATTCAATAACGTGACTCGTGCCGAGTTCCAACCACGCGAAAAACAACCGATGGTGCTGGGTACGCGCGCCCACCAACTGGCTTTGTACGTCGTTTTCGAGAGCCCCCTCATGATGGTCTCTGATTACCCGGAGGCGTACAAAGGACAAAAAGACTTTGAGTTCATTCGTGCTGTCCCGGCGAGTTGGGACGAGACCAAGGTAGTGAACGGCCGAGTTGGAGAATTTGTCACCGTCGCCCGCAAGCGCGGAAATACCTGGTATCTGGGCAGCATTACGAATTGGAGCGAACGCGAAATCGAGATCCCTCTTGAGTTTTTGGGATCAGGGGAGTACGTGGCACAGATATACTCAGATGCCTCAGACGCCTCAGTCAATCCCAAGCATACCGCTATTGAGCAAAAGAGAGTAAACGGCAAGACGCGTCTCAAGTTGGTGCTCGCTTCAGGTGGCGGGGCCGCGGTTCGTTTCCGGCCCGCCAGTTGACGGTTGGTTTGAAAAGCCCGCAGGATCATGTTCGCGTTCAACTCCTAACGGAGGCGGTTTCCCAGCGTCAATACCGGATTGCTGCTCGGAAGAACTCTCCCCCTCCATCTCTCCATCTAAACCAATTTTTGTGATATGGTGTTTCCACTATGACACCACATGATACATTTTCACGCCGCTCATTCCTCGCCCTAGTTGCGGCAACGCCCCTCGGGGCATTGGCGACGACCAGCAAGCATATCCCAATTGGACTGGAGCTTTATTCAGTCCGTAACGATTTAGAGAAAGATCTAATGGGTACCGTCCGCAGAGTGGCCAAGATGGGCTACGAGTGCGTGGAGTTCTATTCGCCCTATTATGAATGGACCCCTGACTATGCCAAGCAGGTTCGAAAGGAATTGGACGGCCTCGGTATTCGCTGCTACTCCACCCATAACGATTCAGCTGCTTTCACTCCAGCAGGAGTTGGGAAGGCTATTGAACTGAATCAAATCCTTGGCGCACGCTACGTCGTGATGGCCTCCGCTGGCGAAGTCTCCGGCGTTGACGGATGGAAGCAAGTTGCGGAGACGCTGAACAAGGCCAACAAGACTATGCTCGACCATGGCCTGCATGCCGGCTATCACAACCATGATGCCGAATGGAAACCGGTTGACGGCCAGAAACCCATCGAAGTGCTCGCGGCCAACACGGATCCCAGCATTACGCTGCAACTGGATGTCGGCACTTGTCTGGAGACGGGTAACGATCCCGTCGCCTGGATCGCGAAGAACCCCGGCCGCATTCGTTCCATGCATTGTAAGGACTGGTCCCCCAAAAAAGGGTACCGCGTGCTTTTCGGCGAAGGAACGGCACCTTGGGTGAAGCTTTTTGCTGCCGCAGAAAGTACGGGCGGGATCGAGTACTACTTGATTGAACAAGAAGGCAGCAGATATTCCGAGCAGGAGACAGCTAAGCGTTGTCTCGAGGCCTGTCGCAAGCTCCGCGCCTGAATCTGAATTGCCACTTGTGGATCGATTGGAATGATGCCAGGGGGTTGGGCTATTGGCTGGGAAGCGGGACCCCAGTCTTGGCCTTCCCCCATTGTCCCGGGTATTCGCAATCTCCCGACTGCCCGTATTCTTCCAGCAAATCAATAACTACATGCATGGCCTCATAAGCGGTGTGACCCCGTTCCAACCCTAGTCGGAGCAAGTCCATACCCAACAATCCGTTCCCCCATTGGTAGGGTTCTTTTGAAAAAACTGCTTCGTTCCCAATCGTGACGCCGTGTTCGTTCATGCCTTGCTCATAACCGAATGCCCACCATATCTTGGAACCGATATGTTCATAGGTCACAGGAACCTGAGGGATTTCGATGTAGGTACATTTCACCCTCTCGCCCTTGGCGTGGTGGGCACGCGGCATATAAATCAGCGGCTGAGCCTCCATGGGCGGACGGTCGCTGTTCTTTGCCAGGATGACTGATCCGTCAGTTGTGGCATCCTGCATGGCGACAAAGATGTCGCAGGAAGGAGGATCTGAGGGCTCGGTGACTGTCACCGCGGTAACAAGGAGGATCAATCCCCCGATCATGGCGCCTGTAATCTGTCGCATGGACTACTCCTTATAGCATGAGAGTGAAGACGTAAATCAATTCGGGAATGCCCGGCTTTTCCTTACCGGTTCTTGCGGAAGTAACCTAGACCGCGCAAGACCTTGCCGGGCAGTGCGTTGGTCGGCTTGCCTTCTGCAATAACCGGCACGCCGTTCACCAGCACGTAGTCCATTCCGACGGAGAGTTGGTTCGGGCTCTCAAAGGTAGCCAAATCCCGGATTTGATCAGGGTTGAAGACCACCACGTCTGCCCACATGCCCTGCTTGATGACTCCCCGGTCCCCAAGGTTCAAGCGTTGGGCCGGTAGCGCGGTGAACTTCCGGATCGCCTCTTCCAAAGTGAGCCGGTGTTCTTCCCGTACGTACTTCCGGATGATTCGCGGGAAGGTCCCGTAGGCTCTGGGATGCGGATGCTCCCGGCCCAGCACACCGTCGGGAGCCGTCCCTGCCGAGTCATTGTCCACCGAAACCCAGGGCTGAATGAGTGCGCGCGCAACATCGGGTTCGGACATGCCGAAGACTGCGACGAAGGTGTACGCTTGGTCATCGATCAGGAGGTCGTACAGCATTTCGATGGGCTCCTTGCGTCGCAGACTCGCAATCTCGAGCAGGTTCTTTCCTTGTAGAGGCAGAAGCGAGGGATTCTGGACAACGCTCACCAGCACTGCTTCAGGTCCAGGAATCTCCTGCCACTCGTTATCCCAGTTGCTGTTCGGGGTTTCCATCTCCGTACGGATTCGACGTCGAATCTCAGGATCCCTGAGCCGCTCGAGCATCCTGGCATTTCCGCCATCGTGGGCCCAGGGTGGAATGAAGGCACTGAGGTCGTTGAACCAGGCAGGATAAGCGTAAGTGTCGGCGCTGATATCGACGCCATTGCGCCGCGCTTGCTCGATCTTCGCCACAATCTCCGTCATGCGTCCCCAGTTTGACTTCCCAGCCGCTTTGAGGTGCCAGACCTCCACCGGGATCCTGGCTTCTCGTCCGATCCGGATGGCTTCGTCCAGGGCGGTTAGGACAGCATCCCCTTCGGAACGCAGGTGGGTGGCATAGATGCCGCCAAGCTTTCCAGCCTCCTCCGCCAGCGCGATCAATTCTTCAGTGCTTGCATAAGGGGCCGGGGCATACTGGAGCGAGGTCGAAATACCCACTGCGCCCTGCTCCATTGCCTCGCGTACCAGCGTCTTCATCCGCTCAAGCTCGCTCGGGTTGGGCGCCCGATCTCTGTCTCCCAGGACGATCCGTCGCACCTGGGTCGCCCCGACGTAGGTAGCGAAATTGATACCAATCCCCTGACGTTCGAGCCGGCCAAAGTACTGATCAAGGGTTCGCCAGTCCGGTACTACCTGAAGGTGATCGTAGATGAGATGATCGGCCTGGAGGATGGCTTCATTGAGCGGCGCGACCGACCCGCCTTCCCCGGTAATTTCGGTGGTAATCCCCTGGAATACTTTGGAGGGGAGATGCGGGTTTACGAGGATCGTAAGCTCAGACTGACCCAGCATGTCGATGAACCCGGGAGCAACCACCCGACCGCGAGCATCGATGCGCCTCCGGCCGTCGGCGCCAGCGAGATGACCGATGGCAACAATCCGTCCGGCGCGGATTCCGACATCGGCTGAATACCAGGGAGAGCCGGTGCCGTCGATGACATGACCGTTTTCGATCAGAAGATCGAATGGGCGGGTAGTACTCTGGCCATACACCGACGTCGCGAGCATGACCAAAAGGAGGGGGAAGATCAGTCGCTTCATTTTGCCCTTCTTTGAGCGGGGTTGGGGGCAACCTGGGATAAGACATTGAAAGCCGCTTCAGGCCCAGCCCTTATAATCTATACTTTTTGTACGTATCTTTCATGAAAATGCGTGTCTTGATGGAGGGTCGCGCGGGTGACCGCTGTCACCTGTCGCGACCGCGGCCCCGACAAAGCGGGGCCCTCCAGCATTTACATCCGCGGTAGTGTGCTTGAAAGGTCATGGGGCACCCTCTTGGAATTCGTCCTCGACAAAGGCACTTCCACCCGGAGATAAAACTCGTGTCTATACAAGCTTGCCTTACTGGTCGAACCGCCGCATAATTTGACCGTTTCTGGTTAAAGAGCTGCCCCAAAAACATAAGGAGGACTCGAATGTTAACGGATGAGCCGCGATGCCAACACGATCCTTTCATCAAGACCTCACGTCGATGGTTCCTAAAAGGCACATCGGCTCTGGCCGTGACAGGCCCGATGGTCGCAAGGGCCCAACAGAGCAAAGCAGAATCGGCGAACCGGTCGATCCTGGCATATGTCGGCACCTATAGTTCACCGCAAGGCCCGGAGGGCAGCAAGGGTAATGGAAAAGGTATTTACCTTTACCTGATGAACCCTTCAACCGGCGCTCTGACCCAACGCGAGGTTTTTTCGGATGATTCAAACCCGGCTTGGCTCGCTTTCGATCCCTCCAAGACGCATCTGTATTCGGCGAATGAAACAGCGACTTTCCAGGGCACCAGCTCCGGTTCGGTAAGCGCATTTTCGATTGATCGCCCCAGCGGGCATCTGACGCGGCTTAATACCGTCAGATCGGAAGGGGCCGGTCCTGCCCACCTGAGCGTGCACCCTTCCGGGAAGTACGTGCTGGTAGCCAACTACGCCGGGGGGACTGTAGCAGTACTCCCCATCCGCTCGAATGGTGCGCTCGGCCCGGCAACCGATATAAAACAGGATACGGGCACCGTAGGTCCAGTGCATGCGGCTAGTGCCCCTCCCGGCAGCTTTGCCATCAGTGGCCACGACTCCCCTCATGCGCACATGATTCAAGCCGATCCGACGGGGCAGTTCGTGCTGGCGAGTGACCTGGGATTGGACCAGATCCTGGTATGGAAGTTCGATGTCCAAAAGGGGAAGCTATCGGCCAATGATCCGGCGGCGGTGCCACTGCCTCCTGGAGACGGACCACGACATTTTGCCTTCCACCCAAATGGCCGCTGGTTGTACTCGCTGCAGGAAGAGGGCTCCACGCTGGTGTTGTTTGACTTCGACGCCACAGGCGGAAGATTGACGGCGAGGCAGACCCTTTCAACCCTCCCAAGGGGCTTTAAGGGCACCAACTTCACTTCGGAGGTGGTGGTCTCGTCTGACGGAAAATTCGTCTACGCTGCCAACCGGCTGCATGACAGCATCGCCTTCTTTTCTATCGGTAAGGCGGGCACCCTGACGTTTGCCGGAGAGGAATGGACCCGAGGCGATTATCCGCGTAGCTTCAATATCGACCCTACCGGGAATTTCCTCTACTCATGTAACCAAAGGAGCGACGCGATCACAATCTTCCGTATTAATCGGGAAACGGGCAACCTGACTTTTACCGGCCAATACATCCCGGCGGGAACCCCCGCAATCATTGTCTTCCTCTAGTATGAATTGACTAGGCTTCACCATTCCCTCCAACCGCTTAAGAAGAATCATGTGGCCTGCTCCGGTGCGGGTGACCTGAGCCTTGCGCCGCTCTCCAACGTGTGTCCGGAACGGCAGTTCCACGCGTCCGAACGAAGTAATCAATATGGAAATCCAGACTAATATCCAGTCGATGCAGGTACATGACCCAGTCTTTAAGTGGGAAATATGAAAGGATTTTATCGGAAGATCAACCCTGCCGGTTCCAAGGCAGCTTGTGACACCGAGGCAACTTGTGGTTAACTTGTCCTTGACTCTCGTTTACATCCATTTGATAATTCCGGCGCAGCCTGGATTTTGGCTATTGCCTTCTGAATTGCCATATCTGTAAGAAGTTGTCTTTTACCTGTACTACTTGGTCTTTCTGGTGCATAGAGTCGATTCAATGGCCCTTAAGAGGAGGCCAGATGCGCGGATGGATTTTCCCCTTGATCTGATGAAGGATTCTCCGAGGGATTAGAACGTTGAGTACACCACCAACCCCCCACTTGGAAGCCTTGTTGCAGTCCGACATCGACCTGATTCGGTCCAGACTGTTGGAGATGCTGGCTCTGGACGAGCAGGCGTTGACGCGGGCCTTCCAAGCATTCCTCAAGCGCGACAGGCAGTTGGCCTACTCGGTGATCTTGCGAGATCAGGATGTAGACGCCTTGGAGACTGAGTTGGACCGACTATGCCTGGAGTTCATCGTGCGACACCAACCGGCGGCTGGCCACTTGCGGTTTGTGTATTCGGCCAGCAAGATTGTCAATGAGCTGGAGCGCGTCGGGGATTACGCGGTCAGCATCGCGCGGCAGGTCTTGGTGCTCAGTTCCCTCCCTTTCGACGTGCCTACTGATAAGTTCAGTGAGATCGCGAACATGGCGATCCCGATGTTGCACAACGCCCTGACCGCGTTTATAGACAAGAATCCCGATTTGGCCCGCACCACGATGGCCAGCGAGCCGCGGGTCAATCAGGTCCGCGACAGCCTCAGTGCTGACCTGGTGGAATGGCGACAGCAAGGCCGACTGCCGTTGGAGGCGCTGCCGCCGCTGATCACCGTGGCACGGCGTTTTGAGCGGGTCTCCGACCAGGCCACCAACATGTGTGAGCAGGCGCTGTACTTCGCCACCGGCGAGTACTGGCGGCACCTGCCCCTGGAGGGCTTCCGTGTGTTGTTTGTGGACGAGACCAACGGTTGCCTGAGCCGGATCGCCGAGGCTATCGGCAGCCAGTTGGGTGCGAAACGGTTTTCGTTCAGCAGTGCGGGGCTTGTCGCCGGCACGGCGGATCCGCAGACCATCTGGTTCTTGGCGGAGAAAGGCCTTGACATCTCGCATCAGGCCTCCACCTCGGTAGACCAGGTTCCCCAGCTTGACCACGTGCAAGTGATCGTGGCGCTCTCGAAGGCGGCGGAGAAAGCCTTTCCCCAGAGACCAACCCGGACCTTGGGCCTGCTCTGGCCGGTGACCGATCCCTCCAAGGCGCACAGAACGCCGGACGAGGTTCGGGCTGAGTATGAGCGAGCCTACGAGTCTCTAAGCAACCATATCCGGGATCTGGTTCAAGCGATCCTCGGAAACGACTTGAATCCAACCCATGAGAATACCAATCCTCCGATTTGACTCTCGCTTTATGAAACCCGCTGTTAGCGCGTTGCTGGCCGCAACCCTCGCGTGGCTGCCGATCGGTTGCTCACGTTCAAAGCAACCCGAGAAGAGCGTGATCCAAAACACCGGCTCGGACACAATGGTCAACCTTGCCCAAGCGTGGGCCGAGGAATATGCCAACGTGGAACCGACGGTCTCGGTGGAGGTCTCCGGCGGCGGTTCGGGCACGGGAATTGCTGCCTTGATCAACGGCACGGTGGACATCGCCAACTGCAGCCGGCAATTCCATCCACAGGAGATTGAACAGGCGAGGCAAAACACCGGCAAGGCGCCTCGCGAGTTCATGGTCGGCTACGATGCCCTGGCCGTTTACGTCCACAAAAGCAATCCGATGGAGGAAATCACGTTGGAGCAGTTGGCTGAAATCTACGGCGAGGGCGGCCACTTCACCAAATGGTCCCAACTGGGCATCACGATGCCCGACGGTGCCGACGAAATCATCCGGGTCAGCCGTCAGTCAAACTCCGGAACTTACGAATACTTTCGCGAGGCAATTCTCGGCAAGGGCAAAGATTTCAAGCTCGGTTCGCGTGACATGCACGGGTCGAAGGATGTGGTGGAACTAGTCTCCAAGACCCCTGGCGCCATCGGTTACAGCGGCATGGGATACGCAACGGCCGAAGTCAAGACATTGCGGATCGCCAGCAAGGCTGGTGACAAGTCCTTTGCCCCGACGGTTGAGAACACTTTGAACCACACCTATCCGATTGCCCGACCGCTATTTATGTACACTCTCGGCGAACCGGTCGGCCAGGTGAAAAAGTACCTCGATTGGATTCACTCCGAGGCCGGCCAGAAGATCGTGACCCAGAGCGGCTACGTCCCTCTGCCCAGAACGGGCACGCAGCCTTAATAACGATGGAAAGGGCTGCGACGTTCATGATGAATCGACGGCGGTGGCAGTCTGTCACCGAAACTGCAATCGAATTGTTGATCCGCCTGTGTGGCATCAGCGCCATCCTGTTTGTCTTTGGCATTTTCTTCTTTGTGTTTCGCGAAGGTGCCGGGTTTCTCTTTCACGGCTTCAATTTCCGGGAGTTCTTCTTCAGTTCCGAATGGTACCCGACTTCCCAGAGCCACGTTCGCTACGGCGTGTTGGCACTGATCGCGGGCACGGCCAGCGTGACTGCGCTGGCCATGTTGATTGCGGTGCCCTTCGGGATCGGTGCGGCCGTGTTCATCTCTGAATTCTGCGGGCCGAAGGTGAGGGAAACGCTGAAAATCATCATCGAAATGCTGGCGGCCATTCCGTCAGTGGTCTGGGGATTTATTGGTCTGATTGTGATGAATCCGCTGATCATCAAACTTTTCGGCGCACCGATTGGTTTGAATGTATTGAACGGTGGCCTGATTCTCGCGCTGATGAGTGTGCCGATCGTTGTGTCCATTGGCGAGGATGCGTTAAAGGCAGTCCCCGACTCGTACCGGGAAGCGGCGCTGGCACTGGGGGTGACGCGATGGCAACTGGTCTATCGCGTCCTGCTGCCGGCGGCCAAGAATGGCCTGCTGGCGGCAGTGCTGCTCGGTGTGGGCCGGGCCGCAGGCGAGACGATGGCGGTCCTCATGGCCACGGGACATGCAGTGAAAATTCCTACTAGCTTGATGGACTCGGTGCGGACGTTGACCGCTACGATTGCCGCCGAACTGGGCGAAGCCCCGATGCACTCACAGCACTATCAAGTGTTGTTCATTATTGGCATCCTGTTGTTCTTGATCACGTTTGTCATCAACCTGGCCGCTGACCTTGTCGTGCGCGGGGTTCGCGCCAAATGAACGATCCTTGTTGCCAGAGGTAGGGTAGCTTGTTTCAATCGACTTCATTGACGCGCCGCAAACAGCTGAGCGAACTCATCGCCAAGACTGTGTTTCTTCTCATGACCTTGCTGATGGTGCTTCCGCTGTTGCTGATCGTCAGTTATCTAGTCTTTCAGGCGTGGCCGATCCTGTCTCTGGACTTCCTGCTGACGGTTCCCAAGCATGGGATGCGGGCCGGCGGTATTTGGTCGCCGTTGCTGGGAACGATCTATCTAGTCGTCATTTCGCTGGCCATCGCCACGCCGATTGGTGTTCTGGCTGCGGTCTTCCTGAACGAATATGCTCGTGAGAACTGGCTCACCCGCATTGTCAATCTCGCCGTTGTTAATCTCGCGGGAGTACCCAGCATCGTGCATGCGTTGTTTGGGCTCGGCGCGTTCGTCCTTTTTGCCGGAATCGGGAGATCTGTCCTCGCCGCCTCGCTGACACTGGCGATCATGACACTGCCTGTCCTGATCGCCAGCACCAAGGAAGCCTTGGCGGCCGTGCCGATGGCATTTCGTGAGGCGTGTTGGAACGTCGGTGCCACGCGCTGGCAAACCATTCGCCACATCGTCCTCCCGAACTCGATCAGCGGCATCCTCACCGGTGTGAT
>JBGOTQ010000107.1:0-20961 GCA_041476565.1 Terriglobia bacterium | reverse complement strand
TGGCTTTCTCAATCTCATCGAATAAGAGAAAGGTCAGCTTCAACTTATCAGTATGGTATTGATCGATGGCTTCCTGGGTGAGTAGCGGTGGAGTCTCACGGTGTCCCAAGTATCCAGGAGGTGAACCAATCAACTTGGCAATCTCGTGGCTGTGTTGGAACTCGGCGCAGTCGATTTTGATGACAGCCCTTGCATCGCCAAAAAGGATCTCTGCGCCGGCTTCGACAACGCGTGTCTTTCCCGAGCCGGTGGGCCCAAGAAAGAGGAGATTCCCGATGGGCTTTCCTGGAGAAGCCATTCCAGATAAGTACACCTGGTAAAGGCTAGTGATGCGCCTTACCGCCCTCTCTTGGCCTACAACCTTGGCCGATAGTTTCCTTTCGAATTCCTCTGCCTCAGGACTTCGAATTGTTGGATCTAATAAGATACGTTCAACCATTTCTAAAACCAGTCTACCCGATATGGTGTTCCCATAATTCTACGGGAACTCACCTAGCTATATCGTTTGTTGAAAAACAATTCTTTAGTAATCCGACAAGCCACTTTAGTTTTAGGGTCATTCCCAGGGTAACAAACCCTCTGCCCCTACTAATCTTAGATCCCGTTTCTAGTTAGAAAGTTGCCGAGGCTTCGGGGCTACCCAAGCCGAGAGAGTCGTTAATCCGAGTTCTATTCCATAATTTCATTCTACAGTATCCTTATCTCTACTAGACCCGAAAATTAAGTAATTTTCGCTGACGTTGCCAACAAGCCTCGCTCACACGAGAAAAGCGGCATTCACATCAGCATGAAATACAACCTTAGACCTATTAAATTAATCTTATTATAATAATTGAGATTCTCGAATGGGGGTGTCTTGCTTTGCGTTTATCCTTGCCCAAATTATCGGGTTTTCTAGCGTTTGTGCTGGTCACCGTCTTGGCATGGAGCAATGCCGGCTATCCTAAACCAGCCGACGCCAAGAAGACTAACAAATCTTGCGTGTACTGCCACACAAAGTACGGTTCCAAAGAATTGACCGAAGCTGGCAAATACTACAAGGCCAACGGGACTCTCGAAGGATACAGGCCCAGCAAGTAGCCGCTCACTGCGATATTTTTGAAAAGCCACCATCCGGAGACGGCCTCCTTTTTCACAAACTCCTCCGGGATAGATCATCTAAATTGTCTAGAACATTCTCTTACTATCAAGCAAAATTGTGACGGGCCCGTTATTAATAGAGAAGACTCGCATCATTTCCCTGAATATCCCGGTATTGGTGGTAACCTGACGCCCGCGGCACTGTTCGACGAAATACTCAAAGAGCGATTTGGCATTAACCAGTCCTGCAGCCTTGTCGAATGAAGGCCTCTTGCCCCGTCGGCAATCCCCGTAAAGCGTAAACTGGGAGACTACTAGCAATTCCCCTCCCACCTGACCCAGCCCCAAGTTCATCTTTCCCTGCTTATCCTCAAAAATTCGGAGCCCAACGATTTTGTCTACCAGATAGTCAGCGTCTGATTTCTGGTCGTCCTGATGTACACCGAGGTACACTAAAAGGCCACCGGAAATAGTACCAACAACGGTGTCACCCACAAGCACCCTGGCCTCACTGACTCGCTGAATCACAGCTCGCATCGGTACCCGGTTTCCTCAACCACCATCTCTCACGCAACCCCCAGTCGCTGCTTAACTGCAAGAGAATGCTGAACAAAAGGGATCCCCATGTCAAGTCTAACCTGGAGGGACCAACAATTTGGACAAGACTAGTTGGAGTCGCAAACAAGACCCCTACAAGGCGCAGGATGTGTGCTCCAGGGCGCCTTCACAGGCCTGCGCAGGGCACCGCTGTCCCACGGCGCCCGCTCCACCCCCCCCTTGTAACTGGCGCATAGCCCGGGTCCGCATTAGGGCTTGAGGTAGAGCGGGTTTTCAGATAAAAAGAGGGGTCTGTCGAGAGCGATTTGGCTCCAGTTCCAGAGGGTTCCATGTCGAAGCTCAATGGGCTCGTCGGTTTTGTTCTTTTGCTGGGAATATCGTTCCTGCTGTCGTCTAACCGCCATGCGGTTCGCTGGAGGATCGTAGCTTGGGGGATAACCTTGCAAGTGACGTTTGCCTTCTTGGTACTGAAGGGAGAGTGGTTAAGCGGTAGCTTGGTTTGGTTTCCTCTTTCCCTTTTCAGCTTCACTGTCTTGGTCTTGTCCGAATGGGTGATCCTCCGATATCTGTCCAAGCTGCAATTCCTGCGATGGGACATTTCGTTGCCCTATTTTCAAACATTTCTCGGCATCCAGGTTTTTTTTGGGATTGTAAGATACGATGTCCTTGCCCGGTTCCTCGTGCTTATGCGACAAATTGTAAACCGATTGATCGCGTACTCCGGGGAAGGGGCTCGTTTTGTATTTGGGTCTTTAGGAACGGACCAGGGAGAGAAGTCCGTGGGCTTTGTTTTCGCTTTTCAGGTATTGCCAACCATCATTTTCGTCGCCTCTATTTTCGCCGTCCTTTATTACCTGGGAATCATGCAAGTCGTCGTAAAATGGGTTTCAAGAGTGATGATTCGATTCATGGGAACGAGTGGTGCCGAATCAGTGTCAGTTGCGGCTAGCATTTTCATGGGGCAGACAGAAGCACCGCTGACGATCAGGCCATATCTCGCGGAGATGACCAAGTCCGAGCTGATGACCATTATGACCGCTGGGATGGCACATGTTTCAGGTGGTATTATGGCGGCATATGTGTTGGTGGCCCGGGTCGACGTTGCCCACCTGTTGACGGCAGTGATCATGACTGCTCCAGGAGCAATCATGATTGCAAAGATCATGGTTCCGGAGACAGAATTCCCAAAGACTGGTACTGCCGTTATGGCCGATATACCGCGGACTGACGTAAACTTTGTAGATGCCGCGGCCCGCGGAGCCTTTGAGGGTATGCAGCTGGCAATCAACGTGGCTGGCATGCTGATCGCGTTTATCGCGCTGGTAGCGTTAGTGAATGGAATTTTGGGTGTCTCCCACCATGGGCTAATGGCCGCAGCCGGTCGAGTCAGTTCTGTCCAAACTTTCTTTGCATTGTTAGCTCATTACTTTCCTAGGAATCTCCAGGATATCTTGGGTGCAGTGTTCAGACCAATTGCATGGTCTATGGGAGTCACTTGGAAGGACTCTTTGCTGGTGGGCAACCTTCTTGGTACTCGTATGGTTCTCAACGAATTTGTCGCTTTCGTCCAACTGGGCCAGATTGGGGGAGAACTTGAGGCTCGTTCGTTTATAATTTCCACCTTTGCTTTATGCGGCTTCGCCAATTTCGCATCTATCGCTATTCAGGTAGGGGGAATTGGAGCCCTGGTCCCCAGTCGTCGTCATGACCTTGCTGCTCTTGGAATCAAAGCCATGATTGCAGGAACAATTGCTAATTTTCTTTCCGCTACGATTGCCGGGATGATCCTGTAATCTGCCGGGGTCTGGGAGAGCTAAGCCTGAGTGGCCAGACTATAGGTTTGATTTCTAGTCAACGTTGACCGGCTTTTTGCCGAAGGGGTAGAATGAGACTGTGGAGTTACACTTGAGGTAATACTGAGATGCTGTCTTTCAGGCCATGCGTGTTTTCCTGGGTGCTAGTGGGGTTGTTGCTTTTCGTGAGCAGTCCGGGCCTGCCTCAAGCGCCATCGAGAGGAACGGGCGCTTCGGGTTCAGCCGGCGTTCAAACAGTAAAATCCTTGGCAGACAGGACCGACAAGTCGGACAGTCAAGCTGAGAACCTGGTCGTCAATGTGGATCTGGTCAACGTTTTGTTCACATTAACCGATCGCAAGGGTAAGTTGGTAACCGACTTGGAGAAATCGGATTTTCACCTTTTCGAAGACAACCGCCTGCAAACGATTACCAACTTCTCGCGAGAAACCGATCTTCCTTTGACCATTGCCCTGCTGATTGACACCAGCACCAGCATCCGAGACAAGTTTAAATTCGAGCAGGAGGCAGCAACGGATTTCCTGGCCCGAACTCTTCGCCCGAAGAAAGACAAAGCTCTCCTTATCTCATTCGATTCCGCCATAGAGTTAGTGCAGGATTACACGGACGACCCCGGTCTGCTCCGTAAGGCGATCAATCAGATCCGCCCTGGAGGCGGCACGAAACTGCTGGACGCCATATACCTGGCATGTCAGGAAAAGCTGAAAGCCGAAGCAGGAAGAAAAATCATGATTCTCATCAGTGACGGGGACGACAATCTGAGTTTGGAAACCACCAACTCTACTCTTGAAATGGCCCAAAAGTCAGACGTCTCCATTTATACAATCAGCACCAATTCCAGTGGTTTCTTCGGTATCAGCGCTCCGAAGTCAGACAAACTCCTTAAAAGGCTTGCAGATGAAACAGGCGGCAGAGCTTTCTTTCCGTTCAAAGCTGAGGATCTCTCTCAGAGCTTTCAAGACATCGGAGCGGAGTTACGGAGCCAGTATTCCCTGGCATATCGTTCTTCCAACACCAAGCGCGACGGTACCTTTCGGGCGATTCGGATCGAAACCGAGCGCAAGAACCTCAAACTTAAGTCCCGCAGGGGCTATTACGCTCCCAAAAGCTAGCAATCGGGAATGCGCCAACTACGTAGAGAGACGGCTCTAAGTTTATTGCTTCTCTGTCTTCTGGTGGCTAATACCGCCTTTTTTCCCTTGGATTCAGTCAAGAAGGATCCGCCAAAGAGTATCCCTCAAACACGCCCGGCGCAAGGCTCAAAGGTTAACATCAACCGAGCGACTCTTGAAGAACTTCAGGCTTTGCCGGGGATAGGCCCGGCAATGGCTAAGCGAATTGTGGACTACCGGAAGAAGAATCCCCCTTTTCGAAGGGTAGAAGACCTTTTGATTATCAGGGGGATCAGTAAAGCAAAGCTGGACAAGCTTCGAGACCGGGTCAAACTGGAATAACAGAACACTCTCTCTACATGGATGCGCGTTGTATGCTACTGGCGTTTTTTATTCTTCCAAATAGTGGATGTCGGGAATTTCGCGGAGCCTTGCAGCCGATTGTTCGGGGGTTACATCCCGCTGCAGCTCGGCCGTCATTTCGTAACCCACCGCAAATTTCCTGATTGTAGCCGAGCGCAAAAGAGGCGGAAAGTAAACCGCATGCAATCGCCAATAGGGGTGCTTTGCCCCATCGGTCGGCCTGCCGTGCCAGCCCATAGAGTATGGGAAGGATGTCTTGAAGAGATTATCGTATTTGATGGTCAGGCGCTTGATGACGTCAGCCAGGGCATCTCGTTCCGGATCACTAAGTGATGCCAGATCCGAAACCAGGCGTCGTGGAATCACGATGGTCTCATAGGGCCAAGCAGCCCAGAATGGAACAAGACACACCCAGTGCTCATTCTCACAAACTGCACGTTCGCCTTTTCTGCTCTCAATCTCGAGGTAATCCCCCAGCAAATCCTTCTTGTGCCGCCTAAAGTACTTCTTCTGGCTCGCCAATTTCTTTGCGGGCACTGTGGGTACATGGAAGGCCCCCCAGACCTGGCAATGAGGGTGCGGGTTACTGCAACCCATCATCGCCCCCTTATTTTCGAAGACCTGGACATAATTGATGTAGTCCCTCCTTCCCATACTCTCGGTCTCTGCCGCCCAAGTGTCGATCACAAGCCTAATTGCAGCAAGGTCCATGCGAGGCAATGAGAGATCATGCCGGGGGGAGAAACAGATAACGCGGCAGACCCCAGGTTCAGAATGAGCCACAATCAGACCCTTTTCGTCCAGTTGCCAGGAATCGCTATGCGGAAGCATAGCAGCAAAGTCGTTATCAAAAACCAATGTCGATTCGTACTTCAGATTTCTTCCTCCCCCCGCTCGGGCGTTGCCAGGACAGAGATAACACTTTGAATCATATGGCGGCACAATCTCTCGGTCCTGCGCCTCCACCTGTCCATGCCAGGGCCTCTTGATTCGATGAGGAGAGCATAGAATCCACTCGTCGGTTAATGGGTTATATCGCCTGTGCGGCAGTTCGGAGAGATTGACCAAGGCTGCTCCTCCTTAAGACACGAATCAAGAACGAAACAAACATTAACGTCGAGTCTGATACACTGTCAAGTCGCGTGAAGATCCTCCGGTGATAGCGCTCCATTAGTTTCCAGTACTCGTGTAGTCTCGAACCCCCTGATTCCATACCCAGAGTGCCAATGCGGCGAAAGCCACAGCCATCACGGGGACCATGACAAAGTAAAAGTGGTATTCTCCACGTCCTAGAAAATGGGTGGCCGGGTAGAAAGATGCAAAGGCAAAAGGTATGATCCAACTTAGCAGGAATTGAAGAAAAACGTTGTAAATGCTCGTCGGATAACGGCCAAAAGGGATCATGTTGTAGACCGGCGGAGTGATCCCGATCCGATCCTCGAACCAGAAACTAATGCTGGTTAGGATGACGAAGACACTTAGATATAAGACGACACTACACCCCAAAAAAAGCGGAAACATCAGGAATCCCAGGATCCCCATCCGGAGGTTCAGCCTCAATGCCGCATAGACCAAAAGGAGGAGGCCGGTGATTACCTCCTGGAACGACTCAATTCGGAATGTCTCGAAGAGAATCTGAAACAAGGAATTGATTGGGCGTGTGAGAACCTGGTCAAACCTACCCTCCATGATGTAACGCTCGCCAAATTCGTAAAGGTTCAAGCTGACCACATTAAAGAATCCGAGCGAGACCAGGGAGAACCCATAGATGAACATGAGTTCTTCGAACTTCCAACCCTGAAGCGAGTTAACCCGACGGAACAGGATGTAAAGAAAGCCAAAGCTGGCAATTGTCGCAGAAAAACTAGACATCAGGGCTATGAGGAAATCCCCTTTGTACTCGAGCCGCGACTTCAGGTATTGCAGAAAGTAGGAGATCAGAATCGAGAAATACTGCATAAATAGTCGGGCGATGATGCCCGAGGTCTCCGCGTATTCATCGTGTATGGGCACTCCCAAGTGATCCAAATGGAATCACCTGAATCTTCATTTCCCATCCTTTCTCTTGCGTTTTGCCTCCCATCCCCTTGACCGAGGCCTGTGGGCAGGTGACAACTGCTCAGCCTCCCTGGATGGTAATCCTTCGTGTAGCACGGGACCAAAGCCAATGCCCCAGAAGGAATAGGATGACAACCCAGGCCAACTCTGAAAGTAAGATTCTGCACAGGTCATATCCCTGCAACTTCCCCATATAGATCATCAAAGGAGTGTAGCTGATGTACTGGAACGGCAGCCAGTTAGACATCCGAATCAAAGGGTCAGGGAAGAAGCTGACAGGGATCACTAGTCCTGAGAGAATCTCGACTAGAAAATACTTGGCCCGAATGAGTCCCAGGATGGAGTTGAGATAGACTGCACAAGTCCCGACCATAAAGTTCAATCCTGCAAAAATCGAAAATGAAAAAAACAGCGCGACCAGAAATGCACCGAAGGACGGGAGTGACTCCGGTGCATGAACAGGATAGATCAACAGAATGACTAGCGCGGTGGGTGCCGTAAACATGACTAAGCGGAAGCAGGATTCCCCGGCAGCCTGGGCAATCATCGCCCACTGGTAGCTGACAGGGCGTATCAGCCTGGCGGCAATGTGACCCTGGATTATGTCATTGGCCATCTCCCTGTCGATGTTGTTGAAATAAAAAGTTCGAATTATCCAGCCGATGGCCACGTAAGTAATCATCTGTTTAAAGCTGAAGCCCTGGATTTCCCCGCCCTGGTGAAAGAGCGCCTTCCAGATAAAATAGTAGACTGTCACATTGATCATATAGGTCGCGATGCCGGTGAAATAACGCAGCCGGTAGGCGAGAATTTGCAGGAAAGCAATCCGGGAGAAAGCAAAATACGGGATAAAGAAATGAATCAATCAAGGCCTCCACGGCTATAAATCTCACGCACGATCTCTTCGATAGTGGTGTCTTCCAGCGAAAGGTCCTTGACCGGTAGACTATTGACCAACCCCCTGACGAGCTCGGCTGAGGCAACCGTGTGTTTGTCAAAAATGAATTGGTAGTGCATCTCGTCCAATTGCTTGAATTCGACCTCACGAGGAAGCTCAAGCCGAAAATCGTGCAAGGGGATGGGCTCCCTGAGTTCAAGGAGGAGTTGCGACTTGCAGGCCAGACGTTTTCGGAGTTCATCAAGCCGCCCGTCGAATAAGATCTTGCCATGGTCGATGATAATCACACGTCGGCACAATTCCTCAATATCTGAAAGGTCATGGGTGGTCAGCAGGACTGTCACCTTCAGCTCCTGGTTAATCCGTCGCAGAAACTGACGGATGTTCCCTTTGGCCACAACATCGAGGCCGATGGTCGGTTCGTCCAGGAAGACAATTCCGGGATTGTGGAGAAGGGCTGCAGCTAGATCGCAACGCATCCGCTGTCCCAAGCTCAATTTCCGGACGGGAGTGTGGAGCAGAGGCTTCAGGCCTAATACCTGGTCGAAGGTTTCCAAGCGTGACTGATAGTCTTGTTCCGGGATCCCATAGATCTTCTTGAGCAGATGGAAAGACTCAATCACCGCGATGTCCCACCACAGCTGAGTACGTTGTCCGAACACAACCCCGATCGTGCGCGTGTAACAGCGGCGTTCCCGAAACGGCACGAAACCATTGGAAATGACGACCCCAGCGGTGGGCACCAGGATTCCAGTGAGCATCTTAATTGTGGTGGACTTTCCTGCCCCATTGGCGCCGATGTAACCCACCATCTCGCCGGTTTCGATTGAAAATGAGATGCCATCGACCGCCTTTAATTCTCTGTACTTCCGGACAAAGAGATTTTGGATTCCTCCCCAAACTCCTTCCTTGCGGTCGAAAACTTTGAAGACTTTACTGACGTCGCGGACTTCGATTAAGGACATGCCGAATGGTCTTTTCTAACGGGAGCGATCCGACGTTAATAGTTGCAGAGCAGCCACAGCATAAGCTGCACACCCTTCCAATCGACCAAGAGCGCCTAATCCTTCGTTGGTGGTCGCCTTGATGGAAATCCTGGCAATCTCAATTCCAAGAGCCTCAGCTATTGCCTGGCGCATGGCTGAAATGAAGGGGAATATTCGGGGACGCTCCAGGACCAGAGTAGCATCGACATTAGCGATTTCATATTTTTCGGCCTGGAGCAAGCTCTTCACAGTAACTAGAAAAGTCAGACTCGAAGCATCTTCATACTGCGGGTCATTATCTGGGAAATGACGGCCGATATCGCCAAGGGCCGCCGCGCCGAGCAATGCATCGCAGATGGCGTGGATCAACACATCGGCATCCGAATGCCCCTTGAGGCCCAGCTCAAACGGGATCTCAACTCCGCCCAGCACGAGTTTTCGCTCTGGGGCAAAACAATGGATATCATATCCAAAGCCTATTCGCATCATCTCAGCCGATGTGGAAGCCCGGAAAGCAATCGCGAGGTTCTCTCCATATCACTTTCACATCCGTGACATGGGCGGCACGCGGTCCAACCCGGACTTCCCGGATCAAAGACTCCACCGCATCACGCTCACCTTCCGCTTCGATTTCCACGTCTCCGGTATAGAGGTTTCTAACATGGCCCTTGATTCCAAATCTGGACGCTTGGCGTTGCACAAAATAACGGAATCCAACTCCCTGAACTAATCCAATTACAATGATATTTGCCGCTGCCTTCATGATACTTAGCCATCAAGCCCCGTTGCCAGAAGGAAGACTCACTTGCCAATCTCCCCCGGGACTTTGCTTGCTTCTTCGCTCCAGTTGCGAGACTTCAAATAACCTGGTTTCTCGCCATTTCCAAGAATGCAATCTGAAAGCTCGGAGATTAACAATCCCACAACAATAATCGCCCCACCTGCAACGCCAAGGCGTCCGATGTTTTCTTTCTCAATTGAATAGGCCAGTACCGCCGAAATCACGGGCTCCAACGAGAAGATGATTGCCGCCCGAGTGGGGGTTGTCTCCTTCTGGTAGCGTGTCTGCAGCGACAAAGTCACCAGAGTGGCGAGAATAGAGAGGTAACCAATAGACAAGGCAAGGTTTAGAGTCAGCTTGAAATGCGGGTGCTCCCAAACTGAAGCACAGACGCAAGCGAGACCGATTGTGATAACCATCTGCAAGAAGGTCAATTGGGAAACGTCGTATTCCTTGGTGAAAATATCGAGATAGACAATGTAAAGTGCAAACAGAACTGCGCAAACCAAAGTCAATACATCACCCCGGTTGAATTCAGCCCCCCGAGGAGAAGTCAGGAGGTACAAGCCTGCAGACACAAACAAGACTCCGATCAGGTTCCCAATCTTGGGGGGCCTGCGTTCTATGACTAATTGGAAAATCGGGGTAAAGACGACCAACATTCCGGTGATAAAGCCGGATTTCGAAGCCGAGGTGTACTGCAAACCCACTGTTTGGGTTGCAAACCCGGCAAACAGTAAAAGCCCTAAGATCAAGCCCTTCCCAACCACCCCGCGGCTGCACTTCGAAAGAGATTGAAAGGAAAAGGGAAGAAACAGGAGGGCGGCAATCCCAAAGCGCACAGCCACCATCAGAAAGGGGGAGGAATCCACTAGACCATGTTTGACGACAACAAATGTCCCCCCCCAGACGAACGTACAGGCAAGGAGATAAAGCTCTGCTTTGGTCTGTCGGCTATTCAACTCTCGTCGCGGAATATCAGTGAGGTTTTCCTCAACTCAGAATTAACCGTAATCCCCCTGAGAAGAGTCAATGAAATTCATAATCTCATGTAAGGGAGACATTTGCAAGAGGCTGGAACAGTCTGGATTTGGGCCTCGCGAGACTTGGGGTTCAATCGGACAAGTGGGAAAACTGAGAAGACAGGGTCTGTTGCGATAGGGTGTAGGCTTTATGGATTGCGAGGTGTTGATGAACGAGATGTGAGTCTTCAACGGCCTTAGACCTAAAGCACTCTAGCCGCTCCATGTTTTCTCTGTCCACGTTGGCAATCCGCTGGATAAGGTGATTAGCTTCGAATCGTAATAGCTCAAGTTCTTGCTTCTGGGCAAAGGAATATCCAGAAAGAGCCTCATCTTTACTGCATAGGCAGCTACCGAGTCGTTCAACATGACTCCAAAGGGTCTCGACAATTGACTTTTTTCGAGCCACTACCTCTTCAAGGCCGGTCAGGTCGTCCTTTTCCAGAATTAAGGATTCAGTCTGGGACAAGATGTGAAGCTGATGCAACAAGGACACTTCACCTTTTAGCAGTTGAATCAGATCGGAAGTGGAAGAGGTTTCTTGCATGTTGATTGCTCAATGTATTCAGCCTTCAACAAACGGACCACTTTAATATTGGTACCTGCCATTTACCCAACAACTTGTAGCGACGAAGTTCCGGCCTTCCGAGGATCCGGAACATGCCCCGTCATTCTACCAACATCGGGTGTCACCGGCTGCGAAGGTTGGGGATCTGTTTTCTGCGCGACCTCTACCCAGGCAGAACAAAGGATCCTAAGGAGTTTGATGACTTCATCCAGAGGCCGGGTATCGAGCCTGGTACTAGCCTCAATGATTCTCTCCGTCATATAGGTGTAAAGGCGGTTCAGAGACCCGGCGATTTCACCCCCTTCTTCGAGCCTCAAAGTGCTTTGGAGTTCTCCCAGAACGGCCAAAGCCCGATCAATGCCGGTGGCTTTACCAACCAAGCTCTTGTTCTGAATGGAAATCCTGGCCTGAGTCAGGAAGCGAATGGCCCCCTCGTAAAGCATAACCACTAATTTGAGTTCATTCGAGGTGTTCACTTCAACTTGTTGATAAATGTCGCTGGCTGACGTGGTCATGTGTCTCCTTAATCTTAAATCAGTGCTCGCTGTGGGGATTGAGGAACATTTGCCTTAAAACAGGCGGTATTGATTACTCAGTGCGCTCAGCGCATTAACTTGGGAATTCATTTGGCTAATGGCTTCGTCTGCAGCCGCAAATTGCCGCTGCAGGTCTTGCTCGCGAAGGGAAAGTTGTGATTCCAAAGTCTGAATCCGCGAATCATAGGAGCTAATGGTAGACTGGAGCCGACTCTCCGCCCCGTCGATGCTCCCTCCCGATCTAGTATATCCATTGATAGCATTGCTGACTTGAGCCGCAAGTCCAGAGATCCCTGTGAGAAGGGTCTTGACGTCATCGCGATGATTAGCCAGGGCATCACTCAACATCGCGTCGTTGATCTGGAGTTTTCCATTGCGGTCCAATCCAATCCCGATCTGTGAGAGGTATTGAAAGGTCCCCGAGTTCGGGTGGGCTGAAATAAGAAGGCTCCTGAGTTCGCGATTGGCACCACGCAGCAGCGGGTCCCCTTGCAAGACGTTGGAGCTGCCCGTTGTCTGTTGTTTGGTGAAATCATCGAAACTGTTGAATGAAGTGACGAGTGAATTTATCTTTGTCATCAAGCTGGAGTCATCTTCCGATACCGTGACCGAAGCAGGGCCCTCCTTAAATAGATCGAGTGTCAGGCCGGGGATCGCATCCGTCACACTGGTCGAGCTGTTCTTAATGGTGATACCGTTATACGTGAACGCGCTGTCCTTTGCCGTCACAGAAGAAGAATCGGTACTTAGGTTCAAATTGAAGCCGTCCGCATACACCAGATTATCGTTCCATGTGAAGTCGTGTTGAATCCCGGTCGAGGTACTCGTCAAAACAAGGCGGAAGGGGCGGTTTGGATCAACTCCATCATTGATGATCGCTGCGGTTACTCCAGTATCAGCCTTCTTCGCATTCACGGCATCCCGAAACTGAGCCAGAGTCTGAACGCCGGTCAAATCAATTGGAATGGCAGTCCCGCCATGTGGAGTAATGGAGAAGTTGCCACCGGTGATAACCGCCGCATTTATGTCGGCCACCCTCCCGTAGGTTGGCGTTTGTCCTCCGAGATTGTCAGTGCTGGTAGTCACCTGGGGACGTGCGAGCGTATTCACGACGATGCTAAATGTTCCCTTCTGGGCGGAAGAATCGGCAGACACACTCAAGACCGTGGAATCAGAAGAAGAGGCGTTTATTTGATCGTACGTGCTGTCAGACGAGAGGCTATCGAATGCAGTCTTCAGACTGGAAAGACTGGAGTTAAGACTGCCATAGGTAGTCAGCTTAGTCTGTGCCGTGCTTTTCTGGGTGTTGAGGTCATTGATGGGTTGCCGCTCAGATTGAACGATGATGTTTATGATCGATTGAAAGTCAATGCCATTAAAGCCACTCAAAGTGATAGGTGAACTCATTTTTCTCCTCGGGTAGCCAGAACCTCAGGCACACGAATAGATCCCTGGTTCATCGAATCCCAATCCTAATTATCAGTGCACAACTCCAAGCTCAAGCCGTCTCATCCAGGAACCCGACTCCCATCTTCTGAAGGTTTCTCTCAATTTTGAGTATTTCTTCTGGTGGAATCTGTCGGATCACTTCTTTGGTTTTCGAGTCCAACACTTTCACAACAATTCGATGGGTGTCCTTGTCGACTCCAACGGAAAGCTCACTCGTCGTAGGGTCATAGCCCTTGACGTGTTGTTCGACCGAACTGAGAAATGCCTCCAGGTCCGTTTGTCTAGTGCCTCGTTCCAAATGAGGATCAGGTTCGTAGTTTTGTTGCGGTAGCCCCTGGACCTCACTAGTAGGGCTCGGTTTCTTTATCGGGTTTGCGATGTCGGGATAGACGATAGTTGAGCTGATAGCGCTAGGTTGTATGCCTAAAGCAGCCATGGCCGTTCTCCCTAACTGACATTACCAACAACCTGATGCCATCCCTCTCAGGTCACATGCAAGAAAGGATCCGGTGAGGGACAATTCCCTCACCGGATCAAAGACCCCAACTCACGAGGGTCATATTCCGGCTACCTTAAAAGGGACAAAACAGCAGAACTGGACTGGTTGGCCTGAGCCAAGGAGGCCAGTCCACTTTGAGTCAGGATGTTGTAGCGGGTCAGGTTCGCGCTTTCTTCGGCCATATTGGCGTCACGAATCCGGCTCTCAGCAGCAGTTTTGTTCACAACCTGAGACTGAGCTAGACTGATCGCAAACTGCAACCGGTTTTGTGCAGAACCCACCTGGCCCTGGACACCGCCCAAGGTAGTGATGGCTGCAGAAAGTGCCGTGATTGCAGTCTGTGCAGCTGTTGCGGAGTTGATGTTGTTACTGGTAAGACCTAGGGCGGTGGTGTCAATCTTGCTGTATTGAACATTCACCCGGCCATTTACAGCTGTTGCTTCTGAGCTGACGAAGATAGTGAACGAGGTGTCTGTTGTTGCCAGGTTGGCAACAGAAGCCTCCCTGTTGATTTCATTCATGACGCTGGCAAATTCGCTGTTCAGCACACTGCGGTTCAAGCCGGCATTGCCCTGG
Organism: Terriglobia bacterium; assembly: GCA_041476565.1. Taxonomy (GTDB): domain Bacteria; phylum Acidobacteriota; class Terriglobia; order Versatilivoradales; family Versatilivoraceae; genus DATKMG01. Next base: position 6,661 of record JBGOTQ010000107.1, on the reverse strand, counting down.
GAAGCAGATTGGCTGGCCAGAACGGCAGCCCGATCCAATAGATTCGAAATGTTGTTCAACGCGCCGTCAACGATCTGCAAACGGCTGATGCCATCATTGGCGTTTCTCACGCCTACCGTCAGAATGGCCACATCCGAACGGTACTTGTTGGCCACCGCTAACCCCGCGGCATCGTCGGCCGACTGGTTAATTCGCAGACCGCTGGACAAACGTGCTAGGGTCTGCTGCAAGCCTACGTTGGTTTGGTAGAGTTTTGCTTGGGCGTTAACAGAGTTGATGTTGTTAACTACTGAAAAACTAGCCATGATAATCCTCCATGATTGTGGTTCCAGGCATCCATGCCTGGAATTTGATTTGTGAGCTGAACCTCACCCACCCCATTGGGGCTTGACCTTTCTATCGGCCAAGGGTGTTATTACTTTAAAGAAAAAAACAAAGCCGTCCGTGCCGACCCAGCGGTCTTTGGTTTGAGATGATTAGAATCAATCTGCGGTATAAGCTCGGATTGGGAACTGCCGATATTATTGAATCGAGGAGAGTAGCAATCGCTGCATCCACCAAAATGTCAACACCATCCGACCTAGATCCGATTCTCACTGAAGCCACCAACTGCTTCCTGGCGGGGAATCTGGAGGAATCGGAAGTTTTTTGTGCAGAATTCCTGCAATCCAGCCCGAACCATCCGCTGGGAGTTTTCTTGCGAGGATTGATCTTAAGTGAGAAGCGCATGCCTGAGGCCGCTCTGCCCTTCGTCGAACAAGCTGTTCTTCTGGAACCAGGAAACTTCAGTTTTCATCTGACGCTGGCGGGTATTCGGAGCAAGCTCGGGCTCACTGATAAAGCACGGCAATCAATGCTCGCTGCCTTCGGCCTCTGTCCTCACGATTACGCTATGGTTCTTGATCTTGCGGTTGCCCTGGAAGCTGCCCAGCTCGTGCGGGAGGCCCGCCATTGCTACGAGCAGGCGGTTCGATTAGATCCAAGCCAGGCTGTTGCACATCATGGTCTGGCAGTCGTGTTGACTCAGGTCGGGGACAATGAAGGGGCGATTCAATCCTACAAGAAAGCTCTTGAGTGTGATGCGAGACTGACCCCAAGCTACAACGACCTGGGGAATTTACTGGTCTCATTGGGACGGCTTGAGGAAGCAGAGCAGTGCTACCTGCAAGGTTTCCGTTTGGACCCGAACCATGCTGAGATGTGCTTCAACCTGGCGAACCTGTATGCAACGAAGGACCGTCTCAATGATGCGGCTGGTTTCTATCGCAGGGCTGTTGTTTCTCGACCCAGTCTGGCTGAGGCCTGGGATAGTCTGGGACTAGTGCTCAACGATTGCGGCCAAAGCCAGGAAGCACTCATTTGCTTTGACCAAGTCTTGAAACTGAAACCTGATTGGCCCCAACCACAGTGGAACAAGGCCATTACCCTGCTAAAGATGGGTCGCTTTGAAGAGGGCTGGAATGCATATGAAAGTCGACTCCAAATCCCTCGTATCGTCTCGCCCCGACGCTTTCAAGCACCCCGATGGGAAGGTCAGCCTTTTCAAGAACAGAAATTGCTGCTGGTAGCTGAACAGGGCCTCGGAGATACCATCCAATTCGTCCGCTATGCCACACTGGCTAAGGCACTCGGAGGAGAAATCCTGTTGGAATGTCAGCCTCGTCTGACTCGTTTGATGAGATCCCATCCCGCGATTGACCAGGTTTTCACAATGGGGAAAGAGTCGACGCATTGCGATTGGTATTGCCCACTCATGAGCCTGCCCGCCGATATGAAAACGACACTGGCCACGGTTCCACGAGAGGTCCCTTATCTCAATGTCGAGAACCCTATCCAATTTTCTCCTTCCGATAGATTACACGTGGGATTGGCATGGGCCGGAAACTCTAAGCATCTTTACGATCGTCGCAGGAGTTGTCGTTTGATGGATTTGTCTGAATTGTTCGAAGTTCAGGGAACCGAGTGGATCAACCTGCAGCAGCCAATTCCTCAGCTAGACCTACATGCTGCTGGAAACCACTTTGAATTGCAGCAGAGAGACCATCAGTGTGAGGACTTGTATGAGACTGCACAATGGATCAGCAGCCTCGACCTTGTTATAACTGTCGATACGGTGATTGCCCATCTTGCAGGGGCCTTGAATGTGCCTGTGTGGGTATTGCTCTCATCTGCTTGTGATTGGCGCTGGCTGAGGGACCGGGAAGACAGCCCGTGGTATCCCAGCGCCATCCTTTTTCGTCAAAAGCAATTGGGGGATTGGAAGGAGGTCGTAAGCAGAGTAAAAGCCAGACTACAGGATTTTGTGTCTGTTCGCCGGGCAAACCGTACTTCACTGTGAGCCCTGCCTCTATTCTGTTGTAAGCTCTCCCCTATCCCCTCTCCCCTGTTTCCTATCCCCTTCTCTGACCACTTTGAGTCGGTTGTATTTGATCAGCCACATTAGAGCAAACCAAGCCTGTTCCCGAGGCAAAGGGGTCTTTTCCACAAGCTCTTTGATAGTAATGGGAGTACTGGCTGCTTCGACAATTTTGCTCAAATCTGCCTCTCGAAGCAAACAACTAACTTCATTATACGAGGCACAGATTGTCTGATAGGGCCGGGCCATTACTCGATCTCTGTCGCTCAAAGGGTGCGAGACATAGTGCCCGAACAGCATAGACTGATCAACTTGATACAGGTTCTCGACCGGTGGCGGTATGCCCACAAGCTGGGCTTCCTGATAGAGCTCGTCCCATCTCTGTTCATAGCGCTGAATGATCCGACTAAAGACAAATTCATTGGCCACCTTTTTCCTTCCTGCGAGTCCCATCGAGGTTCGCAGACTGCTTTCATGAATCAGGAGAAGAAGCCTCTCGACGAATTGATTCAAATCGATCGCTACCTTTTGGGCTTCGTAAAGTTGGGCCACATCCGGGTCAAGCAGGTCATAAAACTCATTGATCGGATCTGGAGTACAGCCGAAGGTGTCGATCAAATAGCCATCCACTCCATCTCGCACCAGGTCTTTGTAACCGTCGAACCTGGAGGTAACCACCGGAATCGAATGGGCTTGTGCTTCCAGCAAGCTGAGACCGAAGGTCTCCTGGGTATTGTCAGATAGGGAAAGAAAAATGTCCGCCGAAGCCAAAAGATCCTTCTTCGTCTCAGACCGGAAATTCGCCCTGACACGACACTGTGCTTCCACTTGAAACTCTCGGATGAGTTCATGGACCAAGCGCAAGTTTTGAGTGTCTGCACCCCCGGCGATGACAAGGTACACCGGATGTCGAGAATTAGGGAGCACGTTCCTTGCGAAAGCCTCCACGAGGGGTGCCAGGTCCATTTTTTGAGTCGGAGTGATCCGCCCTAAACACAGGACGACCACCGCATCCGATGGGATCTGCATTTGTTCTCGAGTTTTTTCCCGGTCTCCTGTCTTCGTCTCCGCCAGCACGTCATCATCGATTCCCAGGGGAAGCCAGTCCAGATGTCCACTGAAACGGGATCCCACGACTTGGCCGGTGGCCTCAAGCAACTTTCCCATAGCGGCCCTGCCATCGCAACTGCTGCAAAAGATACTGTCGAATCTCGCCATCCTGGCTTGGTTCAATCGAACGGCAAAATCAACTGACTGCCGTCCATGGAGCGAATGAGTGACTGCCGTGATCGGCCAGGAGTTGGAGGAGTAGCGACTTCGCAGGAAGTGTAATCCCTGCATAAAATAGCCCCATCCGCCAAGGTGAAATACAGTGAACTGCTTGTGTTTGAGAAGTACAGGAAGAGAGAAGTACGGAACACATTTCACTATTTCCAGCCGCTCCTGAGACAGCCCCCAACTTTGAATCGTTGACTCAAAGGACTTAAGGTTTGCGTTGGAAGGACTGCTAAACACGAATTCATCAAATCTCCCGTACCTCAATAGGGCTTTGACGAAGTCATGGTTGGCAACAAGCCGCCCAATCCGAAGATTGCCCTCTCCTTGTTCCAGGAAGGGAAAGATTGAACCAAAACGCTTCATGACGATTGACACTATCCAATACTCTCTCCTGGTGTCAAGTTGCTTCCACTTGGATCACCAGGATAGGCCTTTCTCATTGTTGGCACGGTTCTTGCTTTGGGAATGGGGTCCAGATGGGGTCCGAACTCCTGACCAGCGTCCTCACGCCGGGCTCCGAATTGATGAGATGTTTAGATATCAATGGTTTATACAGCCTCCAGGCGAACGTGAGACTCGGCTTTAATTGCAGTCACGACAGTTTCTTGACCGGCAGTGAGTTGTGAACAACAAAAGGCTTAGTTCCGAAGAAACGAATAACAAGGATTGAAGCATGAGCCCAGCATGCGGGAATTCAAAGCAGACACTTAGCTTATGCATGATAGTCAAGAATGAAGAGCGGTTCGTCGATCAATGCCTGACCAGTGTCAGGGATTTCGTGGACGAAATCATTGTCGTTGACACCGGGTGTGAGGATCGGACTACGGAAATCGTTGGAAAGTATGGAGCGAATATATTCGTACATCCCTGGGTTGGGGATTTCAGTGTCGCTCGCAACCATTCCATTGATCACGCAGGAAGTGATTGGATTCTCGTCCTAGACGCTGACGAAAAGCTGGCATTGCGTGACGCCACTCACTTACGGGATTTGATTAAGACGACCACCTATCAGGGTTTCAAGCTTATTCAAAGAAATTACCTTTGGGACGCACGAGTTGCCTGTTCCAAGCCGGTCCCCCAGGATTATGAGGAGGGAAGGGTCTACAGTAATTGCGTCGATGTCCCAGTGATTCGCCTTTTCAGAAAAAGTCCTGAGATCCGTTACCTGGGCCGAGTTCACGAACTGGTGGATCCCGTGTTTGAGGCCAGGCAACTGCCGTTTCTCTCCACTGACCTGGTCATTCACCATTACGGTAAGGTTGCAGAGCGAAATCGGCTTGAAGCCAAAAAACAAGTGTATCTCGATCTGGGACGGCAGAAGGCTCAAGAGGAACCAGGTAATGCCATGGCCCAGTATGAGATGGGAATCCAACTCTTTGAACTCAATCGGTTTACTGAAGCCATCTCCTATTTCGAGACGACGTATCGTCTGAACCCCTCGATCGACTTCTCGCTGTTCTACCTGGCACTTGCACATCATCGACTTGGAGAACTGCAGGTGGCCGGTGAGTACTATCAAAAGTGCCTTGTCCGCAATGCGGAGAACGATCGGGTTTTGTTGGACTATGCCAATTACCTTCGAGACTTGGGTCACCTGAAAAAGGCAGTGAAGTATTACAAGCAGTGCATTTCACTGAATCCGAAGAATGCCCTCGCCTTTTTCAATATGGGGGGGGTGTTCCTTAGGCTCGGCAAGACAGAGGAGGGCTTTATCCGCTTGTCCCAGGCCCTGCGCCTGAATCCGGATAGTGAAGTGCTTTACGAGAATTTTGCCCATCTGGCAATGGAAAATGGACGTTCGGTGGATGCCCTTGTCCCACTCGAGCTTTGTTCGTCAAAATTCCCGCAAAATCGCTCCTGCCCCGGCGTGTTAGCTGAGATCCACTTCAAACTGAAACAGTATGAGCAGGCCCGAGAATGGGCCAGCAAGGCACTTCTGCTAGACCCGAACTGGAATTCAGTTCGACTGATCAAGGCCCACTCGGAATTCAGTTCAGGTCTGTTGTCAGAGGCAGAGGCCAGCTATCAGGAGTTGTTGGGATATGATCCTGCTAACCTTGACGCGCTGATGAACCTGGCTTTCCTGGCTGAGCGCCGTGGCGATCTAAACCAACTGGAGTCGCGTCTGCGTGAGGTTACGAATCATCACCCGGACCATCCGTTGGCCCTAAAGAAGCTTGCTGTTACTCAGTCCAGGAGGTGTCCGGATCAGAGTGCCTTGGCCCTCATGGAACGAGCGTTTCAGGCCAATCCGAGAGACACAGAATGCCTGCTATTATTGGGTTACCTTTTTGAGAAGAACGTAGGGCCTGAGCGAGCAATTGAACTCTACGAGCGAATAAAGGCCGACAACCCTAAGTTAGCTCGGCTTGCAGCCGAAAAGATTCGTCGGCTAGCACAGAGCTTGGAGACAGTCGAACGAAAGAATGGAGAACACCTGAGTCGAGAGGACATGGGTGAGGGTCATTATGTGCAAGAACCGCCGCATGAAAGGCTCTCTAATTACGAATTCTCTCGAGGAATCGAAATCATCATCAAACCCAAGGAGAAAGGAAATGCCAGAACTTGAAATTAATGGGATCAACTTGCCAGTCGGGCCGGAGGTTCACAATTGGAACCAGCTTCTGCAGGAGCTGGAATCGAAGCATCTAGGAAGGGGGCAGGCCATTGTATCAGTCCACTTTGACGGGGATGAGATTATCCAGTTCAGGAGTTCGGAGTACCTCGATCGCCCCCTGCATTCTGTTGGAGAGGTGAGAATTGAGGCCAAGCCCCTCCAACTGATGGCGAAGGATGCAGTCAAGGACGCACATCGCTATTTGGTCAACCTGCAATCCTCCCTAGCCGATGTTGCCGATGCCTTCAGGAATCAACTGATCGATCAGGCTAATGCCAAACTGTCTGAGACTTTTCAAGGGATCAAGATGCTTGTGTCCCTGCTGGAAGGGATCGAGCTCTCGCTGACAGGTCAATACAAGTCAGGCAGCACACAAGTTGAAAATGCCGTTGTCGAGATGGGACCGACCT
>JBGOTQ010000106.1:0-21016 GCA_041476565.1 Terriglobia bacterium | reverse complement strand
TGATTGCAAAGACCGGAATGAGTGAGCGCTAAACAAGGCATCCTTGGCTGAATCCAGGGGCGAGCCTTTTCCCGACACCTGCGGAACTCTCATTTCTGCGAGTGAGTCATTACGGGATCAGATGAGAGAGTAAAAAGGCGGAGGATTATGTCAAAACTCTATGTGGGTAACCTGCCCTGGACTGCAACAGAAGCCATGCTGGAGGAATTGTTTCAAACGGCTAATTTCCGGGTAGACAATGTCAAATTAGTCCGTGATATGGACACAGGGCAGCCAAGGGGATTTGCCTTCGTGGAACTGGAGGCCGGGGCCGACATTCAAAAGGCCATCACGGATTTGAATGGCCAGGCTCTCGGGGGAAGGCCGTTAGTCATCAACGAAGCCAGGCCTCAACGGACTGGCGGCCGCGAAGGAGGTGGACGTCCCTTTGGCGGACCGCGTCGTGGCGGGGGCGGGGGTGGTGGCGGTCGAGGTCATGGCGGGGGCGGGGGTGGTGGAGGAAGACACCGCTTCTAAGGTGGAGCCATTCGTCCCCTGGCCGTTTCCTGGTACAAATGTGTGTTTCCGGGCGGCAGCAAAATTCCAGTAAGGGAGATGCTGCCGCGCGTCCTTTGAAATCGAGGACGCTGCGCATTAAATCCCGAACAACTTTTCACCCAATATTCAGCAGGTGCGTGGGTCCTGTCGCCGTACTAAGGCTTCCAGGAACTCTCAATCCTGTAAACATTGCCATTCGTTCGAGACCGTTTTGCTGCTTGTTCGGCGAAGCGGAGCCTGGGAATGAGAAGCTCGAAATAATGCAGAAGAGTGGTGACTCGTTCCTTTTCGGAGCGGGTCACCAGGAGCTTTTGTCTCAGGTCGTTGCTCACATTTAATCTGGACAGTATCCTGAAGACCAGGTTTTCCAGACCAGGTTGTTCTCCTAGGTTCTCCGCCTCGTCTGCCTGGTTCAAAAAGCGGCAAAATTCCTGGTAAAGCGGCACCAATCTTCCGACTTCTGCTGAATCGGGCAATTCGGGTGGTTCAGCGTCCTCGTATGGCGTGACAACTCCACGCAGGAAGGACTTCTCGCTGTCGAACAGCACCACTTCAAAGCGGCTCTCCCCGATCGTCACAATATCCATCCGTCCATCATCATACTCCTTGGCGACTTTTGTGATCAGTGCCGTGCACCCCACACGTTCCATTTCCTCGTTGTGGGCATAAACAACACCAAAGGGGTCTGTTTCTCGAAGACATTCCCTAATCATTTCTTTGTACCGCTCCTCGAAAATATGGAGAGGGAGCACCATTTCAGGGAATAAGACAATGTTCAGGGGGAACAGGGGCAGGTAATTCTCCATAATGGCATCTTACGGAGAGAGAACCGGTGGAGTCAAGTTGGAAACTCCAGATGTGTTGGTTCTAAACGGGAAATGGGGTAATCTTCATCCCGCATGAGAGAGATTCATTTTTTGTCTTGCAAGGAAAGACTCAACCTATTCGAGGATCGGCATGAAAAAAGTGGAGCTTCCAAAAGTCCGGCGCCCGATTGAAGATGGCGACTGGAACATGGCTTATCTATTCCCTCATGAAGTAGTCGCCGCCCGTGAACGGAACGGGATAGTGATTCTTCCCCTTGCCCCTGTCGAATGGCATGGCCCCCATCTGGCCATGGGATGCGACAACCTGTTGGCTCATGCGTTCGCTCGTACCCTAGCTCGTGAGCTGCAATGCCCCTATTACCCGCCGCTGTTCATTGGAACAGAGCGGGAGAGAAATCCGAATATGCTCGAATCCCTGGGGTTCAGCCGGGACCGTTTCATTGAAGGCATGGACTTTCCTAAACACTCGATTGCCAGCGCGTACTTCAGGGAAGAGGTTTTTGCGCAGGTGGTGCGAGATCTCCTTAACATCCTGCTGGAACGGATGAGCTTCCAACGAGTGTTGATTGTGAATGGGCACGGGGCAGACAATCAACGTTCGGTGCTGGATAGGCTCTGCACCGAATTCAACGCGAACCGCCCATCCGGGAAGCGTGTCCTGTGGGTCTACCCCGGCTTCCCACGTTCCCTGGTAGCAGGAGCCATTGGGCACGCTGCTTCTGAAGAAACCTCCATGCTGGCAGCCACCTGGCCCGGGTGTGTAGACCTTTCGAGGTTGCCGGAACGGGGAGAGCTTAAAAACGTCGAATTCGGGATTGTGGACGGTGAGACTTTTGACTGTGCGCCGACGCCGGACCATACCTTGCGCGAACAGCAGGATCCTCGATACCACAGCGACCTTGCCTGGGGAAGAGAGCAGATTGAACAGGCAGCCCGAGAGGTGATCGCCGATGTGCGACGGGAGTGGTTTACTGGCACTTGGAGTTGAATCGTGGGCTTGTTAAATGAGTTGGATGTAGCCATTATCGTCGGCTCGCTGGTGTTGGTTGTTTTCCTTGGCTTGTGGGCAGCACGTCACCAGGACAAAACAGCCCGCGGGTACTTTCTGGCTTCAGGGAAGTTGCCCTGGTACTTGATTGGCGCAGCTTTTGTCTCCACCAGCGTATCGAGCGAACAAATCGTCGGGACTGTAGGAGCTACTTATCGCTACGGACTGGGCATTGCCAACTGGGAGCTCTGGTGCCTGCCGGTTTATGCTCTGACAATGATCTTTTTCATTCCCGTCTATTTGCGGAACCGCGTGGCAACAGTACCGGAGTTGCTCAGTCGGCGGTTTGGGCCGCGATGTGGAGATGTTTACAGTTGGACCATGCTGGTGGCTTATGTAGTCGTCTTCATGGTCCCTATCCTTTACGGTGGTAGCCTTGCCTTTTCAGAATTGACCGGCTGGCCTTTTCTGGGCGTACTCTGGGTCACGGTAATCCTGGTGAGTCTCTATGCAGTCAAAGGCGGGCTGCGGTCGGTAATGTTTACGGATGCCGTGCAATGCTTGCTTCTGGTGGGAGGAGGCGTCTTGCTTTTTTGTATCGCCGTGGCTAAGACGCCAGGTGGCTGGTCCGCCATGGTGGCAGCTAATCCTGACCGTTTTCACCTGTACCATCCGCCGGGTGATCCTATGGCCCCGTTCCTGGGGATGCTCGCAGGCTCAATTGGGGTCTTCCTGTTCTACCAATCTACCAACCAGGTTATGATCCAGCGCGTACTGGGTGCGCGCTCAACTTGGGACGGGATCATGGGGATCATTTTCGCCGGCTTCATCAATCTGGCACGGCCCCTGGTCACCTGCCTGCTGGGGGCAGTGGTTTACCACTGGGTCCACGTCATGAAGGTAGCCCCGCCGCTCAGCAATCCCGACACAGCCTTCCCGTTCGCTCTGAGAACACTGGCTCCGCCGTGGGGCTTGCGTGGCGTCATCCTGGCCGGGTTTATTGCGGCGGTTATGGCGGCCATCAGCTCTCTGGCCAATTCTACAGCCACCATTTTCAGCCTGGATGTCTATCACAGGCTGATTAACCCCCGAGCCAGCGAGCGCCAACTAGTGACAGTTGGGCGGATTGCATCCGCGACCGCCCTGGGGGTCGCGGCCCTGATTGCACCCGCTGTCGAGTGGCTAGGCGGGATCTTCCGCTACTTCCAGACCGGCGTGACATTTCTTTCGACGCCTTTCATTTCGGTTATCCTGGTGGGTTTGCTTTGGAAACGCGCCAACTACCAGGGAGCTCTGTTCGGATTGATTGGTGGCCTCGTCATCCAGATCGGAGTGGCTGTGTTTGTTCCAATGGCCGGCTTTCATCTGCACTGGCTATACCTGGGGTTTATTGCTCAAGTATTGATCGTCACCGGGATAATCGTCGTTTCTTTGAGGACTTCGCCTCCAGCCCGGGCTCAGTGGCAACCTTTCCTCTGGAATGTCCGGCTGCTTTCCGGTTATGACGAAGGAAAACAGAGGCCCTGGTACCAAAAGCCAGTCTTCTGGTTTTGCGTCTACGCCTCAGTGTGGGTGCTGCCTTACTACTTCTACTGGTGATCGATCGATTCACAGGTTCCGCAAAGGGAGGGCTTGCCCATGACTCCGAACGTATTCGGATCTCTAATACTGGTTATTGCCTTGTTCGTCCCAAGTATACTGGCTGGAGCCTCCAAGGAAAGTGCCGTTTCTCAAGATCGGGGATGGAACCGTATCGACAAACAACGAGCGGTTTCTCAACCTGGCGATCCCGCACTCTGGTATGACATCAGGGAACTCGATATTGAAGGGAAGGGCTGGCAGGATACAGAACACTTCTATGATCGTCTGCCCGCTCGCGCCAAGGGAGTAGTGCGCGAGGCCGTGTGGGAACTGGGGCAGCAGTCGGCGGGAATGTGTGTGCGGTTCGTGACCGATGCTACCACGATCAAAGCCCGCTGGATCTTGCGGTCTGACCGCCTGGGTTCCGAACACATGCCCGCAACCGGCGTAAGCGGGTTGGATTTGTACGTCAGGAAAGAGGCTGATGGCTGGCACTGGCTGGGGGTGGGACGTCCTTCCCAGTTTCCTGTCAACCAGAAGGTGCTGGCAGATGAATTGATGTTGGGAACACATGAATATCTCCTCTACCTTCCCCTGTACAATGGTGTGGAGTCGGTTCAGATCGGCCTGGCTCCGGAAGCTTTCCTGGCAAAGTCACCGCAACGGACGACGGAGACAGCCAAGCCGATCTGTGTCTACGGAACCTCGATTACACAGGGAGGTTGCGCCTCGAGACCGGGCATGGCATACACGGCCATTCTTGGGCGGCGCCTGGACCGCGCTGTGATCAATCTGGGTTTTTCCGGCAACGGGCCCATGGAAATAGAGGTGGGCCGCTTTCTGGCCGAACTCGATCCCTCCGTATATGTTCTCGATTGCCTGCCCAATATGGAACCTGGACAGGTGGCCGAACGAACGGTCCCCTTTGTGAAGATGCTTCGGCAGAAGCGGCCTGACACGCCGATCGTGCTAGTAGAGAATATCTCTTACGCGAACGCGGCATACGTGCCCGTGCGACACGAGAGCTACACTTCCAAGAATGCCGCGTTGCAGAAGGCTTATCAACAACTGGTTACAGAGGGTTTCAAGCGGATCTTCTATCTGCACGGTGACCAGTTGTTGGGCCAGGATGGAGAGGCGACCGTGGACGGCACGCACCCCACCGACCTGGGATTCCTGCGCATGGCTGACGCTATGGAACCGACTCTGAAAGAAGCATTGAAGATGGCACCTTGAAAAATGTCAGGGTACACGTGCTCAGGCGGCTTGTTTGACGATTGATTCGGTGGAACTTCTATTGCTTATGCCCGGGATCGCCGAGCTCCAGCTCGGCAATGGCCGACGTGGGCGTCGGCGTTCCCAGGTCGTCGGTGCCCTCAGAATTCCAAACCTAGGCTCCGCTCACTTGGGATCGCCGAGCCCCAGCTCGGCCTCCTGATACTCCTTCGCGCTGCTCCAGGGCCAATCCTCGGGATGCGACACCAGCCCAGCCTTTACTGGATTCTCGTGGATATAGTTTACTGTCGCCGCGAAATGTTTCTCATTGCGGATGAACCGGTCCCAATACTCCCGCATCCACACCATCCGGGATCGCCGAGCCCCAGCTCGGCAATGGCCGACGTGGGCGTCGGCGTTCCCAGGTTGCCCAGCCCCAGCTCGGCATCTTTCTTCTTCTGACATCAGCTGCGCAATTCTTCGTCCCGTATAACTCTTCCATGACTGCACAATCCTTGCCAATGCGATGCCTTCATATACTCGGACCAGGACATGCACATGGTTTGGCATCACAACCCAGGCGATCAAATCGTAGCGTTCCCCCACGAATCGACGCCAGGTGTCCACCACGCAATCCGCCGCCCGAGGATTTCGCAGTGCGCAACAACCATGGCCTGCATCCAACCAGCCCTCCAGCCGTTTGCGACGGTTTGCTTCCAGCCGTCGGGGATGTGCCAGACGCAATTCTTCTTCCATGCGGGCTAGCGCGTCCGCAGGCAGGCTGTCGGCAAGACGGTAGGTGATGGCCTGAATCAACCCGGGATGATCGCGGTGAGGCAGATAGCCGCGACTGTACCATCCTTTGGATGGGCCGGGCTGGAGTACACCGCTCGGGAGGTCACCACGACCACGTTGGCGGCCTTCTGTTTTGCCGAGCTGGGGCTCGGCGTTCCCGGGCAGTGGTGTCTTCATCATTTTCCCTTACAGAGCCTCTAGGCGCATCCTATCAGATTAGGGTGTGACGGGGCACATTTGCCTTTTTAGAAAGCAGAGCCTTTTCATGAAACTAATGGAATATGGTACCCACATGGCATTCTTAAAGAGAGATCGCCGGATTCAACCTCATACAGGCTTGGATTCTATACAAGCAAGTCGTTTCTAACCTTTTGACTCCATTTGACTAATGTCACTCATAGATCCGGGAGGTTTCTCAATCGTGTATTTGCCAGTTCAACCCTGAAATAGCACCGTTCCCTGAATATTAGTTTCCTCTTTCCTTTCCATTCGATAAAGTCCGCGTTGTAGAAAAAATTTACAGTTTGCCCTTGCTCGTCAAATTTAAACAATGCCATCTGAAAGCCAACTCCAACCCCGGTGTTCTCGAAGGGTGAGTCAGCTCTCAGTTTGGATTGCCCGTGATTTTGAAACCTTAGGTGACTTCAATCAAAAGCGACCGTGAATAACGGCATAACATAAAGGACTTGCACCCATGAGTATGAACCAAACCCTTGAACCAGAGATTGGGCAGAACCACGGTGGTTCTGCAGAAGGTCTGGTTCAGATCGGACCCATAAATGATTTTGTTTCACGGCGAGTTCAAGAAGAAAGAATGCGCCTCGAACAGGAGATGGGCATCGAGAAGAAGGAAGTCCATCACTTCTTTCGGCCTCAAGAGCTGCCCTTTACAGAAGCGCAACGGGCCCACACGACCTTGCTATTTGGGGGATTAACCTGGAAACACGAGAAACTGGTTCATGCCGCATTTGAGCGGCTGGGCTACCGCTGTGAAGCCATTCCCACGCCCAACGTGGCTGCCTTCCAATTGGGCAAGGAATTCGGAAACAACGGACAATGCAATCCCACCTACTTCACCGTGGGGAACCTGGTGCAGTTTCTCCAGGATCTTGAGCAGAAGGGGATGAGCAGGCAGGAGATAGTTGAGAATTATGTTTTTCTCACCGCCGGTGCTTGTGGGCCTTGCCGCTTCGGTATGTACGAAGCTGAATACCGCCTGGCCTTGAGGAATTCGGGATTTGATCGATTTCGAGTTCTTCTCTTCCAGCAGTCCGGTGGACTCACCCAGGGTGAAGCCCGTTCCGGGCTGGAGATGAACCTGGATTTCTTCCTAGGAATCCTGAATGCCCTGAACATGGGCGATCTAATCAACGATGTCATTTATCAAATCCGGCCTTTTGAGATCCACAAGGGAGAGTCTGACCGTGTGCTGGATGAATGCATGGATCTTCTGGCTAACGCCCTGAGAAATTCCAGGCCCTACCAGTTGGAAGGCTGCTTGGGTTCTTTTCTTAAGAGATTTCCAAAGGCCGGGGATACTGCCGGGTACATTGGCAAATTTCTGAACCAACTTTATGGTGACGAATACACCAGCGCGCTGCGAGATGTGCGGAATCGGTTGAACTCTATTGAGGTGGACCGGACCCGGGTAAAGCCCATCGTCAAAGTCACCGGCGAGTTCTGGGCCCAGACCACTGAAGGCGATGGCAATTTCAATATGTTCAAGTTCCTGGAGCGGGAAGGGGCCCAGGTGATGGTGGAACCCATTGGGACCTGGATCAATTACATGATCCACCAGGCCCGAAATAAGGTGGCTGACCGCAAAGGCGTGGAGGAAGGCCGAGAGGCGCCGCCAGCCTGGCGGGTGGACAAGGTCCTAGCCGAGAACTGGAAGCATCGAAATCGCATCGCCAAATTCTCCCTGGCAGAAGCTATTTTCAAGCGGGAATGGAACCGGTTGCGTGAAGCCCTCAATGAAATTCCCCACGAGTTGATAGACCAGCGGGAACTTGAGGAACTGGCCCATGAGTTCTATCACTCCCGTGCAGCCGGCGGGGAAGGTCATCTAGAGGTAGCTAAGAATATCTATTATTGCACCAGACAAATTTCCCACATGGTGCTTTCCTTGAAACCCTTTGGCTGCATGCCCAGTACCCAGAGTGATGGAGCTCAGTCCGCGGTGGTGTCTCACTTTAAAGACATGATCTTTCTGCCCATCGAGACTTCTGGCGAGGGGGAAATTAACGCTCACAGCCGCGTCCAGATGGCACTGGGGGAGGCCAAGGTGAAGGCCAAGGCGGAATTTGAAAAGGTCATCGGGGGAGCGGGATATAGCTTGGAGGAAATTCGGGACTACGTCAACGACCATCCGGAGCTGAAGGGTGGAATGTACCGGGTTCCCCACCACGAAGGGGTTATTGGTACCGCAGCTAACTTTGTGTTTCACGTGGCTGGACGGATCAAGGCTGAGCAACGCCAAAAGGTTGCTGTGGCCTGATTATCAATAGATTTTAGAACTGAGGACATCTGATTGAGTTCAAATACACTGGAGTCTTTATTCATTGGTTTGGATGTCGGCTCCACAACGGTCAAAGCAGTCGTGGTGGATCCGGTCTCTGACGAGATTCTCTGGAAGGATTATCAGCGGCACGACACAAAACAGCCCGAGAAGGTCCTGGAATTTCTCGAGCGAATCGAAAATGAATTTCAGGGCGTGGGACCCGACAAGATTCGGGTTTTCGTAACGGGTAGTGGGGGAGGGACGCTGGCTGGCTTTATCGGCGCTAAGTTTGTCCAGGAGGTGAACGCTGTCTCACTGGCCGTCGAAAAGCTCTACCCTGCGGCTGGCTCGGTCATTGAATTGGGCGGACAGGACGCCAAGATCATTATCTTTAAGGAAGACCCCGAGACCGGAAAAAAAAAGAAGATCCCGAGCATGAATGACAAATGCGCGGGAGGTACAGGTGCAGTGATCGATAAGATCAATGCCAAGCTGAAGATTCCTTCCGAAGAACTGTGCAACCAGGGGTATGCGGGCCTGAAGCTTCACCCGGTAGCCGGGAAATGCGGGGTGTTTGCGGAGACGGATATCAACAGCCTGCAGAAAATGGGAGTGCCGCGTGCAGAGTTGATGGCTTCGTTATTTGAGGCCATTGTGGGTCAGAACCTGGCCGTGCTAACCCGGGGCAACACGCTCCGGCCGGAAGTACTGTTGCTAGGTGGTCCCAACACCTATATCAAGGGGATGATGGAAGCCTGGCAGCACAATATCCCGCGGATTTGGGAAGAACGCAGCTTTCCGCTGCCGCAAGGAGTTGACCCCCCATCTCTGATCAAGGTTCCGCAGAATGCCCAGTACTTTGCAGCCTTGGGAGCTGTAGAGTTTGGGAAGTCGGAGGATCCGGATGTCGGGATCTACCGGGGTACCAAGGACCTGTCTCACTACATGAGCGTCGGCCGACTGGAGGAGAAGAAGAAGAAAGGTGCAACCGGGATTGTGAAAAGTTCGGAGGAGTTGGCCTCCTTCAAGCAACGGTTCAAGCGGGCGAAATTTGTTCCTGCCGCTTTCCGCCCCGGGAAGGTGGTTGAAGGATTCCTTGGTTTGGATGGGGGTTCAACGTCCACCAAGGCTGTGCTGCTGGACAAAGACCGGAATGTCCTGGTCAAGACCTATCAGCTTTCCAAGGGGAACCCCATTGAAGACACAACGGAAGTCTTCAAAAAGCTCACCGATCAGGTTACTTCCTCCGGAGCGACCCTAAAGGTTTTGGGCGTGGGCACGACGGGATATGCCAAGGACATTCTGAAAGACACGTTGGGTGCAGACATTGCCCTGGTTGAGACCGTAGCCCACACGGAATCGGCTCTCCAATTTTACAAAGACGTTGATGTCATCTGTGACGTAGGGGGCCAGGATATAAAACTGATCATCTTGAAGAACCGCCAGGTGAAGGACTTCAAGCTGAATACGCAGTGTTCCGCGGGAAACGGCTACTTTTTGCAGAGCACAGCCGAGGGTTTTGGCGTCCCTGTGGAGGAATATGCCGACAGGGCTTTTTCGGCTGAGGCCATGCCGACCTTTGGTTATGGCTGTGCTGTTTTCATGCAATCGGACATCGTTGATTTTCAGCGTCAAGGGTGGAAAGCGGAAGAAATCATGGCGGGACTGGCCGCCGTCCTGCCCAAGAACATTTGGCTCTATGTGTCACAGATCCCAAATATTTCCGCCTTGGGGAAGACTTTCGTGTTGCAAGGTGGCACACAGCACAATCTGGCTGCTGTGAAAACTCAGGTAGATTTCCTCGAGTCCCGGTTCAAGGGGAAAGGGACCAAACCCAACGTCATTGTCCATGAGCATTGCGGCGAGAGTGGTGCCATCGGGGCCGCCATTGAGGCCATTCGCCTCTGGGAGCGCGGTCGGCAGACCACATTCATCGGCATGGAACAGGTTGAGAAGATCTCCTATCTCACACACCGGGACGAGAGGACCCGCTGCTATTTCTGCAAGAACAAGTGCTTGCGAACGTTCATCGATGTTCAGGTTGGGAATCGTGAGGGAGTCGGGACTCCCCCCAAAAAGTCCAAGATCCCCATTGTCGACGGCGTGCGGCGGTTGATCGTCGGCAACAGCTGCGAGCGGGGACTGGTGGAAGATGTTGAAGACATGAAGGTCATCAAACGGGGTTTGGATTCTGTCAAGAACACCAACCCCAATTTGGTGGAATTGGGCGCCCGGGCGGTCTGGAGGGCAACCAGTCCTCCTCTCGTCAAGGACTCTCTACCGAGGTTCGCGCTGACAGCTTCGGCCAGGCACCGCGTAGAGTTGATGAAAAGACGGGAGAAAATTCGTATCGGGATACCCAGAGTCTTGAACATGTATTCCCAGAATCCCCTCTTCAGTGCCTATTTTGAAAGCCTGGGAATCCCATCGGAGAATTTGGTCTACTCTGATTTTACAACTGAGCAGTTGTATAAGGATGGGGCGAAGAGGGGATCTATTGATCCTTGTTTTCCCAGCAAAGTTGCCATCCCCCACATCCATAATCTCCTCCACGTTCACCACAAGAAAAAGCCGTTGGACATTATTTTCTTCCCCATGATTGATTGTCTAACCAGTGATCTGGTTAATACCCAAGCCAGCCGCGCATGTCCAACGGTTACGGCAACTCCTGAAGCAGTTAAGGCCGCCTTCACTAAGGAAGGAGACCTTTTTGCCAAAATGGGTGTGAAGTTTTGTGACACCTTTGTCAACATCACAGAACCGAAGTTGTTCGCCAAACAAATGTACAACGAGTTCAAGGGGGACCTCGGGTTGTCGGAAGAAGAAAACCAGCGGGCGGTGCAACAGGGTTACAGAGCCTTGAAGCATTACGACAACGTGGTCTTAAGAGGCACTGCTCGGGATGTGTTGCGTCAGTTAGAGGCTGAAAACCGAATCGGGATTGTCCTGCTGGGCAGGCCTTACCACAATGATCCAGGTATCAACCATGAAATTCTGGAGGAGTTCCAGAAGGCCGGTTATCCTGTCCTGACCCAGGATTCACTGCCCATCGATGAGGACATTCTGGATCGTTTGTTTGGTGAGGAGGTTCGAGCCGGGATAATCTCTCATCCGATGGACATTTCAGACGTGTGGAAGAATTCCTACAGCGAGAATACCAGCCGGAAGATCTGGGCAGCTAAGTTTATCGCTCGTCATCCCAACCTGGTGGCCTTGGAACTCTCCAGCTTCAAATGCGGCCATGATGCGCCGATTTATACTGTCGTTGAGGAAATCGTCCAGAATTCCGGGACCCCCTATTTTTGCTTCAAGGATATCGATGAGAACCGGCCTGCTGGTTCTATTAAGATCCGCGTTGAAACCATTTCCTACTTCTTGAAGCGATACCGGGAAGATATGGTGACAAGTCGGGAAAAGACAATCACCTTGGAGCAGCGGTTGAAGGAATTTGAGGAGCGGCTCCGGGATGAGTTGATCCTAGCCATGGGATCTTCTAAATCATCCCAGGTGAGCGAGGGGGTGGAAACTCCTTTCCCGATTTTGAATGAACAGGCTGCAGAAGAACCCATGGCCATGGCCGCGGGAAGGTAATTTGGCTGTGATGGATTCAGACAGGATCATGTTTCAGATTTACCGCGAGACCGGGTACAACCGCAAGTACAAAGTGGTTTACTTCACTGAGCTTCAAGAACGCAACCGTGAGGCGGAAATAAATCGAGCTCTGGCTGGAGAAGGGTTCTTTGATGGGTTTATTCGGAGTTTGAAGAAAGATCAGGCCAAACGGGTAATCGAGGATGCACTTCACCGGTTGAATGACGGCGAAACCGTTTCCTTGGAAGAACTGCAGAAGGGACTTGCAGAGCATCTGGTTTAAGTCTTTTAGTGCCCGTTGAGGACAGGAGGGGTGGCAGGGTCAATCTGGCGCAAAAAAAAGCAAATTTGCCCGGAAATTTGATATAATAGGGAGCTTGATTTTTCGGGTGAAATTGGTTCATAGTGTCAGCTTTGCCTGCCTTTTATCCGCGTTCGTGGTTGGATCTTGAGCTGATTCAATCCGGGACCAAAGATATCTTACATAGAGAACTTGTAAAGAGGAGAGACATTACCATGCCAAGGATGATAGGCAAACGCGTTATGAAGTACGTAGACAACGCCGTGTGCAAAACGGCCGGGGTTGCGTTTGATACCATTCAGTTTTTCAACAAGTATAGTCCAAACCCTTCATTTACTCCCAAGTGGTCTGACAAACCACTGCTCAAGTCCTGGGAAAAATCGAAACCTACATTAGGATGGCCCCGGACCACCGACTCCTTGTGCCCGGAGTGTGTCAAAGAGGCCCGCAAGCAAATCCTGGAAGGGGAAGAAGACTGGCGCGTCCTGGTCACGCAACGCGTGGGAGAGATCAAAGCCAATATTATCGAGAGAGATAACCAGGTCTGGATGGTGAAGGAATGCCCCATTCACGGCAAGTTCGAAGACCTCATGGCGATTGATTCCAAATTCTTGAATTGGATCGAGAAGAACTTTCCCGGCAGGGACATCCGGGCCCACAATGACGAGGACCTTCACAATCACGGCACGAGTACCATCAAGCATGGCCGTGGCTCAGTGCTCACCGTGGACCTTACGAACCGCTGCAACATGATGTGTGATCCTTGCTTCATGGATGCCAATCAGGTGGGTTTTGTTCATGAATTGGAGTGGGACGACATTCGGGAAATTCTTGATAATGCAATGAAGATCAAGCCGCGCCGCCAGATGTCTGTTCAGTTTTCAGGCGGCGAGCCGACCATCTCTCCTCACTTCATTCGGGCGATTCGTTACGCCCGCGAATTGGGATTCAACAGTGTTCAGGCGGCCACCAATGGCATCGAGTTTGCCAAGAGCAAGGAATTCTGCAAGCAGGCCGCAGAAGCTGGATTGCGCTATGCCTACCTGCAATTCGACGGTATCGGCAACGATGCCAACGGCCACCGTCACATCGGCAACCTGTTTGATGTGAAGCTGCGGGCCATCAACAACATGCACGAAGCCGGAGTCGAAATCATTCTGGTGATTACTCTGGTCAACGGCGTCAACAACGACCAGGTCGGGCCGATCATCCGGTTCGCTTGCGATAATCCCAAGAAGATTTCCTTTATTGCATTCCAACCCGTTTCCTTCACGGGACGCGACGAAGACGTCACTCCGGAACGGCGGTTGCGCCAGCGTTATACCCTGTCTCATTTGGCTCATGATGTAAAAAAACAGGTGGGCATCACGGAGCCAACCCGGGATTGGTTTCCGATTTCGCTGATGGGTCCGTTTGCTGATTTTGCCGACCTCGCACATGGACCGGAGTCCGAATGGGGACAGGTCAGTTGCGGTTGCCATCCTAACTGCGGCGTGGGGACGGCCATGATGATCAACAAGGAAACTAAAGAGATGGCTCCGGTACCGGAGTTCCTGCACATCCCCGGATTGATCCGCGATATCACGGCTATTACCGACGCAGCTCGGAGCAAGTGGTTGTCAAACATCATGATGGGTCTGGCCCTGCTCAGAAACTACCGGCCCTTCAAAGCGCCCAAAAGCCTGGCATTGATGGATCTATTGAAGAAATTCGACAAGTCTTTCGCCCTGTCCGGGAAAAAATATGGAAACATCGGGAAAGACCGGACCCTCGAGGACATCGAAATGCGCAGAAAGGATCCTTGGAATTTCCTCTTTATTGCCGGCATGTGGTTCCAGGACCTATTCAACTACGATTTCCGACGCACCGAAATGTGCATCATCCCCTATGGAACCCAGGAAGGAGAAATCTCCTTCTGTGCTTATAACACCGGAATAGGGTGGCGGCAGATTATCGAAAACATTCACAAGAATGCTACGGTTGCGGAGTGGTACCGAAACCACGGCAAACACGAAGTCTTTGCTGGTGGGAAAAATGTCAATCTGGATACCTACGAGCATGTTCTCGCCATCAACTCCCAGGACGCAGCCCGGGTTCGTGGGAAGTCGGAACTGCCGCAGACCGCTTCCGAAGAGGAACGACTGCGCAGAAAAGCTGCACGCGAGGCTGTTGAGGTTCGGAAAATCTATGAAGAGATGGTCCTGAAGAAGAAGGCTGAACCTGAACTGGTTCAAATTGGAGAGCCGATCCGCCGTTAGGTTCCTTTCTTTGGAATCGTCTCTTTAGATCTGGTGGGCCGTAGTTTCATACGGCCCATTTTTTGTCTAAACTGAAGATCAAGTAATTGCATAAGGAGCACATTTAAGGATTCATGATAGCCGCGGAGCGAAACACCTTTCAGCCCTACCTTGAAAAACACAACGAAGCGAACTGGGCAGAAGTGCTCGGAAAATTGCTTCCCTTCATTCATCCAGTGGACCAATTGGCCACCCGAATCTGGTTCTCCTTTTGGCCACTGAAACTCTCCCGGACCCTCCACCAGGCTGAAGATCCTCAGCGCGTGGCCAGGCAACTCCTGCTTGATGGGAAATACCGTTTGGAAGAGCAACTTGACTCTTCCGTGGAGTTTCTTTACGGTGCCAGGTTCTGGCCCGATGTGAAACGCGCCATTTTGACACTCGCTGAAAAAACTACAAGACCGGAAGGAACGTCGCTCGAACGGCAAATTCATCAGGTCGCCAGCCAGGTGGCTTCTGATCGGCGAGTGGCCGAAGCCGTTGTTTTGGGAATCGCCGCGGTGGGCTTTATGGCATTGCAACAAGTCGGCATTGAGGTCTTTTCGGAGGCTGGCGGACGACCGGCGACTCGGACCGTGGACAAAAGGAATCCCGAAGATGTGCTGAGGACTAGATGCGCTGAAAGCCGGCCGGGTTTGCTGGGGATCTTGCACCGTGTTGACCGGAAGTTTCTGGTGACCTTTGACGAAAATAGGAAAGACGCGATATTTATAGTAGTCCGAGGGCAGGATCTTTCCATGGCCAGCGCCGCTGACACCCGAGATTTCAAGAACCAGGACCCTCGCCGCATTGCCGGGCCGATTCCGGCTCAGTGTCGCAGCGCTGCCTGCGGCTATTGCTGGGTCGGCGTTCTTTGGGGAAAAGAAAAGCTCTCCCCCGTGACTCCCTTTGAGAGGCAAAGGCTTCGCCATTTCGGATATGCTTCCACTGAGATCGAGGGCGAGTCTCATCCCTATATTCGTCTCTCCTGCCAGTCAAGGTGCTTCGGCGATGTTGTCCTGGTGGTTCCTCCCTGGAACGGAGTTCTGGATGGGAGGGAATGAGACCTGACGCTTGTTTTTTAATGAAGATTCGTTAAAATGGGATTGACATAAATAGCTCAGACGAGTGTATTGCCTGAAAAATCGGAAAGGAGGTCAGTTTTTCATGCTGACAGTAACTGAAAAGGCACAGGGTAAGGTAAAAGAGATCATGACCAGCCAAACAGAACATTTTGAAGGGATCCGGGTACAGGTTGTAGGAGGTGGTTGCTCCGGGTTCCAATATCATATGGGTTTCGAAACCCAACCTAACGGTGGCGACGAGGTCCTCGATATGGGGGGATTCAAGGTTTTTGTTGATCCCGGGAGCCTGATCTATCTCGATGGAACCACCATCGACTACGTCGAAGGGTTGTCGGGTACGGGATTCAAATTCAATAACCCCAATGTCAAGAGTACCTGTGGTTGTGGCGAGTCATTCCACGTTTAGAACCGTTTACCGCGAGGTTTTCTACACCAATTAGCTGCAGATCGAGGCCAACTCTCAACCAAGGGTTGGCCTTTTTCGTTTAACGTTCACTGCGGTTGTGGTATTTTTAATCTTTAGGC
This sequence comes from Terriglobia bacterium, assembly GCA_041476565.1. GTDB lineage: Bacteria > Acidobacteriota > Terriglobia > Versatilivoradales > Versatilivoraceae > DATKMG01. The sequence continues at coordinate 4,795 of JBGOTQ010000106.1, read as the reverse complement.
TGACTTTCATGAAAGTGCGGGTTTTGGTAGCCACGACAAACTGCTTTTGGTTTGTCGTGGGCTTTTGAGCACATATGAGAAGCCCACGATGAATTCAAACTACGAATTCATCGTGGCTACCCTTTCCATTTTCACCCTTGGTAGAGAGCCGAACCGCCGCAGGATCGACTCGGGAAATTAAACTATGATCCCCATTCAGGACAGATTATCCCGTCCTCTGTCAGATCTTCGCATCTCGGTGACCGATCGCTGCAACTTCCGCTGTCCTTATTGTATGCCGGCCGAAGTTTATGGGGAGCGCTATGAGTTTCTGCCCAAAACCCAGATTTTGACTTTTGAGGAAATTGAACGGTTGGCTCGGATTTTTGTCAGCTTGGGGGCTCGGAAATTGCGATTGACGGGAGGTGAACCTCTGGTCAGAGCAGAGTTTCTCAACTTGGTGGAGCGGCTGGGCCAGCTTAAAGGGATTGAAGATCTTGCCCTCACTACTAACGGTTATCTGCTGCCTAAGTTTGCCCAGATGCTCCGGCATGCTGGTTTGCGACGCGTGACCGTCAGTCTTGATAGCCTTGATGACACCGTGTTCCGTCAAATGAACGGATTGGGATACGACAAAGAACAGGTTCTCCTGGGAATTGAGGCTGCCGAGAAAGCCGGCTTGTACCCAATCAAAATCAACTGCGTCGTGCTTAAAGGAGTCAACGACCATACCCTTGTCGATCTGGCCCGTCACTTTAAGGGGACGGGCCACATCGTCCGGTTCGTTGAGTTTATGGACGTGGGTAATCTCAATGGCTGGGATATTTCCAAGGTTGTGACGGCGAGAGAAATCTTCGAGCGGATAAACGGCGAACTCCCGCTCGAGCCTTTGCCTGCCAATTATCATGGAGAAGTAGCAAGTCGATTTCGTTACAAGGATGGTAGCGGGGAGATTGGGATCATCGCTTCGGTCACTCACCCCTTTTGCGGAGACTGCACTCGGGCGCGGCTGTCGACAGAAGGCCAGCTGGTCACGTGCCTTTTCGCCAAAGACGGCTTCGACCTGAGGGCCCCATTAAGAGCAGGAGTCCCTGATGAGGACCTTCGCGAGATGATTCAGTCTCTATGGACGCGGCGCTCCGACCGTTATTCCGAACAGCGCTTCGAGAGCCTCAAGTCAAACCGGGAACTGCCCCAGCACCGCAAGATTGAAATGTATCGGTTGGGGGGATAATCCGTGAAATCCGGGATGCTGTCGATTGTTGCCATTCTGCTGTTAATTCCTGTTGCTCCGTTACTGGGAAGTGACAAGAGCGTAACTGTGCCCGGTGCTAAGGTCGAACTCCTGGCTAGCGGCTTCCAGTTTACCGAAGGCCCCACCGCTGACGCGGCCGGCAATGTGTTCTTTACCGATCAGCCCAATGATCGGATTCTGATATGGAGTCTCGGGGGCAAGCTCTCGACCTTCATGCAGCCTAGCGGCAGGTCCAACGGACTCTTCTTTGACTCAAAAGGCAATCTCCTGGCTTGTGCCGATGAGAACAACCAACTATGGTCTATCGATTTTTCCCGCAAGGTGACTGTCCTGGTGATGAACTACGATGGCAAGCTTCTGAATGGACCCAATGACGTTTGGGTGCGGCCGGATGGCGGGATCTATTTCACCGATCCGTTTTACAAGCGGCCCTACTGGAAGCGCGAGTCGATGGACCAGGACAAGCAATGCGTCTATTACCTCTCACGTGTTCCCCAGAAGCTTACCCGCGTTGCCGATGACCTGGTGCAGCCAAACGGCATAACCGGAACGCCGGATGGCCAGACCCTCTATGTGGCTGATATCGGGGCCAATAAGACCTATGAGTATTCCATACAGAAGGACGGGATGTTAGCTGGTAAGCGACTATTCTGCCGGTTAGGCTCCGATGGAATGACTCTCGACAATGAAGGAAATCTTTATCTCACAGGGAAGGGCGTGACCGTGTTTGATAGAGCCGGCAAGCAGATCGAGCATATCGACATCGGCGAGCCCTGGACGGCCAATGTCTGCTTCGGTGCCAAAGACCGCCAAACGCTCTTCATAACTGCCAGCAAGAGCCTTTATGCAATTCGCATGCGTGTGAAGGGTTCGACTCCCAGCTATGGCAAATGATCCGATGCTGCTTGATGAGATCGAGATGAGTATGAAATCAGCTCCGTCGGGAGCGAAATGTTCGTGGCCAGTCAGGCCTCCTTTAATTCCTGGATCCTCAGCGGGGATGGGCACAAGCGTGGCTAATAGGGGCGAATCATGCCTTGCTCCGCACAAGCCGCGCCTCGCTTGCCGCAGCGTGACTACCCACAAAGGATTACGAGGCCAATTTATTTGTTTCTATCAGTCCCCCTCAGCCCCGTTCATCGCAAATAAAAATGGATTTCTATATTCAGGCGGACATCTACCGGCTGACCATCCTGCGTGGCGGGCGAATACTTCCACTGGCTGAGTTTCTCAGCCGCCGATTCATCCAGTCCTAATCCCAATGGGCGGATGAGTTCTAGACTGTGGAGGTTTCCTTCTTTGTCGATGGCGGCCAGGAATATAATCATGCCATTCAATTTCGCCTTCCTAGCGTCCTCGGTGTACTCCGGTTCTTCTCTGTGTGTCGGCAGAGGATAGGTCATCCCTTGTTCTCGTTTGACCATGGGCGGATATCCTCGAGTGTACCAGTCATTATTGGGATCGTTACAATCCGGATGATTATCCCGTACACAAGTCAGATAGGGCTTCCAATAAGGGGGGAGATCATCTGGATAAAGCTCGCCAGTCTTCAGGAAAACGTTTTGCATGAATAGTCGCAGATCCACCGGGCGGCCATCTGCGGACGATGTAGGAAGTTCCACCGTGATCATTCGAGTGGAGCGATAGCGGCCAAGTTGCTTGTCTTTGGGATCGTATTTTTGGTGGATTCGCTTCCCTTCGATCACGTACTTCCTGCCCTTCAGGCTCACCTTCTGAATTTTAACTAAGCCATCCAGAGTCCATCGGCCTGGGGTTCCCCCCTTAACCAGCTTGAATTGGTCATCGAAAATGAGGGAGTCGTCTGAATAGATATGTCGGAGTGTAAGAACCTTTCCCTTGAGCGATGCCTTCACTTGCTTTACTGCAATGTCCTCCTGGGATTTGGCATGTAAGGTGGTGGCCAAAGCCACAGACAGAAGTAAAGACAGCAGACTCGAGAATGGCAGCTTTGACATTGAGGAGCCTAAACCATCGTCTTGAGTGTCAAACCCAGACAGCATCCCAACTCTGCACTATTATAGGCCAATTCCACATGTCCTGTCTGACCAGCGCTAACGATTCCGGGAATATCCCTCGTACCATCTACCATTCGGCCCGACGCATTGCACCAGGGCGAGCTGGCGATGAACGCCCCGTCGCCGGTTCGCTCGCCGGGGGAACCGCCGGCGTTGATGGCGACGTCAAGTCAATAACCCCCACATGTAGCATCTGATACCTGCACGCCATCCGATCGTCGTTTGAATATTCGAAACGATAAGGCCAGGAGCGACAGAAACAAAGCGGCAAAGGAGACCAGAGCGCCAAGGCGGACGGAACGAGGCTTGTAACTGACGACGACATAATGAAAGCCGGCGGGCATTCTTACGCCTCGAAAGAGGCCATTCGCGCGAAAAATCTCTTCTCTTTGGCCGTCGACATTAGCCTGCCAACCAGGAAAGAAGACCTCATTTAAAACCAGGAAGCCGGCGGAGGGATTGTTGACAGACAAGGCAATTTCGTTGGGTTGATAAGAGACTATTTGCACAGTTGCAGGCCCAATTACCTTTTCGAGTGGCTCATTCTCAAGCCGGCGCAATCTCTCCTCATCAGTTACGACATAGTCCAACGGAGAAAAACCGGACAGCGAAATTCGCTTTAATATTGATTTTAAGTCAGGTTCAAAGACAACGCGGGGCACGAAAAAGGCACGTGGCAGAAAGGACTTATTTTCGAAAATTCGGTAGTAGCCGTCCCGGACCAATTGGAGATTCTCGGGTGGATGGAAGCCTTCCAAATTGCCGACGACAATTACATATTTGACAGACAAAAGGTTCAAACAATTTGTGGCGGAAGGCTGAACCATGAACCGCCTGCCTCCAACGAACGGGCTGCTCCTCAGCCGGAAAGCCTGATAATCGCGGAGCAACAGTGGATCGTCACCGTTTGCATTCTCGAGGCTCCACAGTCGAGAGGCTGTACACCAGATTCTTCCAAAGCTGCATGTGTCGATTCTCATGTACTTCCCGCGCCGATAATCCAGGTCACTTTTTAGGAAGTTCAAAGGGTCTTGCTTACCCTCTAACATATCGGGACCGAGCTTGCTCCATTGATTACTGGCCGCTGTGTTAAAGAGCTTGCCGGCACCAAATGTAAAAAGCTCGGCAAAGGTCATGAGGAGAACGCTCGAAGCTACTAACCCCCAGCGTAAGCGGTTCCGCAACCAGCCAATGATCAAACCGCTGTAAATCATCGAGAGAATAATAAAGAGGTTGAAACCCTGGTAGATCCTGATGAGCCTGATTCGATGTTCTGTCCCAGGTTCGGCATTTTGAGCCAGGTGATGAAACACCAAGCTAGTCACAGCGAAACCTATCAAGACTACCGCGACCGACACCAGGACAGTTTTGATTCTAGACCTTTCCCAGTGGCCCAACGTGGACTCTCTCAAGGTGTCTAGACCGGCGCCAGCCATGAGAGCCACACCAAGATCAAAAAACAATTTGCCACAGAATGGATAAACCCCTCCCCTGATGCTGGACGGCACGAGCCGCCAGATTAGGG
>JBGOTQ010000105.1:0-21061 GCA_041476565.1 Terriglobia bacterium | reverse complement strand
GCCATAAAGCCTGATCTCCATCAGTCAGTGCGAAGTATCAGACAGACTGAATGTCAAAATTTCACGGGCTTGTGTAATTTCTTCCTTAGTTGCGCCGCGACGGTCACACCTCGCATTGTGAATTGGTTTGCTAGATTTCGAACGCCATAAAAGTGCCCCATGATCTTTTCAAGTTCACCACTGCCGATGAAAATAATGGAGGTTGCCGCCTTAAGGGTCGCGACGGAGCGCGACCCTCCACCAAGAACCGCATTTTCATGAAAGCTTTCGGATCCACCGTAGCGGTTTGGAAGCCGGACTGCTAAGTCGAAGGCTTCAGGATCGCATTACAAATTAACCGGCGCAAGCGGTGCGCGGGCCAGGACGGCGCGTTACTGCCGAAGAAATCACCGTTGATACCCACGGCAAGTTGCAGCGCTGAGCTGGGTCCCAGATCCGCAGCATGTTAAACAACTGCCGAGGACCATCGTCAACAAAGACAGTAGACCCTCTCAACCGAGCACCTTGCGAATACCGATAACGGACGTTGTAACGATTGCCGGATTATGGCGTGCCTTAGTTTTGGGTTCTCTCCTGTGCCTGCTGATGACAGCAGCAACGACCGGACAGGCGTCCAAACCGACGCGGACACGCAATCCCCATGGGCCGCTGTCTATTGCCTGCGAGACTTGTCATTCCACGACTACCTGGAAACCGATTCGCCCTAAGCCCGAATTCAACCATAACACGGAGACCCGCTTTCCGCTCCGGGGGATGCATGAAGGAGTACCTTGCACGGGTTGCCATATCAATCCGGTCTTCAGTAAGGTAGGAATGAACTGTGCTGATTGTCATGCTGATTTCCACCGCCGGCAGTTCGGAGCAGGGTGTGAGGAATGCCATACGGTGAAGGGTTGGCGTGTGGGGGTCCAGTCCGTTCGGGACCATCTTAATCGTTTCCCCTTGCTGGGGGCGCATGCTGCGGCCCAATGTGAATCCTGCCACCAAGGGGCAGCCAGCGGGGTTTACACCGGGCTAAGCATCGAGTGCGTCTCTTGTCACTTGCGTGATTATCAGCAAGCTACAAGCCTGGACCATCGTGCAGCCAATCTGCCCACTAATTGTGAGACTTGCCACGGAGTCGATCGCTGGCAAGGCGGAAGATTTGACCATTTGCGCTTTACTAACTTTGCCTTGTCGGGTAGTCATGCCCGATTGGAATGTGCTGCCTGCCATGTTGGCGGCCAATTCAAAGGGACACCGGCGAATTGTTTCGGTTGTCACTCCAAAGACTTCACATCGACTGCCAATCCAAGTCATGTGAAAGCGGGGTTACCTCACGACTGTGCGCTCTGCCATTCTATGACCACCTGGGATGGGGCACTCTTTGATCACAACCAGTTTGCGAAGTTCCCGTTGACTGGAGCTCACGCACAAGTGAATTGCGCCGCCTGTCATATCGCAGGCCAATTTGCCGGGACTCCGTCCAACTGCTATGGCTGCCACGCACCTGATTACGAAAAAACTAATAATCCGGACCACCGCAAAGGACATTTTCCCACTCAATGCGATTCCTGTCACACGACGTCCCAGTGGCTGGGCGCCAAATTCGACCACTCGTTGACCCACTTCCCGCTGACCGGCGCACACGTCAATGTTGCCTGTTCCCAATGCCATGTGAGCAACCAGTATGCGGCGATCCTTTCGACCGAGTGTGCGGCCTGCCATCTGAAGGATTTCAAGGTCACCACTAATCCGAACCACGCGGCAGCCGGCTTCCCTCAGACTTGCGCCACTTGCCACAACACCACTCAATGGAAGGGGGCAAAGTTCGACCATAACACAGCCACTCACTTCTCACTGACCGGCGCGCATGTCAATGTTGCCTGTTCCCAATGCCATGTGAACAACCAGTATGCGACCCTTCCCACCGACTGTGCGTCCTGTCACCTGAAGGACTTCCAGGGCACCACTAATCCGAACCATGCGGCTGCCGGTTTCCCTCAGACGTGTGCCACTTGCCACAACACCACTCAATGGAAGGGGGCAAAGTTTGACCATAACACGGCCACCCACTTCCCGCTGACCGGCGCGCATGTCAGCTTGAGTTGTATACAATGTCATACTGGCGGACAGTTCTCTGCAACCACTGCCCAGTGTGTGGGTTGCCATAAGTTGGCCTACGATCAGACCACCAGCCCAAATCACAGGGCAGCCGGGTTCCCGACAGATTGCGCAGTTTGCCACAACACCACTCAATGGAAGGGGGTCAAGTTTGACCATAACACGGCCACTCACTTCCCGCTGACCGGCGCGCACGTCAATGTTGCCTGTGCCCAATGCCACATCAACAATCAGTACGCGACCCTTTCCACCGACTGTGCGTCCTGTCATCTGAAGGATTTCAACGCGACCACCAGCCCAAATCACGTGGCTGCCGGCTTCCCTCAGACTTGCGCCACTTGCCACAACACGACTCAATGGAAGGGAGCAAAGTTTGACCATAACACGGCCACTCATTTCCCGCTGACCGGCGCACATGTCAATGTTGCCTGTTCCCAATGCCACATCAACAATCAGTACGCGACCCTTTCCACCGACTGTGCGTCCTGTCATTTGAAGGATTTCAACGCAACTACCAATCCGAACCACGTGGCGGCCGGGTTTCCCAAAGACTGCTCGCTTTGTCACACGACTTCTCAATGGCTTGGCGCCAAATTCGATCATTCTAAGACTCGGTTCCCTTTGACGGGTGCCCACGTTCCTTTGAATTGCTCGACCTGTCACATCAATGGACAGTATGCAGGCCTGGATCCCTCGTGCGTTGCTTGTCACTTGAAAGACTATAATGCCACGACAAACCCAAACCACCAGGCAGCCGGGTTCCCGACCCAGTGTCAAACCTGCCACAGTACCACCCAATGGACGGGGGCGGTCTTCGATCACAGCAAGACAGGATTCCAACTCACGGGTGCCCACACGACCGTGGCTTGTTCCAGTTGCCATGTCGGTGGGCGCTTTGCCGGTACTCCTACGGATTGCTACACCTGCCACCGAAAGGAGTATGAGACTGTCACCAATCCCAATCACCTGGCTGCAGGCTTCCCCAAGACCTGCGATACCTGTCACAGCACTACAAACTGGGCTGGCGCCAAGTTTAACCACAAGTTCCCCATCTATAGCGGAACGCACCAAGGGAAGTGGGCAACCTGTAATGACTGTCATACCAACGCCCAGAACTATGCCGTATTCAGTTGCATTAACTGTCATGCTCACGACAAAGCTACAACGGATCAGCACCACCAGGGGGTTCGCAATTACGTCTACAACAGTCTCAACTGTTATTCCTGTCATCCCAATGGGACTTCGGATTGAACCATGAGAGCCAGTACCCGGAGGATTCTGCTAATCGGTTGGCTTGCGGGCACGAGTTATCTCCTTGCCCAAACACCAGAGTTACGAACGACCTTCCAGGTAAAGTATGTAACGCCCAACTCTCTGTACCTGGATGGCGGAAGGTCTGCAGGCCTGACTGAGGGAATGGAACTTACCGTGAAACGACTCCCCCTAGGTCAGCCCTTGATGGCGGCCGAATTGATAGGTGTGGTGGTTGTGACCTCTGTCGCCAGTAACTCAGCCCTTTGTGAAATCAAGTCTGGGGAAAAGGAATTCCAGCGGGGTGATCTCGCATTTCTATCTCCCAAGGACGCGGAAACGGTTCAGTCGGCCAAAACGACAAGCAACGTTCGAAAGTATGCTCAGGTGGTGACCTTTTCTCCGGGAGATCCTCTGGAAGAAGAACAACGCGAATATGTGCCCAGAACTCGACTGCCGGAAGTAAATCATCTGAGAGGACGAGTAGGTTTTGAATATGACACCATTCGAGACCGTGGCAATTCCGCATCGAGTTCCTCCCAGGAGAGTGTGGTAGTCAGGGCAGATATGACGCGGATTGGCGGGTCTTACTGGAATTTCACTGGATACTGGCGGGGGCAAATGAACTCCAACCAGACTGGGATTGAAGGACAAACTCTGACGGACCTCCTTAATCGCACCTACCACATCGGCCTTTACTACAACAATCCCCGGTCCTCTTATGTCGCCGGAGTTGGACGGTTGCTCCTCCCTTGGGCTAGTAGCCTCAATACGATTGATGGCGGATACTTTGGCCGAAAGTTAGGCAAGAAAACAACCCTCGGGGTATTTGGTGGCTCCACTCCCGACCCAACTGCCTGGAACTACCAGCCGAACCGGCAGATGGGGGGGGTCTTCACCAACTTTGAAGGAGGCGATTTTGACCATCTTCGTTACACGACCACAGTGGGGGTGGCGATCACTCGTCGCAATTGGCTGGCTGAGAGACAATTCCTCTTCTTGGAGAACGGCCTCTTTCTTCAGCGATACCTCTCGATTTATTACAATCTGGAGGCTGATCAATTAACCAAGGGACGGCTAGGGGCCACCTCTAGCGGGCCGGTGCTGAGTCGGAGTTTTCTTACCGTTCGGGTTCAACCTCGCCGATTCATCTCTTTTGATCTGAATCACAACTACTTTCGGGATATCCCCACTTTCGACAGTCATCTCATTAGCACAGGCTTGCTGGATCAACTGTTGTTTCAAGGGTTGAGCGGAGGTGTCCGCGTCGATCTTCCATTTCGGGTCAGCCTCTACACCAACATAGGAAAAGACAAGCGAGCCAGTGAAGCCCAGCCTTCCTGGAACAGAATGGCGGGCGTGACTCTCAATCGAATCTGGAAAACCGGGGTGCGTGCGGATTTCCGGCTCTCCCACTTTGACAGTAGCTATGGGAAAGGGTCATACAAAGCCATCTCCATTTCCCGCGATTTCACCGAGCAGTTGCACTTCGAAATAATGGGGGGGCAACAAAACATTCGTTCCCTACTGACCCAGCAAAGTGATGTCCGCTGGATTACCGCCTCGGTCGACTGGTTTTTCAGCACCCATTTCGTGTTGGGCGGAGGCTTGATGTTTTACCGGGGAGAAGTCCAAAACTACGATCAAGCTGTTATTAGCGTCGGATACCGGTTTTAGGGAGTGCAATTGACAATCAGGATGTTCCGCTGGATGATGTTCGCAAAAATACCAGGCAAACCTGACTTTCACAGAAGAAGCCTTGAGTGGACTTCCGTGCCCCTCCACGAAGCAGCGTGGCGACAGCTTGATGAGTCGTCGTCTGATCCGAAGAGCAGAGTGCACCTGACCCGCATTACACTCCTTTGTCACATAACGGCCCGGACTCCTGCAGGCCAAATAGCAGGCTACAGCCGGTTGTGGCTCCAGATGGCAATTCTGATTTTGTTCATTCTGGGAAACTGCCCGCACAGCTTTTCGATTGATTCGGGTCTGGATCAACTGTTGGAGCAAGCGGGCAAACGATTGGTGCAGTTTGACGAAGTATATTCCGAAGTCACTTGCACAGAGACGGTCTCCCAGATGAAGTTAAATCTCCATGGGAGAGTGATCCAACAGAGAAAGGCAACTTACGATTCCCTCTTCATTCTTCAACAGAATGGCAACGATTGGGGTGTTGAAGAATCAAAGCTCCCTATAGGAAAAATGAAGAAGGAAAAAGAGGATGGGAAACCGCTCCTGGTCACAAATGGCTTTTCTGTGCTTCTCCTTATTTTCCACCCGGATTACCAACGGAGTTTCGAATTCTCTCTGGCTGGTAAAGAGATGTTGGAGGGGAAAACGGTGCTGTGCGTTCGATTCCAGCACCTGCGAGGTACACGGTCTCCTTCTGCCCTGCAATTGCGTGGGCGTGACTATCCTTTGGAGTGGCAAGGAATGGCCTGGATCGATCCAACTTCCGGAGATATCGCCAGGATCAAGACTAGTCTGTTGGCCCCGATGGAAGATGTAGGCCTACGGAGGATCGACAGTGACGTTCGTTATGCTCCCGTCAAGTTCAGCGAGATGGAGCATCCGCAATGGCTACCTTTGCTGGCGACAGTCGATGCAGAATCGAACCGACAACACTGGAGAAATATTCATCAGTTTTCAGGTTATCGCCTCTTCAGTGTAGAGACGGATAGCCGAGTAAAAGGTTCCCAATAGTGAGACTATGGCATCTACCCAATCTCTTGGATTAATTAGTTCCCGACGCTTGACCGCGGACTGGAAACACTCGTTGCGGCTTCGGCTTGGAATGCTCCTGGCGTCCGCTCTTGTTGTCTCCCTGGCGTTGTACGGGTTCCCATATTACAGACTGCCGTTGCCCGCCCGTGTTCATTCAGCCTATCATCCATTGCTCAAGCCTGGCGGCTTTGTGGGAGTCCAACTTGGGTTTCTGGGGTTCCTGCTTTTCTGTGGCCTCTTCCTTTATCCGCTCCGCAAGTGTTGGACTTGGCTCAACCGGATCGGAAAAACTAAACACTGGCTGGATTTTCATGTCCTCTTGGGAATTACGGCCCCCTTGATCATTACATTCCACTCGGCCTTCAAAATGGGCGGCCTGGCAGGAGTTGCCTACTGGATCATGATTGCCGTTGCGCTCAGCGGATTTGTTGGACGATATCTATACGCCCAAATTCCTCGCAGCCTCGGCCAAGCCGAAATGTCTCTAAAGGAAATGGAGGCAACGGTGAGTGCGTTGGCTGACCAACTGGTCAGCCAGGCAATCTTCTCGAAAGAAGAATTTGGGCGGTCATTTCGGCTGCCTACTGCCGCCGAAGTCCGCCAGATGTCTGCGGTGAAAGCGTTTGGACATTTGATCCGGCTCGACGTCGATCGACTCATGTGGGTTGGGGCTCTTCGCCGCAAGACGATCACTGCACCGCTCAGGGCGCTGACGCTGGGAGGACTCTTGCCAACGGGCAACCGGGAATTGGAGGCGGTCATCTCGTCTGCACGCCGCCAATCCTGGATGGCTGCCAGGATGCTATTTCTCAGCAAGATTCAGGAGTTCTTTCAATTGTGGCACGTGGTTCACAGACCTTTCAGTTATTCTTTTGCGGTTCTCTCCTGCATTCACGTAGCTACAGTACTGTTGCTGGGTTACTACTAACAACAATGGGGAAAAACCATTTCTCAATGAGAGGGTAGGATCCATGATAATAAGAGCGAGAAATTTAGCTATCTTGGCCTTCATACTGTTCGCAGGAATCCTTTGTTTTGGGCTGGTTCGAGTCACCTCGCGGCCAACGGCTCAAAGAAGCAAGAACCTCCCCCCCGTTCCTGTATCTTTGCCTTTAAACAGCATGGAGAGGAGCACCGATGCACTTCATTCCATTAAAGCACTAGAAAAGGAACTGCAGAAGAAACCGAATCATGTCCCGATTTTGTTTCAACTGGCTCAGCTTTCCATCGATATGGGGAAACCGGCAGACGCTGAGAAATATCTTCGCGAGGTTCTGTCTCAGGAACCCAAAAACCTGGATGCGAAATTAGAGCTGGGCCGGGCTCTTTATATGCAGGGCAATGTCGATAGGGCTCTCGTTGAAACGCAAAGTATCTTGGATGAGAGTCCGAACCATGCGGACGCTCTCTATAACCTGGGCGCGATTTACGGGAATATCCATAATGAAGAAATGGCACGAAAGTATTGGAAGCTGGTCATCGCCAGTGCACCAGATTCAGAGATCGCTCGGCGTGCACGACAGGGGTTGGAGCAACTGAGAACCAGCCGATAGGCTGTGTGATATACTCTCAGCGGTTATGCTGATTCCCATAGCCTCACCGAATCATCGGGGGAAGACCCTCGTGAGACTGCCATCGAGCGGGTACATTGGACCGGCTCTTTTACTGTTGGTGCTTGCGCTGGCCGCCTTCTTACGCCTGTACCATCTCAACAGTTACGGTCTCTGGTCCGATGAATTCGTGACTTTGATGATTGTCTCTGCCAAGTCCTGTCGCGAACTTATCCACACCTGTTTTGAGATCCCTCAACCGATGCCTCCCTTTTACTTCCTGCTGACCCGGTTGCCGGTTGCCTGGTTCGGCCCCAGCGAGATTTCGCTTCGTCTGCTTTCGGCTGTTTCCAGTCTGTTGCTTGTCTACGTTGTGTTCAGATTGGGGCGATTGCTTTTTTCCACAGAGGTGGGTCTGTTCAGCGCATTGCTTTGTGCGGTCAATACGACTCAGATTGTCTATGCACAAAACGCACGGCCTTATGCATTTTGCCTCTTGCTCGGCTGTAGCTCCTGCCTGATGTTTCTGCGTTGGTTGGATACGCGACAAATGCGGTTTCAGATCGGCTATGTTCTCTCGACCACTTTGTTGTTTTATTCGCATTACATTTTCTTCCCATTGTTCCTGATCCAGAACTTTTTTTTCATATGGCTGCAGCGAACGAATCGTTCAGGTTCGTCTGAAGATAGCCCGCTATTTCTGTGGAGGCGCTGGCTAACATTACAGGGAATTGTCGGACTGTTCCTCCTGCCATTGACGCCACAGCTGGCCACGATTCTGCGCACGCGTTATTCGCTTAACTGGTACAGGGAGTATCCCAAGTACCCCGATATTTTTGTCTTTTTCGATGGCAAGCTGCTTTTTTTCGCTGCGGCCGCCACTTTGACAATTGCCGGTATTGCCTTGTTTCTGAAGGGGCCGCGAAATCGAAGAGATGAAAGAAGTCTGCGGAATGAACAAAGGCTCACCCACAGGGGCCCTGCTCCAACATTTCAGTCGGATCCAATGATCTTTTTACTGCTCTGGTATCTCATCCCCGTCGTTCTGTTCTATATTTCCGCACGGGTATTGGGGTTGAATCTTTTTGTCGAAAGATACCTGGTCTTCAGTACCATCCCAACCTTTTTCATTGTCGCTGCGATCCCTTTCAACCTACCCCAACCACACCTCGCCCGCCTCTTCCTGGTGATTTATTGCCTTCACTATATTTACATGGAACCAGGGGCATATTACCGGGAGAAAGGGGAATTTTCACAAGGTGTTCCCGGAGCCAATGAGTGGAGGGAGACCTTGGGGGAACTCAAAAACCCTGTGTTTAATGCCTCCCTTTTCTTGTTCCAATCTCCTTTTATCGAATCCGATCAGCTCAGTTTTGTCGATGATCCTCAACTGTTTCGATATCTTTCATCGCCCCTGGAGAGTTTCTATTTGAAGGGCTTTCAGCGGCGCACCTTTGCTATGATGCCGGTCCACTGGTGGATAAACACGGAGAGACACCTTCAGTTCAAGGCTAGAATGAGAGAGTTGGTCCGTTCAAATCCGGATTTTGTGTTGCTGTCCACTGAGGAGTTCTGGGGCAATTTCCGTCCCTGGTTGGAACGAGAGTTCCACGGCGATTACCGAGTTGGCGAGGTTCAGAGCTTCAAGTCGACAGGAGCGTTGCGCTTGAATAGAATCCAGTTGATTCCGAAAGGCCAATCTTGATCAGCGATTTGCGCGCTTTGGGCAATGGAAAGCTCATGCCATTTTTTGGAAATTTTCTTCTGCTTACAAATTTGTTATTCATCTAAGTGTATGAATTTACGTGGGAAAACAAATTGGGAAATTCTGGCCGGAGACTTGCTTGTCCAACAGGTGTTCGCCCTGGAGGCGGCTCGCATCGCCTCTCTTCTTGCTGTCCAGGAGGCTGACCGTCTGGGGGGTCAGCCTCTCCTTCGAGGTGCTGTTCAATGGTCCCCGGTTTCGCTAAAATGGGTACTCCTAAGCATAGCCGAGGAGGCTTGGTGCCAAAAGACACCCGGCATACTGCCGTTCGCGAAAAAGAGAATTCGAATCTCCTGGTGAAAGGACTGGACGCTCGCGGTGTGACCTTTACCGAGGAGACCGTCACCCATGATATTAGTGAGACCGGGGTTTCTTTTTATCTGCGAACCCCGATCTGGGTGGATACCCTGTTGGCCTTGAAGGTTCGAAACAGCTCCCTTTTTGGGCCCGTCTACGAGACTCGCGCCAAAGTGGTCAGGGTGAAGCTGGAACCAGATGGCCGCCAGTTCGTGGCTGTCCGTTTTGATGAGTAGAGTCAGAGACCTTCATTCCCTTTTCCTTGTAAGTTAACTACCTCTCTTTTCCTGTGTGTCTATCCCCTATGCTCTGCCCAGTGCTTTTTTCTTGACGGCTCTTTGCATGTTGGCTTCCAATGAGTCGAATGAAACTCAAAGTACTGTTCTTCGCCCGGCTCAAGGAATTGGTAGGGCAGGAGATAATTGAAATCGATATTGACCCTCCGTCCAAGATCGGGGAGCTCTGGAAGCTCCTTTGCGAACGCTATCCGCAGTTAAAGACAGCTGAGAGCAATGTGATTTTTTCCCAAAACCAGGAATTTGCAGGGCCGCAGGCCGAGCTGCATGAGGGTGACGAACTGGCGGTGTTCCCTCCCGTCAGTGGAGGCTGTGGAGACTCAGAGGCTGTCTTGCGAGCCGATGCGGAAGGCAACGTTATTCAGATTATTCATTCTCCCATTCCGATTGAACTTTTAATCGCGCAGCTCAGCCAACCAGGAAATGGGGCCGTGGTAGTGTTCTCCGGAATTGTCCGAGACAACACAGGCGGCCGCAAGACCCGTTTTCTCGAGTATGAAGCCTATGTCCCGATGGCGTTACGAAAGATGTATGAAATCGGGCGAGCTCTGAAACAGAAATGGGACATCGATCGGGTCGGCATGGTCCATCGGCTCGGCCGCTTAGAAATCGGAGAAGCCAGCATAGTTATCGTGGTGACTTCCAGCCACCGCAAGGCTGCATTCGCTGCGTGTCAATATGCGATTGACACATTGAAGAGTATCGTGCCCATCTGGAAGAAGGAGTACTACGACGACGGTGAGGTTTGGGTGGGATAGGCAACTCTCTCTTCGCATGTCTCATCGTAATGGTTCGGGGAACTCTTATCCCAACCGATCGCAGGGTCAACACCGTGAAGCTCCAAATTCTCCGGCTCTTCAAAATGTCACTTTTGATCCAGGCATTGTGTATAGGGTCTCCACTCCTTACTCCTGCCCAACGCACCGGTAGTTCGTCTCACCAAGATTACCAGCTGAAGGTCGACGTCAACCTTACCTCAGTTCTGGCTACAGTGACCACCGCAGACGGTGCCCTGGTTGCCAATCTCAAGCAGGAGGACTTCCAGGTCTTCGAGAATGACCAACTGCAGACCATCGCCGTTTTCGATAGAGAAATGGACCAGCCCTTGCGGCTTTCTCTGCTCTTTGACAGTTCAGTGAGCATCCTGACAGAAATCAAGGTCGAGCAGGAGGCTGCCATCGAATTCTTCCGGGAAATCTTGCGGGCTGTAGACCGGGTTTCGGTTTTTCAGATCTCGGAAGATGTGCAGGAGTTGGTCAGGAACGAAAATCGGACTGAGAAAATTGCGGCTGCAATCCGATCCATCAAAGCCCGAGGCGGGACCTCGCTGTATGATGCAATTTATCTAGCTGCAGAGGGCATGGCTAAGGCCAGTGGACGGAAAGTTGTGCTGATCGTGTCCGATGGGACTGATACCACCAGCCAGCTGGAGCTGAAAGACTGCCTGAAAATGTGCCAGAATTCTGAGGCATTGGTCTATGCGCTTGTTGTTCAGCCGATTAAGAGCGAACCCGGGCGAAACCTGGCCGGCGAGCATGCCATGATCTACCTGGCCGAGAAGACCGGTGGGAGGTTCTTTAAGGTGATCTCTCCGGAATCCTACCGCTCCACATTTGCAACCATCGGCAACGAACTGCGTACCCAGTACTACCTAGCCTACTACTCAAAGCAGAAGACGGTCAAAGAGGAATTTCGCACGATTGAAATCAAGGTAAGGAACCCGGCCTACATCGTCCGTCACAGGGCAGGTTTCTACACGACCCGGTAGGCTATTTTTTGGACTCCTCTTAATCAAAAGTGTTTACCTCGGCGTATTCGAAGAACCAGGAACCCGCGACGAATACTCCGTAAAGGCTGCCTCCTGTCAGTGTAACAAAAAATCAGGTATACTCGTTCCTAGGTGTTGTCTCGCCCATTGTCCCAACTGCCCGTCTCTTGATTTCAGGACAGAAGGATGCGCGGAGGTTTGAATTTGCCCAGTGTTCGAATTGGAAAGGTCTCCGTGGTTCATCCCCCCCACCGGGTCTCTGCGGAGGTCAGCCGGAAGTACCTGGAGCGCTGGCTAATTGAACGGAATGCTGGCTCTCAACTGATCGGGAAGCTGAACTCCATACTGGACAAAACCCAGATCCGCTTCCGCTACATTCTTCTCCCACCGGAGGACGTGCTACGCGAACGGGATTTTCAAACTACCAATGCGCAGTATGTCCAGGCTTCCATTGACTTGGGGACCCAAGCAGTGGAAGGAACCCTGGCACTCAATCACCTTGAGCCCAGAGATGTGGACATGTTCATCAGCGTGTCCTGTACCGGTTTCACAATTCCCGGAGTGGACGCACACATTATGAATCGTCTGGGTATTCAAGCCTCCCGAATGATCCTGACGGAGCACGGATGCGCGGGAGGAGCGGTTGGATTGATGCGGGCCTGGGAGTACTGCCGGGCTTATCCGGACCGTACGGTGTTGTTGCTCACTCACGAGTTTTGCTCTCAGACCTTCTTGTTGAACGACCTCAGTATGACCAACATTGTTAGCTCAACACTGTTCGGAGACGGGGTGGCAGCAACTCTGATTTCTCGAAAGCTCGATGCGTCTTGTCCGCTCCCGGCGATGCAGGCCTGTTCCACACGCTTTTTCCCCAATACCCTCGATTACATGGGATTCGAACTCCGGAACGAAGGGCTGAGCATAATTCTCTCGCCGGAAATCCCCCCCTTCCTGAAGAAAAACATCCGTCCCACAGTTTCTGCTTTCTTGGAGGAATGCGGGGTGGGGGCCACGGATCTGAAGCACTTCATCTTGCACCCGGGGAGCATCCGCATCGTGGAAATCACTGGTAAGCAGCTAGGCTTGACGCCCACCGATATAGCCCCGACAGTAAAGGTCCTTCTTGACAAGGGGAACATGAGCAGTGTGACTGTGCTGGCTGTCCTCGAGGAAATCCTCAAAAATTCATCTCCACAAAACGGTGACCTCGGGCTCATGGCCGCCTTTGGTCCCGGCTTTGTTGCCGAAATGGCTCTGTTTCGCTTCGAATGAAATGAGACCGGTTCAAGAATACTGCCTCCTCCATCTCGACTCCCGCCTTGCCATGAGCCATTAAATGGAGCGTCCTGTGCTATATTGGAAATGGATGCCCAAAGTTTCCAAACGATTCTTCCGGCTGAAACCGACCGAAAGGGGAAGCTCTCGCGACCATGCTCGACCTGAAGAAGAATGAAACAACAAGGGACCCATCGTTTGAGAGCAGCCGAGAAGGGTTCGCCTTGGGCATCAAGGAATACACTTACTCCGACCTGTATTGTCCCGACCGGCTGAGGGCACTCACAGAGGACTTCTTGCAGGAAGTCTCTGCGCTCGACCCTGAATTCGCCCGGGCCTATCGCGCCTATTTGGATGCTAAGGGTGTCGGCTATTGCCGATTGACTCAATCCCAATTGATTCTGAAAATGGCTCCGTATGTCAGTCGATTTGTAGCCCGACTTTTTGGAATTGAGAAAGAGCGTGGCCGTCTAATTCTCGGAACAGATGAGCAGCAGGCCATTTTCGATTTCAAGAAGGACTTCGTCCAGCGGAGGGTTTTCAAGAAATTCACCGCCGTTGATTTGCAGAATTGGGACTGCTCGGCGATAGAGCAAACGATTTTGGAATTGCAACGCCTGGCGTTCCCTGCGACATTGAGCCTGGATGGGGAGTTGGCGCTCGCTCGCATCGTGGTGGCATTGCTGAACCTGGATCGGGACTATGAACTTTTTTTTGAGAAAAAGAAGGTCCCGTTAGCTGAGTCGACTCGCCTTGCTGTCGGTTCAATCAAGGCAGCGCTCCTCGACCGGAAACCCTTCGAGAGTACCCTTGCCATCGATCCTCTCCAGACACCAGAGTGGCAGGATCAACAGTTTATTCGCAAGTTGCTCGAACTCCTGGAGCAATGGGTCTTTGCTCAGTTCCACCTGTTTGCCGACCGGGTGAAAGACTGGGTTAGTTATCGGCTTCCTCATCCCATCGACTATCGAAACCTGGTTCGAATCACCCGCCCCCGGGCCGATATGCAGGAGTTCATTCAAGGCCCCGAACAACACCTTCGACATCGTGACGGTTTCAAGTTGACTGATCCCCGCTACGAACCGCGCGAGGTCTTAGATGAAGTCCATTACTGCATTTATTGCCACGAGCGTGACAAGGATTCCTGCTCTAAAGGTTTTGCGGAAAAGGACGGGAGTGTTCGCAGGAATCCACTGGGCATTCCGCTGTCGGGTTGTCCCCTGGAAGAGAAGATCTCGGAAATGCACATGTTGAAGCGCGATGGCGACTCCATTGCCGCGCTGGCCGTCATTGTCATTGACAACCCGCTTTGTGCCGGGACGGGCCACCGGATCTGCAACGACTGCATGAAAAGCTGTATCTTCCAAAAGCAGGACCCTGTCAATATCCCCCAGGTCGAAACTGGAATCCTCACCGATGTCTTGACCCTCCCTTATGGACTTGAAATCTACAGTTTATTAACACGCTGGAATCCCTTGAATGCCCACCGACCGTATTCTCTCCCGTATAATGGCAAGAACATACTGGTGGTGGGAATGGGTCCTGCGGGCTATTCACTGGCTCATTTCCTCCTAAACGAAGGCTTTGGGGTAGTGGGGATTGATGGATTGAAGATAGAGCCGCTCCCAACGGTTCTCACAGGGGATGCCCACACCCCTCTTAAGCCGGTCCGCCACCTTGACAACCTCAAGTCCGATCTAGAACAACGGGTTTTGGCCGGTTTTGGCGGTGTCTCAGAATATGGAATTACCGTCCGGTGGGACAAGAACTTCCTGACCCTGGTTCATCTGCTACTCCGCCGCCGTGACAAATTCCGGGTTTACGGAGGTGTCCGTTTCGGAGGAACCATTACGATCGAAGACGCCTGGGAGATGGGATTTGACCACATTGCCATTGCCACTGGCGCCGGTAAACCCACCATTATCCCAATGAAGAACAACCTGATCCGCGGGATCCGGAAAGCCAGCGACTTCCTGATGGCTCTTCAGCTCACTGGCGCGTTCAAGCGGGATGCCATGGCCAACCTGCAGTCTGAACTGCCGGCCATAGTGATTGGCGGCGGCTTGACTGCCATCGACACAGCTACTGAGCTTATGGCTTATTATCCAAACCAGGTGGAAAAGATATTATACCGCTTTGAGACACTCGAGACCCGGTACGGGGAAGAATTCATGTGGCAGAACTTTGACGAGGAGGAGAGAGAACGATTAAAACGACTCCTGAATCACGGCCGTGCTGTCCGTGCTGAGCGCCAGCTTGCCAAAGCGGAGAATCGCTTGCCCAACTTCATTCGGCTAGTCCGGGAGTGGGGTGGTGTCTCGATCGTATATCGTCGGAACCTGGTCGATTCCCCTGCTTATCGCTTGAACCACGAGGAGGTCATCAAGTCTCTGGAGGAGGGGATCGCATTTATTGAGCGCCTCAGTCCAGTCGAGGCAATTCCCGACTCGTTCGGCGCTGTCCAGGCCGTGGCCTTCGAGCGGATGTCCCAAAGGGAAGATGGGAAAATGCAAGGCACGGGGGAGCGAGTGGTGCTGCCTGCCAGGACGGTCTGTGTCGCCGCTGGTACTAGCCCCAATATCACTTACGAGCGAGAAAGGGTCGGCACTTTCCGTCTGGATGAGAAGGGGGATTTTTTCGCCAGTTTCAAAGTGACTAGAGATGAAGACCGCCGTCTAAAGCTCATTCCAGCCGGGAAGGGAGAGACCGGGTTTTTCACCTCTTACCAAAACGACAATCATTTCATTACTTACTACGGGGACAATCATCCTGTCTTTGCAGGTAACGTCGTTAAGGCGATGGCTAGCGCCAAGTTGGGGTATCCCCAGGTTGCTTATTTATTTGAGGAGGAGCTCCGCAATCTGAGACCAGAGGAACAACCGAAGCGTGACCAGGCCTTCAGGCAACTAGCAACTCGACTCGACGATGAACTGGTGCCTCAGGTCGTACGGGTCGATCGGTTGACTCCCACTATTGTGGAGGTCATTGTCCGGGCCCCTCGGGCTGCCCGGCAATTCCACCCGGGCCAGTTTTACCGGTTGCAGAATTGCGAAGTCCACAGTTTGAAATTAGACGGGACCAAACTCATGATGGAAGGCCTGGCATTGACAGGAGCCTGGGTGGATAAACATCGGGGACTACTCAGCATGATTGTCCTGGAGTTGGGAAGCAGTTCACGCCTTTGCGCACTCCTCAGACCTGGAGAACCGGTGGTGGTGATGGGCCCAACTGGAGCTCCCACCGAAATCCCGAAAGGGGAGACTGTCCTACTGGCAGGAGGAGGGCTGGGTAACGCCGTGCTCTTCTCGATCGGGAAGGCGATGCGACAGAACGGCAACCGGGTCATTTATTTTGCCGGCTACAAGAAAGGGGAAGACCTGTATAAGCAAGACGAAGTCGAAGACTCCTGCGACCAGTTGATCTGGTCCACCGACTCGGGATCGGAGATCCAACCGCGCCGCCCTCAGGACCTTCACTTCCGCGGCAATATCGTTCAGGCAATGAAGGCTTATGCCGAGGTCCGGCTGGGCAAACCCTTGTTTTATTTTCGTCAGATTGACCGGGTAATTGCCATCGGCTCGGACCGGATGATGGCCGCAGTCAAAGCTGCACGCCGACCGGATGGGGTTCTGGGCCCTTACTTCCGTCCGGACCATATCGCCATCGGTTCTATCAATTCGCCCATGCAATGCATGATGAAAGAAGTTTGCGCCCAATGCCTGCAGGTCCACGTTGACCCGGTCACCTGTAAAATCACGCGGGCTGTTTTCTCTTGCTTTAACCAGGATCAGCGCTTAGATGAGGTCGATTTCAAGAACCTCAACGAACGTCTCCGCGCTAATACAGTTCAGGAGAAACTCACCAATCTCTGGCTGGACTACCTATTCGAAAAGGCACAGGTTTCAAGGGTTTAATCCTGGCCTCCTACAACCTGGACCGGATTCCGACCACGTCACGAAAACGCTGAAGATGTTATTTTTCAGGTACTCGGTCGGAACATTCGGCACCCCGCTCAAGATAAGTTGACTAACTTAGATTAGTGCGATGTAATTAACGTATACTTTCCAAATGCGAGGCATTGGGGATTGTCGAGGTTGTTCCCTCGCTTGACCTTTTATTTGTCATCAGACGAAGGGAAGAATATGGATACGAAGGAAATCAGAACCGGGAAATGCAGATCCTGCGGTGCGGAGTTCGACTATGAGGTATATCCATCTCAATTGAAGATTGGAAGGATGGGCCTTTTCTGTTGCCCCCGTTGTACAGAGCCCCTATTTCACATATGCGCCTTATCCCTTCTCGGGATTCGCATGAACAGCAGTCCTCATCAACTGAAATCCCAGTCTGCAGTGGCTTGACCAGCTCAATGTAAGAGAGGAAACCATTCCAGAGATCCTAATTCGCCCTTTCAGGCGGAGAGGGATGGGGCTTCTTACCCGTTGTGGAGGAAGACATCAATGTCGTCGTCCCCAAGGTGGTAACGCCGAAGATCGTCGGTCCCAAAGTGATAACCCCGAAGAATGGGCCCGCAGTCAAGGCGCCCAATCCGGGAACGACGCCGGAAACCTCTCCAGCACCATCTGCGAATCCGCAATGAGCCGGAAGGTGATAGGTGTCAACTGTCAGGTGTCAGGTAAGAAGCTAGGAAAGAAATACTATTCCCTATTCCCTATTCCCTATCCCTGACCCCTAACCCCTGGCACCTGTATCACAGCGGTAGCCGGAGCCGGGCTTCACAGCCACGCCGATCTTTCCGGTTCTCCAGGGTCAGAGTGCCACTGTGCCCCTCTGCAATCTGCCGGCTCAACACCAGGCCTATGCCCGAACCCCCAGGCTTAGTGGTAAAGAATGGAACAAATAGATTGGTGGTGTTGGCCAGCCCCGGGCCTTCGTCCTTGACCCAAACGTCCAGATGGAAAGGGCTTTTCCCCCATCCCACTGTGACTTCCCCGCCGGTCTCCAGCGAGGCATCCACGGCATTGCGCAAGAGGTTAATCAGTAGCTGCTCCAATTGGTCGCCGTCGGCCTGGATGGTCAGCGGAGGACCAGCCTCAAGGCCGATACTGAGCCGGGTTTCCAACCCCATCACCCGGCGGACCCAGCTGTCCAGTTCCAGCGGTTCAAGCCGCGGCGGAGGCAGCTTGGCCAGCCGGGCATAGCCCACCATGAACCGGCTTAAGGCTTCCGACCGGGAAGCAATGACCGAAAGGCCGCGCTGCATGTCCTCTTTCCAGTCTGGCGGGGGAGGATCACGACGGAGCAGGCTTTCCATGCTTCCGGCCATTGACTTGATGGGGGTCAGGGAGTTGTTCAATTCGTGGCCGAGAACCCGGATGAGGCGCTGCCAGGCTTGCCGTTCCTCTTCGCGGAGGGGCCGGCTGAGGTCGGAGAGCACCAGTAACTGATGAGGACGACCTCCCTCCCGGAAGGAACTCCGCCGCACTCCCCACCGACCGGACGCCCCGGGGAAATTCATGGAGATCGTTCCCGTCATTTCTTCGTTCAGACATCCAGCCAGGCCCAATTCTTCAGCCTTTCGGCCCAGCAGCCGTTCGACCGGTTGAGCTAGTAAGCGCTCTCCAGCCCGATTGACAAGCCGGAGCCGCTGATCGGTGTCGAAGGTGAAGATGGCCACGTCAATTTCGGACATGACAGTCCGCAATAATGCCGTGGCTTCTAGAGCCCCGAATCGCTGTTCCTGTAATAAGTTGGCGAGCGCATTGACTTCAACCAATACATCACCTAGCGCATCTTTCGAAGGAACTGTCCGTCCCCGCAGGGAAAAATCCCCCTCGCGGAGCGCCGCCAAAAGGTTGGAGAGGGTTTGTAGGGGGAGCACGACTCGCTCCCGCAGGACAAAGGCACTGCCAAGCCAGAAACTCAAAACGAAGACTGAAAGCGTCCACTGCACCTTGGGGGTATAGTCACCAAACCAGAGCAATAAAAGCGTGACTAGTCCTCCCGGTAGCCCGGTCAGAACGCTCAGGAGGAGAATTCGGCGTTCATAATTCGGCGCCGGCTTGTGAGCCTTGGATTGTGGTTTTTGGATATTGGATGCAGGAGTCGACTCCTTGAAGGTAGGCTGCCCAACATCCACAGCGGCAGAACCCCGATCAATCTTGTCTTTCCCGAGGGACGCATCCATTGTCACAATTTGTATTTTTCCAACCGGCGATAGAGAGCACTACGGCTCAGGCCCAGCATTTCTGCGGCGCGGCTCACATTGCCTTCGCAACGAGAGAGGGCCTTCTTGACAAGAAAGGCTTCTACGTCTTCCAGGCTCATATCCTCGATCCGATAGGAGGTATCCCGCGCCGGGCGGAGTCCCAGGTCAGAGGCCCTGACCATTGGCCCCTGAGCCATCAGGACCGCGCGCTCGACGCAGTGATCCAGTTCCCGGACGTTTCCCGGCCAGGGGTGAGCCAGCAGGGCCTGCAGGGCCGCCTCGTCCAAACCCGTCAGGTTCTTTCGGTAATGCTGGGAATGCCGCCCGAGAAAATGCTGGGCCAGGAGCAGAATATCTTCCCGCCGCTCCCGCAGAGGAGGGAGACGAATCTCGATGGTATTTAGCCGGAACAGCAGGTCCTGCCGAAAGCGGCCACCCGCGACTTCTTCATTGAGTTCGGTGTTGGTGGCCGAGACGATGCGGACGTTGATATGGCGGGTCTTGGAGGAGCCCACTCGTTCAAAGTTTCCAGTCTCAATGACCCTCAACAGCTTGGCCTGCTGCGCCATGGGGACATTGGCAATTTCATCCAGGAAGAGCGTTCCGCCGTCGGCCATCTCAAAACGGCCCACCCGGTCAGCTTTGGCGTCAGTGAAAGCACCCTTGACGTGCCCAAAGAGTTCGCTTTCAAAGATCCCTTCCGAAAGACCGCCGGCATTGACTGCCACCATAGGCTTTCCGAACCGGACCGACACGGCGTGCAACGATTGAGCCACAACCTCTTTGCCAGTCCCATTCTCCCCCATGATGAGCACATTGGCATCAGAAGGGCCCACTCGATCGATGATCTGCCGCACGGGACGCATAGCCGGGGACTCAGCAATAAATAAGGGACGCTGCTGTTGAAGCAACTGGTTCTGGGCCTCCAGGCGCTGACCCCGGCGGAGCGCCTGCCCCAGTTCAATCTGGGTACGGACGATGCTCTGGAAGCGGGCGTTTTCCCAGGGTTTCTGGATGAAGTCGCGCGCACCCCGGCGCATGGCTTCCACCGCCACCTCGACGCTCCCCCAGGCCGTCATGACCACGATTGGAAGTGTGCTGTCCAGAGACTGAATGCGCGTCAACAGGTCCAAACCTTCTTGACCCGAAGTGGTATCGCGGGCGTAGTTCAAATCCATCAACAACACGTCGAAATCTTTGGATTCCAGCGACTGAAGGATACCTGTGGGGGAGGTAACAGCCTCAATTTGGTATCCCTCACCTTTCAAGAGGAAGCGCAATGCTTCCAGCACGTCCTGCTGGTCATCGGCAATCAACACTCGCGGCGCGCAGGAATCTGCCGTTTTCATGGTCATAGGCGCATCCTTCATTCTAATTCGAGTTTGAAGATTAGCACATCGTACGAGATTGCATCAGGCGTTTTTGCCTCGACACTCGTGTTGTAACGCTGCGGAGCTATCAACTGGTGTGGTCGTCCTGGATGGAAGAGGGCTGGCCCGTCCTAATCCTTGGCGATCCACCCATCCGCCAGTTTGATGACCCGGTTCCCATAAGAGGCATTCTTTTCCGAATGAGTCACCTGGACGATAGTGGTTCCCTGTTGGTTGAGCTTTCGGAAGAGTTCCATGATCTCTTCCCCCTGGCTGGAATGCAGGTTGCCAGTGGGCTCGTCCGCCAGGATCATTTTAGGTTTGGCGATTATGGCGCGCGCCACCGCCACCAGTTGCTGCTGCCCTCCGGAAAGTTGGTTCGGGTAAAGGTCCTTTTTTGCCACGATCTGGAAACGATCCAAAGTATCACACACGGTACTCTCTCTTTCCTTCTTGTTGACGTTTCTATAAGAGAGAGGAATGTCGAGATTTTCGT
>JBGOTQ010000104.1:0-21062 GCA_041476565.1 Terriglobia bacterium | reverse complement strand
CTTCGAATCCCTGGCCCATGCAGAGACCAGCCTTCTCTATGCCACTTCCCGAGCGATTTTCTGCATTCTGCAGATTTTCCAGATGTTATTGACCGGAATCTGCGGCCTGGATGTCTGCAGACCGGCCATGGAGCTTGGCTCGGAGTGCCATCTCATTCTGGCAAATCGATTGCATCTGCAGCGTTGGCTGGGTTTTGAACATGAGACGACTCTTCTCGCATCGATTTTTCGGAGATATCGTGGTGACCTGCTTCATCGTGGTCCAGTTTTTGGACTGGGTTGCCACTTTTCAAGGGATTGCTTTGTTCGGGCCTGCAATAGAACGGAACTCGCTCTTGCGCTTCCTCATGGAGCGTTATGACATCATTCTGGTGTTGACCGTGGCTAAACTGTCCGCCACAATAGGAGGAAGCGTATTACATTTTATTGAACGCCACGCGATCGTTGCTCTCCTTACTCTCTTTTACATTGTATTTGTCATTTTCCCGTGGTTTAAACTTCTCGTGTCTTACCCTGTCTTTTGATTGACTTCAACGCCTTCCTTTTTCTTTGACCTCTTCGAGTGGTTTTGTTAGTATTTGCGTCGTTTCGCAGTTTGCCATGTGCTCAGAAAAGTCCCCCACATCTTTGAGCAGTTCATAATTAACCAGTCAGAAAAGCGAATTCATTAATCAGCCATTTGGTTAACAACTTCCAAGGAGTGAACCGTGGCAAAAAAAGCTTATTCAATTACGATCAATTGGCCTAATTCCCCCAAGACCTTTAG
The DNA here is from genome assembly GCA_041476565.1 of Terriglobia bacterium. GTDB lineage: Bacteria > Acidobacteriota > Terriglobia > Versatilivoradales > Versatilivoraceae > DATKMG01. The sequence continues at coordinate 20,296 of JBGOTQ010000104.1, read as the reverse complement.
ATTCTCGCTTCCCGCTTGGCTCCTCTATATGGGAGGACTGGCGAATATGGTTGGGATTCTATGTTTGGTTATCTTTCTTGTGAACTTCAGTCGCATGAGTATCAAGGTCCTGGAATTCAACCGACTGCGGTCAGAGCTGGAAGGCTTGAAAATAGAAAACAAAATGTATCAAGCATCGACCAACCAGCTCGGCGAGAAAATTTGGTCCCTGGAGTTTTTGGCGAGAAAACTCAGTGTCGCAGTGGGGATCAAGAATACCCTGGACTCCACCTCCTCGGTAGACATCAGCTCCGTTGCTTTTCCCGTGGACGACCCGACGGACGGGCCCGCTGGAGCTGGAACCATCCTCCTGCCTGAACTTCATAGGTTGGCGACTGATGCGAAGGGCTTGGAGGGACGGTTCTTCAAGATTGAACGGTTCTATAGCGACCAGACTACCCGACGTGCCCACACTCCTAACATCTGGCCGGCATTGGGGTTGCTCTGGGACCGGTTTGGCTGGCGGGATGCTGTGTCTGAGATTGGCGAAGCCGAGTACCACTGCGGGATTGATATTTCGGCCCCTCTCGGGCATCCGGTCGTGGCTTCGGCTGACGGAGTTGTGGTTTTGCTGGACAGCCGACCGGATTACGGCAACTTGATCATCATTGACCATGGTTCCGGACTAACCACACGATATGCTCACCTGTCAGGTTTCCGGGTGACATTGGGCCAACGAGTGAAACGGGGACAACTCATTGGGCTGGTTGGAGAGTCAGGGAGGGCCACCGGGCCTCATCTTCATTACGAAGTCCGGCTCAACGGAAACGCGGTCAACCCCCTGCGTTACCTCTCCAGGACACCAAAAGGATAGTCCTCAAATACCTCGAGGACCTGTTGGAGCCTGCCCTCCTTCCTCTCCCGCAGGATATCACTGGTTATCCGGTGCACGCGGCTTTCTTCTTGTTCCCGAAACTCCTTCTCAATGAGGTATCGCTGAAGGGAACTGGCAAAGCGGAATACGTGCACCAGTTCATGAGTCAAGATGTAAAGCATGAGAGCGTCCAGGGTCATAGGCCTGAAAGCCCGGCGCGTTGCAGCCAGGATATTATGGTCTTGGAGGCAGATCCCATAGATTTCCTGACTGCGAAGCTGACCCAGAGACTTCTTCAGTGTGTACTCATACTTCGCCACCATTGCCAAGGCGTTCAAATCGATTTCTGTTTCCCCCAGCTCACTCAGCGTCCTGATTTCATAGGGATACATGGGCCACTCTCGTCCAGGGATGCAATAGTAGTGGCTTACCAGGGACTCGGCATCGGAAAGCTGCGTCCGGATTACATTCAGTTCGCTAGGTCCAAAGTGGTCTAATGAAGGCATTTTCTCGCCTGTTTACCACCCCCTCATACTTGTTATGCTAGCTTTGGTTCGAAGCGGGTGTCAAGCGGCATAAGGGTCTTGACGGGGCGCATCGTGCTTGAATAGGAGGTCAAAAAGTGCTAGAATCATTGGTAACGTTCCGAAGAGCTGTTGGAATGCAGGAGGATGCGAGGGATGCCGATTTATGAATATCGTTGCGAGAATTGCAGTCGCCAATTCGAAGTGATCCAAAAGTTCTCCGATGAGCCCTTGACCACCTGTACGTCCTGCCGGGGAAAGCTATCTAAGCTGATCTCCCAGGCTTCCTTCCAATTAAAGGGATCCGGCTGGTACGTAAGTGACTATGCAAGGAAAAGTGAGTCTAAGCCGGACGTCAAGAAAGATGAGTCGGCTTCCAAACCCTCAACAGAAACATCAAGCGGCAGTCCAAAGACTCCCGTCGGCGAAAAATAATTCTGAAAAATCTCTCGGATTCGCAGGTGCTATGAGAACTCCCAAGCACGCTCCAGGATAAGCAGAAGGCAGCCGGGAGTTTCCTCACTCCGACTCTATCGATGAAGAGCAAGCTCCCCAAGGCGGGAGAGCCAATGTGCTTGGATCAAGGGCGACGGGCGGGGCGCTTTGGCTTGCTAGATCTTAATGGGGCTTGGTGCGATCCTGGGTGGATCACTGCCATGGTCCGAAACCAGAACGAGAGCGGGAACATAGCAACACCAAAAAGGATTGGTCTTACCGGGGTCGCGTATCGAGGTAGGGGGGTGCCTACCGCGTGGAGGAGAGTGAAGTACCCCAAAAGCAATGCCATCGCCCGAAGCGCAAACAAGGACTGCCCATCGATCCTTCGCTTTGTCATTGGCCACCATGCCAGGAAAAATCCTGCCAATCCCAACAAGACTACTGGCCAATGAATGAACTTCATGAGGCCATGAGTTGCCAGGAACAGTGGGGAATCCCAATATGGGGTTTGTTCAACCGGAAAGACAAACACATCACCAGCGCCTTGTACCTCGTCCCATGACCAAAATGCTATGGGCTTCCCGATTAAATACCACTTAAAATGAGCAACAGGTTCCTCTGAAAACCGTCGTCTTATTTCACCCAGAAGTGCCTTCATACTGCGATTGAATTCAGCGACCCGGGGATCAAACCTGTACGGAGATCCATAACTGTCAGGATTGTTGTCGTACATGAAATCGGGATACATCCCGTGGAGAAGGGTGCCAATCATAATTCCCTTGTCTCCTGTCCTTCCCAGCGTCTGCAGGTTTCTGGCGACCCAGGGCCCGTATAGGAGAGAGAATCCTAGGACAATCATTCCTGCGATTTTCACTCCCTTCCGAACTCCTATCGATAACAGGATGAAGACCAGGAGAGGTATCAGAAAATACTCCAATGTCGGACGGACTAACGACGCAGCTGCTAATCCGACGCCAATTAAGCCACCTAGCCAAGAAGGCATACCAGGCCGACAAGAGTTGAGCAGATATGCTAGAAGAACCACAAGCACGCAAAAGAGCGTCTCCGTCAAAACATATGAGTTCATCACAATCAAATGAGGGCTAAACGCCGTCAAGGCAGTGGCCATTAAAGCCAGGGCATCGGGCAGGAAGCCACGGCAGACATAGAACACCCCCAATAGAGTGGCCATACTGATGAAGGCTTGCGTGAGGGTGATTCGGGCCACAATGTTGTTGTTTGGCTCCCCCTTCTGAAAAACATACAAGGGGTCCCCACTAACAAAAGCAGTGAGAAAAATAGGATATCCCGGTGACCGGAAAGCATCCGGAGGAACCGGCGCGTTCCAGTGGGAATAGCTCTCAGTGGATCGCGAGTAGACGCCGGAATGCCGCAGGTTATAAGCGTAAAAGAAGTAGTCGATGGAATCCCCGCGGACCGGATGGTCTACCCTGGTTTCGAGTACCGAAAGGATTCGCAGAACTGATCCTGCTGTAACAATGACTAACAGTATAACAGCCAGACCGGTCAGACGGAGATTATGCAGTAGGGATGGTCGCGAACTCACAAGTGTTTTTCTCTAGTCAACAATTTACATTGTGCTCTATCGAGGATTTCCAGTTAGTGTTCGGCCGCTCGACCAACAATTTGCTATTTCGCTTCTGAGTGTCTAAGGGCGCCGCTTCTTAAGATGGGTTTACAGCACACTATCCAGGGCAGGGCATCTGGAACTCAGCCTGGGATCAGCTGTCCGCCCGCAGAGCAGGAGGCGAGGATCATGCTACAGAACCATCAGTCAGCTTCGTCGAGGTGAAGCCCTCATCCGCCTGGCGCGGATCCTCTTATCTGCCAACGGTATCGTAGAGGAGATCAAGAGTCGCTTTGGCGCACGCACTCCATCTGTACTCCCTAGCCCTGAATACCCCCTTTTCTCTTAATTCGTTCCTAAGACCCGAAGATCTCGCCATTCTCTCAATAGCCCGACTCCATTCTACGACAGGGCCAAGCGGATCAACTAGAATTCCTGCCGATCCAACTACTTCTTCTAAACCAGAAGTGCTGGAAGCAACAACCGGGCATCCGGCAGCCATCGCCTCCAGGGCCGGCAATCCAAAACCCTCATAAAAGGAAGGGAGCACAAGCATTTCAGCTCCGGCATAGAGATAGGGCAAATCATCAGCAGAGATGTATCCCGCCCTGATGATGCGGCTGGAAAGGGGGTTGGAGCAGAGTTCCCTTTCAAGAGATTCGGCTTTCCAACCCGGTTTTCCAGCAAGAACCAAATGATACTTTCTGTGAATCTCCGACGGCAGGAGCGCAAACGCCCGTGACAGAGTTTTCAGGTTCTTCCTCGGTTCCAGGGTTCCCACAGCCAAAATGAACGGTCTCGGGATCCGGTGTTTTTCGAGGATGCCCTGTATAGCCGCTTCCTGGATATTGGATCGAAAGAAGGTATCACTCACTCCCAGCGGAGTGACCTCAATTCGACTGAAAGGAACGTTGTAGTACTTGTGAATCTCACCGGCCACGAACCGGGAGATAGTCAGGATCTTTTGGGCTCGACGTATTGAAGCCGGCAACAACAGGCGGTGCAGGTAGTTGTAAAGTGCGGATGGCGCAAAACCAGTCCCCATCCGATGCACGCAGTCGTGAATGGTAATGACCGACGGCAATTGCCGCTCAAGGCCAAGGGGAACGAGGCCCTGGACCCCCCAGAAGAGATCCAACTGCAAACAGTTTATTGACCGGAACGATTGCAGCAGGTACCAGCCCAGCCCCCAGCGGGCCTGATGGACGTGAGTTGCCACCTTGGGGGATGGGGGAAAGTCAACCGGACGATGGGAAAAGAGATGAAAGCGGCCGACAACATCACTGGCCGGAAGGTGCTGCAGGATCTCTCCCAGGTAAGTCCCGATGCCGGTTCTCATCGGCAGCAAAGACCGCGCGTCAACTCCGATTTGCATCACCCTCTCCAACTAGTTCCCCGTATAGCCCGGCATACCGTTGAGCCATCTGCTGGAGGCTGAACCGGCCGAGCACGCGCTGTCGGTTATATTCTCCCATGCCCCGTCGCCTGTCCTCAGATTGGGCGAGATCCCGGATTGCCTTGACGATTTGATCCACTGATCCGACCTCGCAGAGATATCCCCCCTTGCCATGCTCTACCAGCTCTGGAATCGAGGAACACTGACTGGAAACGATCGGCTTGCCACAAGCCATTCCCTCCAGGATGGAGTATCCGAATCCCTCTCTACGGGAGGGTTGAAGAATAATGTCGGCGTTATTGATTTCCGCCACCAGACCGGACTCCGAGAGCCTGCCCAGACACTTCATGTTGGCATCGACTCCTTTTCCAGGACGGGTTGGACGCAGACCGGTCGTGAAGCGTAACTCGAAATCGCTTCCTAGGCGCTGCATGACGGGGGCTAGAAGATCGGCCCCTTTTCGGAGGGATGGATTCCCCGAGAAAAAGAGAACCATGCGGTCTCCCTTCGTTGAAACGTCGAGTTCTCTAGGTGCATAGACCTCCGGGTCAATACCGTTGTAAATGACCCGAATGGGGAGCTCCTTTTGAAAGACCTGGTTCATCACCTGCCTGGTGTAATCACTGACGGCAACTGCCCGGTCTGCACTTAGTAAGGATTTCCTGACCGACGGCTTCAGGAAGAACTGATGGTGGACCCGAGAGAGCGGAGAAAGGAAGGTTGCGTACTTGTCGTCAATTGAGCAATGATGCAGTGTGACGACCCAGGGAATGGGCTTCCACCGGAAATGTTGACCATACTCCACGTTGGTATGAAGCACATCGGCTTGAAGCCCGCGTGGAGGAAGCCGCCGTCCGGGCCAATTGAGTAGCCAGGGGATGTATTCCCATTGGGGAGAAAATCTGACGAGCTGCGTCTCAATCCCTGTGTCCGCCAAGCCTGCGGCCAACCGCTGATGGTATATCTCCACCCCGGATCCGCCAATGATGGGGCACAAGATCTTCACGATTGATTTGCCTTTCTCTGCATCGTCTCACGGAGCAGCCGGTCAAACCGCAGAGCCACTTGTTTCCAGGTAAAATGTTGCTCTACATGCTGCCGCGCGTTGTTTGCCAGAGTGCGCCGCAATTCGGGATTGTCGAGGAGGCGAATAATCGCGTTAGCCAGTTGCCCGGAATTGGCTGGTTCGACTTCGATTCCAGTTACCCCATCGATCAGGATGTCGGAGACGCCACCCACACGGCTCCCGACGATGGGCAATCCCGAAGCCGCAGCTTCAAGAAACACGATCCCGAGGCCTTCAACCAGAGAAGGCCCCACAAAAACATCTGCGGCGGAGTAATAGCAGGCCAGTTCTTGGTGGGGAATTCTCCCCAGGAATCGAACGGCATGGGTGATGCCTAGATCCTCTGCCAGATGCTCCAATTCCCGTCTTTGGGTCCCGCCCCCAGCTAGCACCAGCAGAGTGCGAGGAAACTTCTCCAGGACAGGGGGCAAGGCCTTCAGTAGATAGAGCGGCCCTTTCTCTTGGACCAATCGACCAACAAACAGCAGGAATTCTCCGCCAATTCCCAAGGTTTTGCGGACAGTTGACTTCTTTTCTGTACGGAATTCTCCCGGATCTACCCCCATGGGGATTACCTCAACCGGCAATTGAGGCAAAATCAGATTGATTTGCCGGCTGGTATATTGGCTGTTGGCACTGCAGGATTTTACCCGGCTCAAGACAAACCGCTTCAAGGCACTGCCCAAACGCCCTTCGAAGCTGGACATGTCGCTCCCGTGCGCCGTAACCATTAGAGGCACTTTATAGAATCTCCTGATCGCAGCCGCCACAACCCCCTGAGGAAGAATCCAATGCGCACAAATGACATCCACCGGAAGGCGCTGTAACAGCCGGCAGGACCTCCAGAACATGCTGGCGAAATAAAATGGAACTTCTAGCCAGAGCCAGGGCGACTGCTTGAGATTCGGAATGATCCCACTCCGGTAACAGAGTTTTTGCAGGGCCGGAATGAAATAGGTAAATCTTAAGACTGTGATTCCGTCCATCTCTTCAGTGGCCTTGCCCCCTGGAAAACTGGGAGCTACAACCAGGATGGTCCAACCCAGGGCAGCCAGCTCTCTATTGAGATAGTGTAGGAATATCCCGGAGGGTTCCGTCGCATCTTTAGGATAAGAAGATGTCAGGAATAAGACCGTTCCTCGAAGGCTGTCGTTACTCGGATGAAGGCTATTGTTGTTTTGGTTGACGTCCATTACAGGGTCGAAAAACCACTCGACATCGAAACAATTCTATCAATCCAGAGCGGCAATTGAACAGCAGGCCATTATTGGGGATTGCAGAATATGGTGACAAACCCCTCAACCCCAGGCCCCTCCACCACCGGGAGAGGGGCGCCGAAGGCGGGGCGAGGGGGAAGTGTAAATGGAGCGACCTCTAAAGTTGCCACTATAATTTGCATAAATCGTAAGGGCTCCAAACAAGTGTATAATAAGTAGTCGTAGCCATTCTTGTAAAAGTGCACTTCCTGCCATTTCCCGAAAGGTGCCTTATGACCGTGGAAGAGAAGTTGAAAAAGGCCAATCAAGAGCCCGGCTGGATGTATGAATTTGACTTGGGAGATGGGGTCAAGACGCCACTCCTCGCAGAAGAACTCCGTTCCGTCCATTCCACACGGGAACAAATGATTATGCCCGTGGTTGACTGCTTCTTCCCGGAAGGACTGCAAGACAAGTCTTGCTTGGATATTGCCTGCAATGAGGGATACTTCTCCCATTTGCTCTACCATCGCGGTGCAACTGTTCGCGGAATCGACATCCGGGAGACCAATATCGGGCGGGCTCGCTGGGTTCAAACCCTCTATGGTTACGACTCAAAACGGCTGGTGTTTGAAGTAGAAGACTTTTTATCCAACCGGGACCGCCAAGGGGAATACGATCTCACCTTGTTCCTTGGGATTCTCTATCATATCGAAAACCCGATGGGAGCTCTGCGGCTTCTTTCGAAGATTACTAGGAAGCTTTCCATCATCGAGACTCAACTGACCCGCCAGAATACCCCCGTCTCAAGCGGTTGGGGACAAACATCGGTCACTCTGGAACTCGACGGTGCCCTGGCCTTGATTCAGGAGACGGACATGGAGCAGAACAATCTCGCCGCGCTGGGTTCACTCAGCTATATTCCGAATGCCTCCGCTATCCGGCAAATGCTCTTTGCTGCGGGGTTCTCCCATGTGTTGCAGGCAGCCGCCAAGCCCGGTCTCAATCCCCAGTATGTCAGGAATGACCGGGCAGTCTTTTTCGCCTTGAAATAGTTCCTCCGCAGATTCCGCCGATTGACGCAGATTCACAGATGCCTCAGGAATTGTCGGTACCAATAGAATCTCTTAAATGAATCGGGGCGTCTAAAGGTAGACTGCAGATTTAGTGGGTGGGCTTAGACTCATGGATGTGAAATGATTTTCGGTATCAATTGACTTTCGGTTACAGGTTCCTGGAAATGCGGGAATAGAGGGGTCTCCTCTGGGTTGATCTGCGTAATCTGCGGATGGGAGTCTTCATGACTGGAGATCCACAAACTTACCTCATCATCGGGGCTGCCATGGAGGTTCATCATGTGCTGGGCTGCGGTTTCCTGGAGTCTGTTTACCATGAGGCTCTGGCTGATGAATTGTCTCGCCGCGGTATACCATTCCAGAGGGAGGTAGGCCTGCAGGTGATGTACAAAGGTAAGCTTCTGCCTTGCACATTCAAACCAGACTTTATCTGCTATGATTCGGTAATTGTTGAACTGAAGGCCTTGGACGCCCTGAGTGGTAAAGACCAGGCTCAGGTGATCAACTACTTGAAGGCGACAAGAATAGCTCGCGGCCTGCTGATCAACTTTGGTGCTGCCAGCCTGCAATATGAAAGGCTAGTCTTTGGATTTCAAGAGGATTGATCCACAGATTCCGCAGATTGACGCAGAAGAACCTGGCGCATTTATGAATTCCCAGGGATTTGGTCCAAAATTCAAATTGTACCGATGTTCTTGTGGCATCTATGAATCTGCGTGGACCTGCGTAATCTGCGGACAGGAGAATTCATGACAAGGCCTGATGAATCGGTTTTCTCGGCGTCAATCTGCGCAATCTGCGGATCGTCTAACTCTTGTTTTCGATAATCGTGAAAATCGTTGGGTTGCTCCAGTAGTCGTCGTAATGAATTTGAGCGATGTAAGCTCCCCTCTTTTGGAAGAAATCACCCCCAAACTCCCATACCACCGGGTATTCCCCTACATTCCCATGGAAACTCGGAGGCAGCAAATCTATCCTCTCGCCATTGGTTCCAACTATCATCCTCCGGCGGGTTAGCCGATTGTGAAGCAACGGGACTGTATAGAGCTGGCGACCTTCTGGCCGGAGAACTCTCGTTGCCTCAGAGAGGGCTTTCTCGTAGTCGTGAATATGTTCCAGTGTTTCAGAATGGATAACGACATCGAACGAGCAGTTCGTAAACTTAAGGTCAGTCATGTCCTGATTGACATACCCTTCGACCAGGGTTCCGAAAGGCAGATCCGGTCTGTAAACAGTTTCAACCAATATCCGAGCTTCTCTGAGAGGCCCGCTAAGGCCATTGATCCGGTTTAGGTGAAGAATGTCCAGCCGTTGAAGTTCCGGCAGAAGTTTTTTCAAGCTCCAATAAAGCATGCGGACCCGTTTAGACATGCCGCAAATCAAGCAGCTATGTCCCTCTCTCTCATCGAACATGCGCCGTTCCTGATCGGTCAACTCCCATGCAAGTGCCAGAGAATCGCTGAGAATCGGCGTTTGTCCAAAATCCTCCGCCTTACAGGACGGGCATCCGTTGTGGTCTATGCGGCAATAATAAGAAGCTCTCGTCATTGCAGGGGTCAAATTGGAACAAAAGATAAAAGGTAGCAAATGAATTCAATTGCCTCTGAGCGGCAGTGCCGACCTTCTTACGCTAATGCTAGAGATCATTCGTTGGACTGTCCACTATCAAAACCTATTTGACCTGGCGCACTCTGTTTTCACCGGTGGGTGGGTCTTGATTGCACCCTTCTCAGATGAGTGGCCTGCCCGACGCGGCATTTTTGTGCTAGCATTTGGAATTGCCGCAACCTCCCGAATTCATGACAAAGAAAAAGCGCAAACGAAAGCACTCACGTCATCCTCGATCAGTCGTCTCTGCGCCCAGGGATCAGGTATCCTCCCAGGCATCTACCAGCCGTCTAAGGGTCTTCAGGGATCTCATCTTACCGATTCTATTAATCACCACAGCCGTTCTCGTCACGTATGGTAACACACTGAAAAACGGGTTTGTACACGATGACACGGCTGAGATTCTCCAGAATCAGTATGTCCACGATTTTTCTCATATCTCCGATATCCTGACCTCCTCTGCCTGGGCTTTCAGCACCGATACTCCTTTTCAATTTCAGGCAGGTTCCAATTATTATCGACCTGTTCAGTATCTACTCTATGCCGTGTTGTATAAGTTTTTCGGAACTTCCGCATGGGGGTACCATGGTTTCAAGATTCTTCTTCACTTATGTGCCTGTTACTTATCCTTCTGGGTTGCTCGCCGCCTTGGACTTCCTCCATGGTCCGCATTTGTGGGGGCCCTGCTCTTCGCAGTCCATCCGGCAAATTCCGAGGCTGTAACCTGGATTTCAGGCATCACGGATGTATCCTGCGCCCTGCTTTTTGCCCTCTGCGTTTTGTTCTATTTGAACTTCCTGTCCTCCTCCAGAACAATCTGGCTGGTCCTAATCAGTTCCAGTTTTCTGATTGGCCTGTTTGCCAAAGAGACCATGGCAACCCTTGTATTAGTATTGATTGCCTATGAGTGGGTTGTTTTGGGAAGGGCACCCTGGAAGACCGGCAACTTGAGAGTATACCTCCTTCTGGGCGGGGCATGCCTTTTGTACTTTGCAATGAGGATCAAGGCAATTGGCGGCTTCACCGCCCAGGGCCAATTGCAGTACAACAAGATTGGGTTTTTTCAAGGCCTGTTGAACCAGGTGGACTTACTTTCACAATACTTTGAGACTTTCTTCTATCCGGCCAACCTCAATGCCTTTCATTTGTTTGATCCTATTGTGGGACTTTTCGACCTCCGTCTGCTTAAGGCCATACTGGTTCTAGTATTGGTCCTCGTTGCCGCCGTACTGTTACACAAGAGGTTGACTCAGCCCGTCCGACCTCTATTGCCGTTTAGCTTGTTCTGGTTCATTCTGACCCTCTTGCCGGTATTGATTTTTTTCAGACGGATTGGTGAAAACGCGCTCGCTGAGCGATACCTCTATCTCCCTGACGTGGGGCTCTGCCTGGCTTTGAGCATCCCCCTGGCTGCAATGAAGACCAATGCGTCAAGGGCTGGCACTCTGGGATGCGTGGCTTTAGCGGCCTTGTTATCCTGGATGACTATACAGCGAAACAGAGTCTGGCACGATGAACTAGTTTTTTATGAAACTACCTTAAAGTCCTCTCCAAAGGCCTCCCTTCTCTTCAACAATCTCGGGAATGTATACGCATCCAAACTAATGTACGAGGATGCGTTGAAAGCTTTTAATCTTTCAATTGCGGCGAGACCAAACTGGAGCGCTTACAAGAACCTGGGGCCCATATACGGCGCCCTGGGACGCACGGATGAGGCCATTGCCGCCTATCGACAGGCCATTGCGATTTACCCTTCCGATGTGGAAGTCTACTCCGGGCTCGGAGATCTGTATTTTGGCCTCAATCGGTACCCGGAGGCGATTTCTGTATTCCTGCAGGCCTTGAAACTTGGGCGGAACTATTCCAGAGTCTGGTTCAACCTGGGAGATGCCTGCATGATCGTAGGGCGGTACGATGAGGCCCTGAGAGCTTACCAGGAAGTATTGCAGGTGAGTCCTAGAGAGGCAGGCAGGGCGTACTCGGGCATGGCTAACGCCTATCGAGCCTTGAAGCTGTTCGACCAGGCCGCCGAGGCCGACAAAAAATCCATGGTCGTTCAATAGTCCATTTGTAACTTGCGCCTCGCAAGGAAGTAGCCAAATGGACATACAGCCCTCTCCCAGTGAATGGAGGCGCTAGCGTCAGTGAGCACGGGGTGGTGGGACACACGATCAATGTGGGGATGCGGTGCTGCGTGTCCTCGGCTTCAATGAACGCGTAGCAGCGCATGTCTGCCTGAGTCCTTGTTTCTTGAGGGAACCTTAACATAGGTTTAATACGTGATTCGTAAATCGCCGCAGAAATTAACCCACAACCATCGGGCCGGGACCGGGGAACGCACTCGCGGCAATCTTATGCTCCGACGGCAATTCGTGATTTTAGCAGGAGCGCTGGTGGTCTTGAATCTGATCGCTTACGCGAATTCCTTCCAAGCTGGCTGGCACTTCGATGATCTGGCGAATATCGTTACCTATCGGGACATTCAAATCAAAGATCTCTCCTGGCAGAGCCTACATACGGCGTGGTCGGCCAGGATAGGAGGAAGACGGCCGGTTTCGTACCTGAGCTTTGCGCTCAACTATTACGTTTCCCGCCTTGACGTTTTTCCGTACCACGTGGTTAATTTCTCCATTCATGCGCTGAATGGGGTTCTCGTATTTCTCCTGCTCTGGTTGTTTGCTGACAGACACTCTTCCTTGGGGTCTTCGCAGCAGAAACAGGCTTTGGCGTTCCTGGCTGCCTGCCTGTGGTCTTTACACCCGATCCAGACCCAGTCGGTCACTTACATTGTCCAGAGAATGAACTCGTTGTCGTCTTTATTCCTTCTGGCGGCTCTCGTTCTTTATCTGCAGCTCCGTTCCACAAAGCTGCGAGGTGTCAGATTTACCTGCCTGATTTCCTTTCTCACTTGTGTCTTGCTCGCCGGTCTCAGCAAAGAGAACGCTTACATTTTGCCGTTGGCTTTGGTCGTTTATGAGTTCTTCTTTGTCGTCCATTGGGGATTCTTGAGAACGCATGCCTGGAAACTCCTCGCTGTATGTCTTGTGCTGGCAATTTTGTCAGGAGCTGTGCTGTATGGGTCAGGAGTGATCCGAGAACTTCATCGCAATTACTCCTGGCGAGATTTCACCATGAAGGAAAGGCTGCTGACTGAGGCGCGAGTGGTGGTCTTCTATTTCTCACTGCTGGTTACCCCCTTTTTGGATCGCCAGGCGCTTCACCATGAGATCCAAAAGTCCACATCCTTGTTCCATCCCTGGACGACGCTTCCCTCAATTCTTTTGATAGGGACAGCGATTGTGGCCTCAATCGGATTAAAGGACAAGAGGCCGCTCTATGGCTTCCTGGGTTTGTGGTTCTTTGTTTTTCTAGTCATTGAATCCAGTGTTTGGCCGCTGGAGTTGGCCTTTGAACACCGGATCTACCTGTCTTCCATCGGGGTAATCGGACTCCTGGTCTTTTCAGGATCAGACCTGCTTCGTTGCTCTGTCTATCCATCCCGCCGCGTTGTTTTCACTGTTTCCCTTTTGATCATTTGCACGGGGCTCATGCGCTTGACTTTCAATCGCAATAAGGTTTGGCAGGATGACTTCACACTCTGGCAGGACAATCTGACCAAGTACCCCCAAAGTCCTCGAGTGCAGAATAACTTCGGGGTAGCCTGCACAGAAAAAGGCAATTTTCAACTTGCAGAGGTGGCCTTTCTTGAGGCGATTCGCCTCAAGCCAAACTTCGACGAAGCCAGGAGCAATTTGGCCTTGCTTTGCTTACACTCCGGGCGGAATCGAGAGGCTCTCAAGTGGGCTGAGGAGGTCCGCAAGACAATTCTCTCGGCTGATGCTTCCTTTAATCTGGGGACGGTTTATTCCAAGCTGGGTGACTATCCCAAGGCCATCAAATACTATCGAAATGCGCTGGCACGCAACGAATTCTATGCTGAGGCCTACTTCAATTTAGGGTTGGCCTGCCTGAAGACTCGAGATTATGCGACGGCTCGAGAGAGCTTTGAAGGATTCTTGCGATCCTGGAGTGGCGATGCGGATAGCCCTTATGTTCAGGAGGCAAGAAGACAACTGCAGGACTTGCCCAGAATAAAGTAACGCCCTCGTACGCGCAACCGCCAATGAAAATGGCAGGGGTAGCCACGATTGAATTGCTTCTTAAACTCAATCGTGGGCTTTTCAAAAGGGCACAAATGCCCACGGTCACTGCCAAGGGCGCAGTAACCGTGGCTACCAAAACTCGATTCTCAAGAGAGGGGCTCACGCCATCATGGGTGGAACGCAAGCTCCTGCGCGCGTTCGCCAGCACACACCTGCCTGGCACAGGCGTGCGCGGGAGCGCCCCCCCCACCGCCGCAGGTTGTTTCGTGCCGATGCCATTCGAATTATCGCTTGTTTTCTTTGGCGGCCTCGATATCTTTGGCGTCGAATGCGGCCCCTCTGATTCGGAGCCGAACCATCTCCTTGATGGGCTGAAACTCGACAAAGAAAGTCTGATCAAACCCACGGAACAGGGTGGTGGTATCCAACTCGATTGCGACTTCCCCTTTTTCCCCGGGCTTGAATTCGGTTTGATGCGTGACGTCCTTCAAGAAGAGAGTCGGAATATAAACCTTCTCCAAACGGATGGGTTGCTTCGACAAGTTGGTAAAGGGGAACTTAATTTGCAGCGTCTTTCCCTTGGCCTGGGGCCCAACATCGATCAGTTCCTTATCAAATTTCACCTCAGCAGGCGGCACCGTCGATCCCTTCTTGTTTCTGGCTATCAGCTTATCGTAGTAATACTCTTTTTGTTTGTTGGCGTAAGTTTGAGGCGAATGGCTGGGGTCCAGGTACCATTCCCCCGAATCGAGCCGCCAGCGGGAGGTGTCAGGAACATCAAACACCTGGGCCATGGCCGGCATCATCATCTTGAGAGTTATCCCGACGAGTGCCGACTTCTCGCCCTCCTCAAGCACGATTGAATTAATACTGAATCCGAGGATCTTGGCTTGCCCGCCGGAGCTGAAACTCTTCCTGGAATCCTCCATGACGAATTGTGCGGCTTTTTCCGTCTGTCCCATTTGCACAGCCATGTAGAACTGAGTGACACGATTCCTGAGCTTGTCACTTTCAGAAGTATCCGCCAGAATCGTCGAAGTAAGAAGACACCATGCCAGGAAGCAACCACTAAACCGTATAGATATTGATCTCATAATTGTTTGCCGTTAAAAGTTCCCCATGCCTCATTCTGGCGCGTTATCGCCAATGAGAATGGTTTCGGTAGCCACGATAAATTCGTTTCTTGAATTCATCGTGGGCTTTTCATTTGTGGCTACAAGCCCACGACAACTCAAGAGTGATTTGTCGTGGCTGCCAAACCCACATTCTCTGAGAAATGCCCCATGACCTTATATATGTTTACCACCGCGGATGAAAATGTGCCCAATTCCCTTTGAAGGGGAAGCCATGAAAAATTCCCCTCCTGACCCAGGAGGGGAATTTCTTCACACCTTCGGGGTTAGGGGGATGTCCTTGTTCCGTCCTGACGAGTCCTCTCAACAAAGGGACAACCCCCTGGCAGCTAAAGCTGCCTTCCCCCCTTTTGCCAAGGGGGAATTTCACTGCACCCTTCTCCCAGAAACAACAAAAAAAGGGTAGCTACTTTGGTAGCTACCCTTTGAGTCAAGCAAGGAACAAGCTTAGTTGCCCAGGTTCTCGCCAGAACCATCTACATTAGCAGGGTCGGCATTACGACCACCGGTAATCGACGGATCCGGAATCACGTTGGCAATGTAGCCTTGCGCCAACACGGGAACCGCGCTCCCGTATTTCGCAGTAATGAAGCCGAAGCCATGGGCATACTGGAAGTCTGCCCTGGCAATCACGTAGCCGATGAAGTTCCCAAACACCGTTCCCAAACCACCGGTAGAGGTGTCAGAGAAAGAATCGGCCCATGTGTTGCCCGCCTCGAGGTTGGGCACAGTGTAGGTCAGAGGTGCCGTTGGAGGCGTCGTTCCGACCGGGAACATCGGCCAGCCGTAGAACACAATCTGTCCGGACTGCGCAGCGGCCCCATCCGAAACATCCACGAAAGGACCAGCGGTCATATCGCCATCGGCACTGGTGTTGGCAACGGCCACGCCGCTGTCGAACCCGCCATTCTCCGGACTGCTAGCGGCAAGGTACGGCCACAGGAGGTAGGTTACGCACTTGGTCACGGCGAGGAGATTTCCGCTAATCACCGGGCCTTCAAAAGAGGGCCGAAATTCAGCCAGGGTGTCCCAAGGTGAAACAAATGGTGTGTCGGTCTCGGAGTCTTTCGGGAACAACTCAGTTGAGGCAGTGGCCTGCCCGAACCCGGAGTTGCTGGGAACTGTGATTCCAGAAGTCGTCTTGGGAGAATGCAGGACGAGCGAGAAACTCTCCGTTATCAAATCGGAGTTCCCCTGATTCAGTGTCTGGAAATCATAGATCGCCTGTGTAGAGGTTGAACCCGACAACAGATTCAAAGTGGCAGTAGAATTTTCTTGGTCCGCAGCCACCAAGACTGGCCAGACGATAGTTACGTTGGCAGGCAGGTTCTGGACCATTATCCGTATCTGTGTATGGTTTGTAGCACCATAACCCGGACGAGGGTTAGCGGGATTTGCGTAACTTGCGATCGATTGCTCCTGGACAAACGCCCCAGCAAAACCTTCACCAATGTGAATAGTCGCGGGGTTAACGGGCTGGCAGATCGGGTCTACGGCCCCTGAATAGGTTACCACCAGTCCCGGCTGCGGGTAGGCCACAATCACAGTAGACACGTTCACAAAGCTGTGGGAAAAGCTGGGATTGGCCGTCAGGTTGGCATTGACGGTGGCTGGAGCGGTAATACCCGTTACCCGTCCGCGCACCCCGTTAATCTTAATTAAGGCATCGGTACTTGGGGTGAGACCAGCAGGAACCGAGATGGTAATCGTCCCGGAACCATTGGCGGGGTTGTTGCTCACTTGGGCTTTAAGGCCGGCATCGGCAAAATTCCCAGCCACAGTAATTGTAATTCCCTCCGTGGTTACGCCGGAGTTAAGCACGCCGGCACCATTGTCGCTCGCCTGTCCAGAAAACGCATTGGCGATTGGGACGTTGTAAGTCACGCTGATCGTGCTATCGACTGAGGGTTGTTGCACGTATGGGGCATTTGCAGCCGTAATACGGACTTCGCCAAGGACCTCAGCGACTCCTGTCTGAACCACATTGGTTGGCGTCGAACTGACGAACCAAAAATTGGTAGTGGTTTGTGCGTAGGCTGCAATTGTGAAGGTCATGATCATCATTGCAGACAACGCAAATACAACTAATTTGCTCTTTGCTCGCATTTTCTCTCCTCACTTGCTTAAGTATGGTTGTTAAGAGCTACTGTACAACTAACGGTGTACTCAGGACTACATTGAGCCAGACATCACATCTGCCCTGGGATTGCTACCTCGCTCGGGATGTCTTTTCGAAATCTCAATGCTGATTAGCTCAGGCTCCATTTTGTCTGGTGTTACATGGAGAATCCTTGACGAATCGTTTTTCTAATGAATGCCTCTTCCCTCACCTCCTTAAATAGTATCTTTCGTCCAGCGGAGGATTGGAGATTTGCCGCCTCCCCATAAGCTGCCCCCTGGACCAAATCATGCCCCCCAAAAATTATCCTAAGTTATTAATAACACAGCAATATCGCAGGTAAGTTAACACTCTCAAAAGGGGATGTCAACACTTTTTTTACTGCTCGCCTGCCCATCAGTCTTTCTTATCTGTTTGCCAATGCGCGAGTTATTTCCTGGCCACGATGCGCTTCATGGAGAGTTTCTGCATTCTGTACGACAGAACTCTCGGCAAAAAGAAACTTAACCTTTAGGCACAAATAATCCACTTTTTCCTCGTCCCGATCAATTGCTTCCACCCAGTATGCCATCGGAGAGGTCCATTTGTATCAAAAAACGACAAAAAAAGTGGAAATCAGTGTTCTTCCGCTTGCCTCAACTCCTTTTTCAAGCCCTTGAGCTTGGACTTTAACTCG
This sequence comes from Terriglobia bacterium, assembly GCA_041476565.1. GTDB lineage: Bacteria > Acidobacteriota > Terriglobia > Versatilivoradales > Versatilivoraceae > DATKMG01. The sequence continues at coordinate 2,520 of JBGOTQ010000104.1, read as the reverse complement.
TCGGAGACTTCTGAAGCGGTGTCGAGGTCCTGAACCACGTGAGGCGTGATCAGAACGATTAATTCCGTGCGTGTAGTGCTCTTCGTGGTATTGCCGAACAGCAAACCAAGACCCGGGATGTCGCCGACTAACGGGACTCGATTCTTCGAGTAGAGCTTATTCTCAGATATGATTCCGCCAATGGCAATGGTCTCCCCGTCTTTAACAGTGACCTGGGTGTCGACCGACCTGATGCTGATGGAAGGGGACTGGATGGAGCTTCCGGCATCCGGGGCTACTGGCGCGCTGACCTCCTGGTTGAGCTTCAGAGTGACCCAGCCACTGCTGTTGATCCTGGGCGTGACACTCAAAATTACCCCCGTGGGGCGATTGGAAATAGTGTTCGAAAACAGGCTTGTTCCCCCCACGGATCCGCCAGGCACAACTCCTTGAGAGGTCAGCAGCGGGACTTCACTGCCTACCTGGATCCTGGCAGCGACGTTGTCTGAGGCAATGATATTAGGGGCAGACAGGACACGGGTCCGTGAGCGGCTTTCCTGAGCATTGAGATAGGTGAGGAGTTCCCGGGTATTTCCGATTAAGGTGCCGCCGGAGATGTTGAACCCTTTCTGGTGGCTTGAGTCCCCGGTTGCTGTAAATGAAGCTAAAGTGGTTTTCGTGGTGTCTGTGCGCTGTTGCAGGAAATAGGAAACCCCCATCGACAAGGCGCCAGTCAATGTTACTTCGTAGATTTTGGCGTCAATCAGGACCTGGCGAGGGACCACATCCAGCATCCGAATGGTATCCTTGATCGTCTCGTAGTCCTGGGGGCTGCACTGGATGATCAAGGCATTGTTTATGTTGTCTGCAACGATCCTGATGTTGCCTTGAGTGAACACGGCGGATGGTTTTTCTTCGGGGTGGCTCCCAGTTGTTAAGGTGGAACCGGGATGGGTCATCCCCGAGCCCATAGCGGATCCGATAGCTGAAGTCTGGTCAGCGGTTTGGTCGGGTCTTGTTGCCTTACCATAAATCTGCATCAAAAGGGTGGCAATCTTCTGAGCTTCACTGTTTTCAATCTTGTAAACATAGTTTCTGACGCCGGAACTTTCCCCAGGGCGGTCCAATTTTGCAATCCACTTTTCTACCTCCGGGTATGAGGTTGGGTTTGGGCTGACTGCCAGGACCGAGTTGATGCGGTCAATCGATAAAAAGCGGATGGCAGACCCGCTGCTAGAAAGGCCGTAGGCCGAGAAAACGTTAACCAGGTCGGGAACGATGTCTTTAGCTAAGGCATTTTTGATGGGATAGACTTGCACGCGTTTGCTTTCAAAGACATCGGAATCGAAGATATCCACCAACTCCAGCAGCTTTTTCAGGTTGCCAGGGACCTCAGTCAGGAGCAAGATGTTTCCCACCTCATGGACCACAAGGCTGCCCACATCAGACAGGTAGGGAGTCAGGATCTTTGCCATATCGCTGGCGGAAACAAACCTCATGGGAATGATCTGCATCGTCAGCGTCTGATCCTTGTCTTCATTGCCTGGGAGGTTTTTCCCTTGAATCGACAGGGGCAACTGCTTGGCTTTGGGACCAGGCACGATCTGGTAAAAGTCCCCCGTTTTCACAATGGCAGCCCCATTCAATGCCAGCAGGGTTTCCAGCAGAGGAAGCAAGTCGTCACGCCGAAGTTCACCAACCGTATTGATGGTCACGCTTCCTGCGACTTTTGGGTCCACAATGTAGTTGAGTTTCAACTCCTGCCCGATGATGTTGATGAGTTGTTGCAGGTCAGCATGATCGAGCTGGAGCCTCACCTTGGAGGCTTCTTTTTTCTCGCGTGGTTTCTCGGTCGGGGCCTGTGGCGGCTGCCCTGCGGGGCTGGGCGCTGCAGGGACGGACTCCTTTGCTTGTCCCTGATTGCCCGTTTGGGTCGGTGATTCGGGCGGTTTCGCTGAGGGTGGGGCAGCAGGAGTTGGGGTCTGGGCTGGAGAGACAGGAGCCGTAGCCGCTGCCGGGGCCGAGGATGTTCCAGGAGGAGCAGTGGGTTGGGTCGGATTCAATAAAGGGTTATTTTTCTTCGGCAGACGCTGAATCCCGAAGGGGGTCTTGACCTCGATATACTCTTCCTGTTCCTCATTTGCTTTTGGTTTCTGAGACGGTGTGGAGCCTTCTGTCTTTGTCGATTTGGACTGGCTTTCCTGCTGATCCTTCTTCTCCTGGGCCAGGAGACAACAATCTCTAAACCCTCCGGAAAACAATTGGAAGAGAATTATCGTCAAGGGCAGCATTTTCTTTTGAAGATTCCATTGATTGTCCATTCTTCTCGCTTGTTCCTCTTTTTTTGAGTACACCAGTCAGGACCTCATGATTTCAGATTTATACATGATGAGATTAATAACGCCGCATATATGTTCTCGCGGTTTGCAAGCCCTCACCCCAGACCCTCTCCCGCCCTGCGGCGGGAGAGGGTGGGCCGCCTCAGCGGACCGGGTGAGGGGTTAGTCACTATATTTTCCAATCTCCTATAAAGGAACCTCT
>JBGOTQ010000103.1:0-21276 GCA_041476565.1 Terriglobia bacterium | reverse complement strand
TTTCTTTGCTTGGCCGGGGCGGAATGGGCGAAGTCTATCGAGCCCGGGATACCCGGCTGGACCGCATGGATGCTTTGAAGATCCTCCCGGTTGAAGTTGCAGCTGATTCCGACCGGCTGCGCCGTTTCATCCGGGAAGCTAAAGCCGCGTCAGCTCTGAATCACCCCAACATTGCCACCATTTATGAAATCGGCGAATCAGACGGGGTTCACTGGATCGCCATGGAGCTTGTCGAGGGACAAACCCTGGCTGAAATGCTTAAGAAGAGCCTGCTGGAGACAGATGAGATCCTCGACATTGGCATCCAGGCAGCCGAGGCGCTGGAGGAAGCTCACAGCAAGGGGATCACGCACCGCGACATCAAGCCCGCTAACCTGATGCTCATGCCCAAAGGTCAGGTCAAGGTGCTGGACTTTGGATTAGCGAAAATTACACGAGTGGAAGGACAAGGTGCGGCATCGGTTGCCAGTACCGACAGCCAAACTTTTCCGGGAATGCTCATGGGGACTGCCCGCTACATGAGCCCGGAGCAGGTACTGGGTCAGCCAGTCGATCACCGTACCGACATTTTCAGCGTGGGGGTGGTGCTGTACGAGATGGCGACTGGCCAGCCGCCGTTTGTCGGGGAGACACCTTCCGCCATCTTTGATTCCATTGTGCATCAAACGCCTATTTGGCCGCCGCGAATACAGGCCAGGATGCCGGAGGAATTACGTCGGATCATCCAGAAGGCCCTGGAAAAGTTCCGCTTTTTTATCACAAAATCCAAGCTGGGCAAGAGACGGGCGCTGGATTCTCTTTGATGTGTCGGAAAAAGATTGGGTGCAAATATGCAAGGTTCCGGCCGAAGGGGGACCGGCAGTGGTTGTGGTTAACAACAGTAGGGTCTGGGCCCCGGTTGAATCCCCTGACGGCAAGTTTATCTACGGCATCAAAGCAGATGCTGAAATGCATACCTTAGTGAGAACCCCAGTGGAAAGGAAAGAATTCAAGCAGATCCTTGATTCTCTTAATAATTATCGGTCATATGTGGTTACCGAAAAGGGAATTTATTTCATCTCCAGGCCCGATCCAGCCAGAGGTTATTCCATCCGCTTTCTCGAACTGGCAACCGGTAATATCAAGACCATCGCAGAGCTCGGAAAACAGCCCTGCGGTGATTGGTTCACAGTATCCCCTGACAGCCGCTGGGCGCTGTACGCTCAAACCGATCAGGCCGGCAGCGACCTGATGCTGGTGGAGAACTTCCACTGAGAAAATAGTGAATCGCGAATTGCGAGTGAATAACGGAAACCACAAGGGAAAATCATAAGCGGGGGAAATAAGGAAAGGGCGAAAAAGGAAAAGGGAGAATAGGAATTCGGCATTCTGATTCTTGAATTCGCGTGGGCTCCTCACGCGGACCTAATTCCCAAGTCCGCACCATTTTAGTTCTAGAAGGAATCGTCGCGACGGAGCGCGACCCTCCACCAAGAACCGCATTTTCATGAAAGTACCCCATGACCTTTTCAAGGTCACCACTCACCAATGAAAATGTGCTTTATTAGCGGTGGCGGGGAGCCGGTAGCCACGCTGAGTCCGTCAGCTGACGGACTCAGCGTGGGTTTTTGGCGATGCGGCAACGCCATGGGCTTCGTCAATAAAAAGCTCGCATGGATTGGATCCTGGCAGACAGGTCCGGATCGATGGGTAAGGCCCCACGCCTCGCAAAAGACGCTCAGCGTGGCTACCAGGACTGGGATTTACTCATATGTCTAACCTGCACCGTCTTAGGGTCGCCGACAAAATCTTCTTCATCACCTGCAACCTGCAATCTGGACGGAGAGAACTCGACGACCAAGACTTCGCGATGATACTGAAGGTGATTGAGGAGTCCCGTAGCAAACAGGGATTCCTGTTCTGTGGCTATGTTTTAATGCCCGATCATTGGCATGCACTAATCTTTCCAAGGTTTCCGTTGACAATTTCCAAGGTAATGGAACGAATCAAGTCAGCTAGTTCGGGTCGGCTGAATCGGCGAGCGAGCAATAATGGTCACAATTGGCAGCATCAGTTCTGGGATCGGTTCGTTCGAGACAGAGAGGAGTTCTGTGAGCGGCTGGAGTATATGCATTTCAATCCGGTCCGCAGGAATCTTGTGACCGAACCGGGAGAGTGGCGCTGGTCTAGCTACAACAATTTCGCTCTTGAACCTGCCGATATTGTCGCTTGCCCGATCCAGATTGACTATGTCCAATTTCCTGATTCCTGTCACGCTTAAAAGGAAGGGGGTAGCCACGCCTCGTCCGTCAGCTGACGGACGAGGCGTGGGTTTTTGGCGATCCGGAAATGCTATGGGCTTCTTCAATAAAAAGCTCGCATGGATTGGATCCTGGCAGGCAGGTCCGGATCGATGGGTAAGGCCCCACGCCTCGCAAAAGACGCTCAGCGTGGCTACCAAAACTCGATTTTCACAAAAGAAAGACGTATCATCCAACCGAAGGCGGCTAAAATGCGCACGTGCATTCTGTCCAGTCGCTCAATCAGCATGCCCTCACTATTCTTCTCGCTCCCGGAATCCTCCGGCCAGCCTGGTATATACCCAAAGAACTAGGATCCCTATAAGTATATGGGCTGCTAGGGTAAACCAGACATACTCCGGGTGATTCTGTCCCTGGAAGTACCCATAGAGCGAAGTGTAAACAACTCCGCTCGTGGCACCTCCGATGCCTACGGCCAGGAAGTTGGATCCCATGTAAAGCCCGGCCTTTTCTTTTGGAGCAATCCAGGTGATGTATTCCTGGATGCGGGGCGATGAGATCATCTCCCCAACGGCAAAGAGAAAAACCCCCAGGAAGACTAGAGCAGGGACAAAGATTGCTGCACATCCCAAAACAACGAATCCCAGACCGGAGACAAATAATCCAAATAGAAATGCTGGAATGGGTAAGAAGCGCTCCAAGACCCGAGAGACCAGAACCTGGAAGATCATGATGATATAGCCCGTGTGAGATATGGTTTCCCCTAGGATTCGCCTTACTCCTTTGTCGTCGACGTGGGAGAAGAAACCGGCAAAACCGGCGCCAAACACGCTCTTCAGGTTCAAGTAGAGCCGGGCCGTGTCGATGTTCGAATCCACATAGAGAGCGCAGAGGTTAAAGTAGGCCCAGAAGGGGAGCCAGAACGCCAGACCCAGCAGAACCAGGAACATACTGAACTTCAAGTCGGAAAGAGCTAGCCCGATATCTCCGAACTTCTTGCCCAGAGTCGTCCCCTCGATCTCCCGCGGGGGTTCCTTGTAGAACAGAACAGTAATTAAGAGCATCGCCAGAATGGCAAAGGCAGCGGCAAGGAAAGCATAGTTCCAGGAGATGGCTCGGAGTTTTCCGGCTACGATGGGACCGAAAGAACCGCCCACGTTCACCATGGCGTAAAAGATGCCAAAGCCAAGGGTCTTGTTGGTCTTGTCGGTAACCGCACGGACAGTGCCGGAAACCAGCGGTTTAAATATCCCCGCTGCCAACCCAATGGTGAGCATGGTTAAGGCAATGCCGGAGAAGGACCGAGTAAAGATGAGAAGTAGAATCGATGGGAGATAAGCCAGGTAAGAAACAATCAGAACCTTTTTGAAACCGAACCGGTCGGCGAATGTCCCTGAAAGCACAGGGATCACGTACGACAGGAACAGGAAGATGCTTTGGATGATTCCCAGTTCCGATCGGGAATACCCAAGATGCTGCATGTAAATCCCGAATCCGAAGTAGATCCCGTAGTAGGCGAAGCGTTCCAGGACCTCTACTGAATTGGCAACCCAGAAGACAAATGGGAAAGCTGTTCTCTTCTCCATAAAACTCACTTTCGGAGAGATTAGACGGAAACAGAAAGTTAGGAAAGGAATTTATAGAGGAGTTCCTGAGGCTGGTATAATTAGCGTTTCTGAAAGACCACTTTGCTAATCTCTATGTCAAGCTGACCGGGTTTCCACTCTGGAGGACAACTTGGAAATTTCAATGCAAATTTCATTGTTTGTCCTGGTATTAGTGGCGACTGGGGAACAGCGCTGGAATATTCCGATAAGAACACCGGATAAGCTTTTTCCTCGTAAATGACCCGGTTGGACATATCTTTGAACTTCACATTAAATTCGACAACTTCCAAAGATTCACTGCCGAGATTGCTTATCTCCCCACGTACCAGAGGATACGAGGCCTTGGTTTTCGGCTCCACGTGGTAGTAAGACTCCACCCGTTTGACCAATAGCAACTTTTGATAGTCTTTGGATCGTGCGTCATCGCGGTCCGTGGAGGAAAAACCACAACCGCCGGCAAACATGATGGGCAAGAGGGCAAAGACAGCTTTGTTGAAGCTCCACCATTTTTGGCCATGGATCATTTCGTGACTCTCTCCAATTCGCTCCCGCTTGGTTAACCTGGTAAACTTGGCAATTCCTAAGACTGGAAAGTGACATCGAGCCGTGGAAGCGAGGAACGTCACTCCCTCTATATTTCGTCACCTCCGACGATGGAAATTACCGCTATTTAATTCCATTAAAGTTTTCGGAAATCCCTCTCGATACCAAGACCGGGACAAGGGATCGAAATTCAAATGTTAAATGGAACTTGGTGCATTCTCTAGGAAGTTTGTGAGCAACAACTCAAAGATAGAAAGCATGAAGGTTCTCCTGGTCGACGATGACGAAGCTCTTCGGGCGTTACTGAAGGAGTACCTGCGTGAAAAGGGAATGAGAGTGGCTTCCTGCAAGGACGGCGCTGAGGCTCTGGTCTTGATGGAACAAGACAAAGAAGGTTTCGACATCGTCCTTACAGACCTTGTGCTGCCACTGAAGGGTGGGTTGGAAGTCCTTCGCGCTGCCAGAAGGCGGAATGAAGAGACTCAAGTAGTCATTATGACAGGTTATGCATCGCTGGAATCAGCAATAGAATCCATGCAGGAAGGCGCCTTTGATTATATCACCAAGCCCTTTAAGCTGGTGGAAATTGAGATTGTATTGAGCAAAATCTTAGAGCGGAAGCGACTCATTGAAGAGAACCACCGGTTAGCGGAGCGGGTTCAGTCCCTGTATTCCCGGCTTGACATGCTCAAAGACAATCGGTCCAAACTTGATCGCTTCATTACCGAGACCAATGACAAATTGGAGGACAATTCCAGGAAAATTAACGATTGCCTAAATCTTCTGTCGCGGATTTCCCTCTACTTCGACCGTTTCGAGCGCCCCCACCCGCTGTTACCTCCCCCTCCTAATGGAGCAGTGATTAGTTAAGCATGGTTTCACATCGTCCGTCAGAGGGGTGAGAGAATCCCGCCGAGACAGGTCAGCGTTTTGACAGTCTCTTCAATCCATTCATAAGCTCCGCAATGCATTTCGGATCTAATTTTGTTGCTAATCAAAGGGATAAGTGGTCAAGAATGGGCTTCCCGCAAGCCCTTTCTTTTGGAAGTGGATCTGCTTATAGATGGGGTTGGAGTTTTGTGAAAGCCGGCAGGGCCATGCTCTCCAGCCGCCATGCATAACCTCATCCAGCTGTCGAGCGCGAGGAAGCGAAGAGTGACCCAAACCCCACAGACCCAAGGCGAGACCCTCCACCCCAATTACGAGAAACTGCTGCAGGCGTTTGATCTTTTCACTAGCGCCTCTGCCTCTCTGCAGAACTCGTATCTAGAGTTGCAGTGCGAAGCCCGGCGTCTATCGTCGGAACTAGAATGCGCCAACGCCGAGCTAATCAGGAGTCTCGAGGCGAGAGAGAAGATTCAAAATTATCTCAGCAGTATTCTGGAGAGTCTCAGCAATGGTGTGCTGGTAGTAAATCCCGACGGCATGTTGACTGTCTGTAATCCGGCGGCTAGTCGCATGTTGGGGTTGCCCCAGTTCGACTGGGTCACGGCTCGGCAGTTCGAAGCCCTGCCTTTGCCTGACAAATTGCGGGCATGGATTAGAGAGTCTCTGCAAGCCTCGGCGGTCCTGACTGAAGACGCGGAACTGGAGGTGGCCAGAGCTGAAGGGAATTCCAGGTTTTTCATGGTATCCCGATCGCCAGTTATTGATCCGAAAGGCAATTGTTCGGGAACAACCATCATACTAAAAGATATCACCCAGCTCAAAGAGCTGGAACATCAAACCCAACGGGCGCAGAGGCTTCAAGCGATGGGGGAGATGGCGGTACAACTGGCTCACGAAATCCGTAATCCCCTGGGTAGCATTGAACTGTTTGCATCGCTGCTCAAGTCGGAACTGCAACCTGGCACTGACACGAGAACATGGGCTGAGCAGATCAGCACCGGAATCCGGTTCTTGAACACGATCGTGTCCAATATGCTCTCCTTTGCGAGGGCATCGAAGGCCCAGGTCCGCCATTTCGATCTCGGAGAACTCATCGAGACTACACTGTCTTTTGTTGAGCCTGTATTTGCACAGAGAAGGATCCAGGTGAAACTCGAGAACTTCCAAGAGCCCATTTGCATGGACGGGGATCCTGAAATGCTCCGACAAATGCTTATGAATCTCTTCATGAATGCGTTGCAGGCTATGCCTGAGGAAGGAAACCTCAAGATTCGCACCCGGCAGCCATCGACTGCATGGGTGGAAATAGAGGTGGAAGATTCAGGAATTGGGATTGCTCCGGAAAATATTGCCCGGATATTTGACCCCTTCTTTACTACTAATGAAAACGGTACCGGGTTGGGCTTGTCGCTGGTCTGCCAAATCGTGGAAAAGCATCAAGGCCGGGTAGAGGCTCGAAGCGAGTCAGGGAAGGGAACCAGTTTCACAGTGTGCCTACCGCTTGGGAGGAGTGAATCATGTTGAACCAGGATGTTTTAATCGTTGATGATGAGCCTCAGATGCTTATTGCCATGAATGAGACCATCCGGCGCGAGGGATATTCCATTGCTACCGCAGGGAGTGGCGTCGAAGCTCTCCAGAGACTGAAGGACTCTCAATTTCGCCTGGTGATCACAGATTTGCGTATGCCCCAGGTCACAGGACTGGACCTACTCCGCGAGGTCAAGAGTGTCTCGCCGAGAACCCAGGTGGTTCTCGTTACGGCATATGGAACGGTCAACAATGCAGTCGAAGCCATGAAACTTGGAGCCTTCGATTACCTTCTGAAGCCGTTTTCTGCTTTGGATCTCCAAGGCATTGTTCGACGGGCCATCCAAAAGAACCAAAGCTTCCTGACGGTTCGTAAGGCGCGCAGCAGTTTCTCGATCATCACCCAGGATCCCGACATGCTGGCCATGCTGGAATTAGCCGAGCAGGCAGCCCGAGGGAAGGCCACGATACTGATCCAGGCAGAGAGCGGGACCGGAAAGGAGTTGATTGCCCGGTGTATTCATCAGTTCAGCCCCCGCAGTGAGTCTCCATTCGTGGCCGTGAATTGCGCAGCCTTGCCCGATAATCTGCTGGAGTCTGAACTCTTCGGCTTTGAAAAGGGGGCATTCACGGGCGCAATTGGTCAGAAACCTGGAAAGTTCGAATTAGCCCAGGGGGGCACGTTGCTTTTGGATGAGATTGGAGAAATGGCCCCGTTGTTACAGGCTAAACTCCTCCGCGTTCTTCAAGAGCAGGAAGTGGATCGGATTGGAGGAAAACATCCAATTCCGGTCGACGTCCGTGTGATCGCCACAACCAACAAGGACCTGAAGAGACTCATTGGGGAGGGAAGCTTTCGTGAAGACCTTTTCTATCGTCTCAACGTGATCCCGCTGACCATTCCGCCGCTTCGGAAACGTCGCAGCGACATCCCCTTATTGGCTGATCATTTCTGCGAGAAATATGGTCAGGAGAGTCGGCAGCAAAAGATTCAACTGGCTCCCCAGACCCTGGAATTGCTGTTGAGATACGATTGGCCTGGAAACGTCCGAGAGCTCGAGAATGTTCTGCAGCGGGCCAGTACATTAGCCAGGAATCCTACGGTTTATCCTCAGGATTTGTTCCTGCCACAACTCAGTGACGCACCGGTTGAAGACGATCTCGAAGAGCGGGAATTGGCAGTGAACGGCCACGATCCGAACGGATCTGAAAGTGCAGAGTCGGGAGAGCCGATTTCCCAAAAACTCCCATTAAAGGCGGGCTTTTCAGTCAGTGAAATGGAAAAGCGTCTCATCCAATTGACCCTTGAAGAGACCGGCGGCAATCGAACTCGGGCAGCGCAATTGCTTGGTATTTCGCTGCGTACATTGCGGAACAAGCTGAGGGAGTACCGGATGACTGCGCAGAATTCAAGCCCATTACCGAACTAGGCTGATTTTGCCGAGCACTAAGGAAGAGGCGTGAGCAGATCCGTCCCAACCCAGTCTATAGAGGATCTCAACTGTCTCGACAAACCCTGTGTTTTCTTTTGAGTGTCCCGATCTTCGAAAGTTGGCAATGAGTGCATGAAAGTGCCAAGAGGATCGATCTCCTTTTGGCCAAGGTCTTGCATGTTATCCCTGAGAGAACTGAGATTCTTGTAGCAGGAGCTTCCATGACCAGAATATTTTCCGACGATGCCTCCACGATCATGATGGAACGGGCGATGGACCTTTCAGCCCGTCGTCACGCTCTGATTTCGGGCAACTTAGCCAACGTCGACACCCCAGGTTACAAGGCTGTCGACATCGAGTTCGAACGGGAATTGCAGTCGGCTATGGGTCAAGGGGGCCTCTGCATGGAAGTGACAAACACTCGACACCAATCGACCAACGTTGACATCAAGGGAAGTGCTGTTGGCGTTCCCAAGGAAGTGGAAGGCCTCACACTCCGCAATGATTTGAATAATGTCAGTATCGATCGGGAGATGGCTGAGATGGCAACGAATACTCTTAAATTCTCGGCAGTCGCACAGCTCATTTCAGTGAAGTTTCGTTGGTTAAAGTCGGCCATCATGGAAGGGAGGTAGTGGGTCATGGGTTTACTGTCCGCAATAGACATCAGTGCATCAGGTCTCAATGCTCAACGAAGGCGATTGGAGGTCATTTCCAGCAACCTCGCGAATGCCAACACGACTCGGACGGTTGAAGGAGGTCCTTACCGGCGCAAGGACTTGGTATTCGAGGCCGCTCCAGTCAGCGAATCGTTTAATTCGACCCTCGATTCAGCCCTGGGAAGCTCCGGGGAAGCAAGCGTAGAGGTCACAGGAATCTACGAGGACGAGACTCCTCCTATTAAGAAGTATGATCCTTCACATCCCGACGCAGACGCCGAAGGGTTTGTTCTCATGCCCAATGTGAATCCCATAGAGGAAATGATCAACATGATTTCTGCCACGAGGTCGTTTGAGGCTAATGTTCAATCGATCAACACGATTAAGCAAATGGCACAGAAGTCCCTGGAGATAGGCCGATGAGCAACAATTCCGTTAACCCATTAGGATTCCCTCCTCCGATAATCATTAACAAACCGGCTGAGATCAAGCCGCTGCCAACCGAACTCAAGGGTCCGAGTTTTGGAGAAGCTTTGGAGAATGCGATTAAAGAGGTGAGTGACATTCAGAAAGAGGCGGGCGAGGAAGCCCGAAAACTCATGACCGGTGAAGTCAAGGATATCCACACCGTCATGATTGCAGCCCAGAAGGCAGAAATCTCATTTCAAATGATGATGCAGGTTCGCAACAAACTGGTCAACGCCTACCAGGAAATCATGAGGATGCCGGTCTGAGGACCTTAAATGGCTAGCGAGCCAAACTCCATCTTGAGCCAGCTGAATCGGCTGAATTCCACGCTGACTCTCAATCAAAAGATTAGCATTGCCATCTTAGGGCTTTTAGTTCTGAGCGGGGTCTCTTACCTGGTCTTTGTCATGAACCAGGAGGAATATCAAACTCTCTATTCAAGCCTCAATGCAGAAGAGGCCAACACGGTCATCACCAGGCTCAAGGATCTGAAGATCCCCTATCAACTGCAGGACGGTGGAAAAGCCATCAAGGTTCCAGCCAGCCGTGTGGATGAATTGCGGATCCAGCTAGCTAGCGAAGGCCTGCCCCAAAGCGGAAAAATCGGATTTGAGATTTTTGACAAGACCAACCTGGGGATGACTGAATTCCTGGAGAAAGTCAGTTACAAACGGGCACTGGAAGGTGAACTGGCACGGACCATTCTATCGCTAAAAGAGGTAGCCGAAGTCCGTGTTCATCTGGTACTGCCTAAGGAGTCGCTTTTCCAGGAAAAGGCCGAGCCCACGAAGGGCTCAGTGGTCTTAAAACTAAACGCAGGCAAGCAATTGAATGAGACCATGGTATCAGGCATCGTGCATCTGGTTTCAAGCGCGGTCGAAGGGCTGACTCCCCAGAACGTGACGGTCGTCGACGCATCGGGACGCTTGTTGTCGGCCAAGCAGAGCACTCCCGATGAGGCCCTGACGAATGGCCAGCTCGAAATGAAGTCCAGTGCCGAGAAGGAATTCACGACCAAGATCGTCAATATGCTGGAACCGATTGTTGGAGTGGGAAAAGTAAAAGCCGACACCTCAGTAAGCCTGGACTTCAGCCGCACCGAACAGACCGAGGAGAAGTATGACCCTCAGGCGACAGCCGTCCGCAGCCAGCAGAAGTCCCAAGAGCGAAGCGAGCCGGCCAATGCCAATGCTGCAGCGGGCGTCCCCGGGACCAAGTCAAATCAGGCCACTCCTCCACCGAATGTCACCCCCATCACGGTTCGTGGTTCCAACTCTTTTCTGAAGAGCAGCGAACTCACAAATTATGAAGTCAGTAAGCTGATTCGGCACACAATCGAACCATTTGGGGATATTAAACGGCTTTCTGTGGCCATCATCGTGGATGATGCCGTCAAGTTTGAAAAAGGGGCCGATGGCAAGACCACCAAGAAGACGACGTCTCGGAATCCTGAGGAGCTGAAGAAAATCAAGGACCTGGTTACGGCCGCACTGGGAATTGACTCCAAGCGAGGCGATGTGCTGACCGTTGAAAACATTGCCTTCGACACGCCGTTGGATACAGAAGAGGTGAAGCCGACTTTTTATGAAAAGTGGAGAGACCTGCTTCAACCTGCCATCAAGTACACTTCCCTCCTTATACTGTTTCTCTTGGTATACTTCCTGCTTATTCGGCCCATATCTAAGAAGGTGCTGGCACCCATGGAAGCAGTGCTGCGTCCTCAGGAAGGGGAGATCGGGCAGATCGCAGAAGGTGCCGAACCGAGTCCGTTGGTTCTGGAGGCTCCCAAGACGGTCAAGGAACTGGAAGCCGCGCTGGGGGCTGGAGAAAGCAGGCTGGCTCTGCCCGAGATGAACATTCGCAAATCCGACATTTTAAAGCAGCGAATTCAGGAGTTCGTGCAACGTGAGCCCGAAAACGTGGCAGCTCTAATCCGGGTCTGGTTGACGGAGGAGGAAGGTGCCTAACATTGCTATTGAGAATGTCAAAGGGTGCCGGAAAGCCGCAACTCTCCTCGTCCTTCTGGGTGAAGAGGTTTGCAGCCAGCTCATGAAGTACTTTTGGGAAGACGAGGTCGAGAAGATCAGCCGCGAGATGTCCGTCCTGAACAATGTCCCGCCGGATTTAGGTGAGAGTGTTCTGGAAGAGTTCCACAACATGGTATTGGCCCGCCAGTATATGTCATCGGGAGGAATGGATTTCACGAAGAAAGTCCTCCAGAAGGCACTGGGACAGGACGGAGCCCGGCGGGTCATTGATCGAGTTACCAAATCGATTGAGAGTTCAGTGGGCTTCAATGCCCTCGAAAAGGCTGACCCCCACCAGTTGTCGAGATTCATTCAAAATGAACACCCGCAGACCATCGCATTGATTCTGGCTCACCTTGACCCTGCCCAGGGGGCGGAATTGCTGGCATCGCTGCCGGAGGATGTCCGGCCGGATATCGCCATACGCATGGCCAACTTGGGGGAAATCTCCCCCGAAGTCATTAAGCGGATTTCCCTCATTCTGGACCAGAAACTGAAATCGCTGGGCACTTATAGTCGGGAAGCCATGGGGGGGACCCGGGCGGTCGCCGAGTTGGTGAACAAGATGGAGCGGATTGATGGCCGAGCAATACTGGAAAAGATCGAAAGTGAGAGTCCTGATCTGGCAGTCGCCATTCGGAATCTCATGATGGTCTTTGAAGACATCTTGCTCATTGATAACGTCGGGATACGCGAAATCCTCCAGCGGGTTGATAAGAAGACGCTGACTATCGCATTGAAGGGGACCAACGAGGAACTCCAGGCCCACGTATTTAAGAACATGTCTCAGCGCGCCGTGGAGATGATGAAGGAAGACATGGAGGCGCTTGGCCCCGTTCGCGTTCGGGATGTCGAGAAAGCTCAGCAGGAGGTAGTCGATATCCTCCGCAGGTTGGAGGAAGAAGGACTCGTCAACATCCGTGGCGGGGGTGGGGACGAGTATGTGGTCTAATTTCTATGGTGTCACGAATTATCAGGGGCAACAGCGAAGAACTCAAGAATATCCTCTCTTTTAGTTTTGAGATCGCAGAGGTCGCCGAATGCGCACCCAAAGCGGCCGAAACTCCAGTTTCCACTGACCCTCCTCCCATCCACACAACCGGGTCTCTGCAGGGACAAGAGCCCGTTCTTTTGGATTCAGTGCAGGAACAGGCGGACGCGCTCCTCCGCAAGGCCCAACTGAAAGCAGCAGAAATCGAAAAGGAGGCCTACGAAAGGGGCTTCAACGAAGGTCAAAAGGCTGGGAAAGAAGTTGGGGAGAAAATGGTAGAAGCCTTGCTCAAACAGTATGCCCAAACACTGGAGGAGTTGGCCAGCCTAAGGAAGCAAGTTCTCTCTGCATCGGAACAGGAGGTCGTCAGATTAGCCCTGGAAATTGCTCGAAAAGTGGTCAAGCGGGAGGTCACAATCGACGAAGACATTATCTTGGCGTTAGTGAAGGTGGCCATGAATCGCTTGGGAGAGGAATCAGTGATGACCGTCCGGTTGAATCCGAGAGATGTTCAGTCGATTCTGCGTTCCCGCAATGCTGCGGACAGAGGCAATGTCCTGAACGAGGCGATCAAGCTAGTCGAAGACCCATTAATTAGTCGTGGGGGATGCCTGATCGAAACGCAGTCGGGGATTATCGATGCCCGCGTCGAGGAGCAATTCAAAGAAATCGAGAAGGGTTTCTTCGAATGATCGACTTTTCCCCTTATCATTCCCGTCTTCAACACATTGAATCCATCAAAATGGTCGGGACCATCAATAAAGCAGTCGGTTTGGTCATTGAATCCCAAGGACCCCCGGTCAGAGTGGGTGACCTCTGTGACATCGTGGATGAGTCGTCCGCGGAGTCCACGGCGGTTGAAGTGATCGGTTTCAAGGAAAAAACGGTGTTGTCAATGCCTCTGGGGCGGCTTCAGGGCGTGAAACTGGGCAATAAAATCGTCGCGCGAAACAAGCCTGCGTTGGTCAAGGTCGGCTCGAAACTGCTGGGGCGAGTGTTGGATGGGTTAGGGAATCCCATCGATGAACTAGGGCCGCTGGAATTCGACGAAGAGTATCCGCTGCACCGTCAGCCGGAAAATCCACTGATGCGCGAGAACATCCAGGAACCACTGGGAACAGGGGTCCGCGCTGTGGACGGCATCCTGACTTGCGGCAAGGGGCAGCGAATTGGGATCTTCGGCGGAAGCGGAGTGGGCAAGAGTACTTTGTTGGGAATGATGGCCAAATACACTAGCGCTGATATCAATGTGATTTCCCTGGTAGGCGAAAGAGGCCGGGAACTGCGTAGTTTTGTGGAAAAGGACCTGGGGGAAGACGGATTGCGCCGGTCCGTCGTCGTGGTGTCTACGTCTGACAATCCGCCACTGGTACGCATCCGTGCTGCTTTGACAGCAACGGCCATCGCCGAGTACTTCAAAGACCAGGGTAAAGACGTCCTATTGGTTATGGACTCCGTGACCCGTTTTGCCATGGCTCAACGGGAAGTTGGACTGGCAGCAGGAGAGCCCCCGGCATCCAAAGGCTATACCCCCTCGGTGTTTGCTCTCCTGCCGAAACTCTTAGAGCGGGCTGGAAATTTCCGCGGAAAAGGCTCAATCACCGGATTCTACACGGTGCTAGTAGAAGGTGACGACATGAATGACCCTATTGCTGACTCTGTGAGAGCTATTCTGGACGGGCATATCATTTTGAGTCGGGAGTTAGCCAGTCGTAACCACTACCCATGCATCGATGTTCTATCCAGTGCCAGCCGGCTCTTCCCCGAGATTGCCGATGTCAAGCACCGAACCGCTGCCGGGAAACTGCGAGAACTCCTCGCCACTTACAAGAAAGCTGAAGACCTCATTAACATCGGAGCCTACGTCAAGGGGAGTAATCCGCAGATCGATAAGGCGATTGAGAAGATCGATTCCATCAACGACTTCCTGCGACAGAACAACAATGACAAGATTACCTATCATGCTGCTGTCGGCGGACTAGGGGATCTGTTCTCCTGATGAAAAAATTCAGCTTTAGCCTTGAGGCAGTCTTGGATTACCGGAAAGTCCTTGAAGAAAAGGAGCAGGAGAAGCTTCAGAAAATCAACCAGGCGATTCTTCAGGCCCAGCATGACCTGAACCTGCTCCGGAATGAAATTGACGATTGTCGGCAAATGGTGGTTAGCTGCCAGAAAGGAATCATCGATATCGACAAAATCCGCCATCTTGCTGCTTACATCGAGAAGCTGGAATTCGAGGTGATTCAACTTACCCTTCACATTTCTCAGCTTGACAAAGAGAAGGTACAACAACTAGAAAAAGTGGTCCAAGCCAAACGTCGACGAGAGGTGGTCGACAAGTTAAAAGAAAAGAAGCTCGCGCACTACGAGAGGGAAGCCAGGGAGATGGAGCAAAAGTTGCTCGATGAACTCGCGATAGTGAATTTCAGGCATGGAGACGTGCAAGAATTGCCTGGTGAAAAAACCAATCCCTGATACGAGGCCTTCTCGATGGCGCAACCTCTGTCGGTTTCCCCCCTTGCTGCATCCCCAAGGGCAGAACTCCAACCCAAGCTACACTCAAGTTCGGATCAAGATTTCGGGAAATTGCTGGATTCAGCGAGCCGCTGTGTTCATGAAGAAAAAGATCCGGTCGTCAAGCCCCAAACTCCTCATCGAGAGCAACAATCTGCCGGGGACATCTCCTGCGAGAAGATTAAGCCCGCTCAAAGCAAGGAAAGGGCCGAAGGATCTGATGGTTCCCACCCAAAAACAAATGATGGGGTAGACGATCTAAAATCTTCAGTGGGGCATGTGGCTGTTTCTGAAGGCCCAGCGAAGAAGGGTGAGACGTCGGAAAAGGCTCGACACGAGGAGAAGATGAGCCCTGACGACTCGTGCTCCTCTGTCACTGAGCGAGTTCCTCCACAAGACCAGCAGTCAAACCATCCTACGGTTGCCGCATTCAATCTAGCAGGGTCTCCCGTGGCGTGTGGGCAAATTTTGCCTGAGGATGGAACAAATGCGAAGACCGCGACTAATGTATCAACCATGCCTGTGACTGATTGTGCAGTTCAAGGTCCGGAAGGATGGTTGTTGGGCCATCAGCTAGTCTCCCAACAGTCAGGCAGTCGGGCTCCAACGGCGGCACTGGATGGTATATCGACTCTCCGCCCCAATGGAAAAGGAAACCCGGATTCACAGGAAGTGCACACAGCCATGCATCAGCAGTCCAATGGCGAGGTCAAGCAGTTAGCCGAGCAGACCGTCTCAACCCAGTTGAATCTACCAATTGCTCCGGATTACAAGTTGGTATCAGTCATCCCGGTTGCTGTTAAGGAGAATATGACAGCAACCCTGGACCGACATCAGCTAGTGACCATTCAACACGACAACCTGTCGAAAGCGATTCCCTCTCAAGATGGGGGTGCTCAAGGCGCAACCGCTGGGGATTTCCTCCAAGTGCAAGGACAGAGGGCCGAGCTGGGCACGGGAAATGCCCAGGCCCAGGTTTCCGTCACCGCCGAAGCATCGGCGAAGGGAAATCTGTTGATTCTTAGCGACTCCCTCCATCAACCAAACCCTCAAGTTGCCGAGGCTGATCTGGAAAGAAATGCGGTAGCCAAGGAGGGGACCGCGGACACGGCAAAAGCGACCCCTCAGATCAATGAGGTGATTCTTAGCCAGGTGGGGGAGCCAAAAGATTCTTCTGGCATGAAAGCCGATGCGATTCTAAACGCACGGGACGTGAACCGGCTTGTTATTGAATTCAATGACAACGGAAAATCTAAAGACCCGGTTCAGTCGTCGGCAAACGCTCTTGGGTCTATCCCTAAGCCCGAGACGGCCACAAAGGACAGGGTAACCATGGTTGGATCGGCGACCACCGGTGACGACGACGGGACACAGCCTGAATTGGGGAAGGAAGAGACAGTGATGAGTTCATCTGAGCGCACGGTCTTTTCAAATTTCAAGTCGCCGAGTCAACAGCCAGCCGTTTCAGAAGGAACAGCCATAACGAGAGAGGTGTCTCAAGACGCCAATGCTCGTGAGGCTCATCCCTTGACAGGATTCGAAGCAAACACTACAACCGACCGAGTTCTGCGGGCGTCTGCAGAAAAACCATCCATAAAACCGCAAGTAGTGCCGGAACCCGGAGCTCCAGGAAATGGGGGAGGGTTCGTTAGCCGCACGGCATCTTTTGGGGGAGTTGATCAGTCTACGATGGACCGGCCAGCGACACCAGGTTCAGCCCAATTTTGGACCCAGGCAGAAAAGGCCAGTGTCATCTCTCAATTGATTGAGAAAGCTCACCTGGTGAGCGCCAGCAAGAACAGTGAACTGACAATTTCACTCAAGCCCGAATTTCTAGGTCGGCTCAGTGTGCATGCTACCATGCTTGATGACTCGCTGGTCGCCACGATCACCGCGGAATCACCAGCCGTGAAATCTCTCCTGGAGTCTCACATTCCGAATCTGCAGCATTCACTGCAGGAACAAGGTCTTTCGGTTTCGAAAATCACGGTTGTGCAGGGCAACGAACTTAGTTTCTCAGGGTACGACTACAGCCATTCCAGTCACCACCACAATCTAGAGTCAGAACAGAACTCTCGGGCACCTTGGTTGAATCCCAATACACCGGTTGAACCTGACATTGAAGAGTCTGAAGGCCTGACAGAGCGTGTTTTCCAACCCAACCAATCAATTCACCTAATTGCATGATGACAATATTGCCCAGGCAGAAATTTCCATCACTGCGAGAGCAGAGTCGAGATGAGATACGTCTGATTCCAAGGAGTCTGAAACTGCCTGTGGGACAAGGGATTTCGAACAATCGGATTTTGTCAGGGGGCTTTGAGCTTTGGCACGTTCTGTGCTTATAGAATCGTGAAATTCTGATTGACTGGGAGAGATCACATGGACCCGCTGACAGGCATTTCCGGAACGTCTTCGAATTATGATGCTTCTTCGTCGGTTTCGCAGAGCACCGACCCACTTGCAAACCCTAAGAATAAGCTGGGGGAAAACCAATTCTTTAATATGTTGATTACGGAGCTGCAGAATCAAGACCCGCTCCAGCCCGTCCAGGGCTCTGAATTCATCGCACAGCTGGCAACCTTTAGTTCGCTTGAGAAACTGACATCTATCGAGAGTCTTCTGAAGCAGAGCTTGGCAGGTCAGGCTGCAAGCAACCAGACTTCTCAACAGAACGTCTAGGCAAATATCACTTGAGAAAGGGAGAATGACCATGGGACTTACTTCAATGTACGCAGGGTTATCGGGGTTGAACGCAAACGCCTTGCAGCTAAGCCTGATCGGAAACAATCTTTCCAACTCCAACACAGTGGGTTACAAGGCTAGTTCAGCGACCTTCCAAGACCTGTTAAGCCAGACCTTGAGTGGAGGGAGTGATACTACCAATCCCATGCAGGTTGGGCTGGGAACCTCAGCGGCGGGCACGATGATGAACCTCACTCAAGGGAGCCTGCAAGCAACAGGCATTAGTAGCAACCTGGCCATCCAGGGAGCAGGTTTTTTTGTAGTCAGTTCAGGCCAGGGAGGTAATAACTACACGCGAGCCGGCAACTTCAACGTGGATGCGAAAGGGGACCTCGTGACTGCCGATGGTTTGTTTGTCCAGGGGTATACGCAGAAAGACCCCGTCACCAACAAGATCATTGCTGACGGAACCTTAAGCTCCATCAACATTCCCCCCGGCACGTTGTTTCCGCCCACGGCAACCACCAATGTGCAGTTAATCTCCAATCTAGACGCCAATGCCACTACAGGTACTGTATCCAGCAGCGCCTTAAGAGTTGTTGATTCTCTCGGCTCCAGTCATCAACTTAGTTTCGTCTACACTAAAGGCGCCAACCCTGGCGAATGGTCATATGATGTGACAATTGACGGGGGAGAGGTCACCGGCGGAACGGCTGGGACTGCATACAGCCTAATTGGAGCTGCTGGCGCTGCACCGACCGCTCCAGCAGGAACAATGACATTTGACGCCACAGGAAAAATCACGACGGTGGATGGCAACCCGGTGCTGAATGGCACGCCTCCGCCAATGCTTGATCCTGCGGTCGTTCCCATTCATATTACCACGCCGACATTCGCCAATGGGGCGGCAGTCCTGTCATTTGACTGGGACGTGGCCAAGGCCGACGGGGCCAGCTACGACTCGATGATCACTAGCTATGCTGCACCCTCAGCGACCTCCTCTAGCACTCAGAATGGCTTCGCGGCTGGAAGTCTCTCTTCGTTTACGGTTTCCGAAGACGGGACGGTCATCGGCATTTTCAGCAACGGCCAGACGGCAGAGCTGGCTCGAATTGCCCTGGCGACTTTCAACAACCCGAACGGCTTGCTGAAAATGGGGAGCAATAACTACAGCGCTTCGACGTCTTCAGGGGAACCCAGTCTTGGTGCGGCCGCGGATGGGGGACGGGGCAAGATAGCTGCCAGCTCGCTTGAACTCTCCAACGTCGATATCGCTTCCGAGTTTATCAACATGATTATTTCCCAGCGCGGTTATCAGGCAAATTCGAGAGTCATCAGTACTACGGACCAAGTGTTGCAGGAGGCGATCAACCTGGTTCGATAAGCGCTCGGCTAGCTACTCATCCTTATAAGCAGGAGCTGCCCCCTTAGCAGCTCCTGCAGAAATCTGCACCTCTTCTCGAACCACGACCGTGGTTCATTTTCATCTAAAAAAGTCCGTTGATCTTCTGTCAAACTCTTGTCAATTGTCGACTCTATTGACACAGAGTTCACCGGCTGGTCTACCTCGTCATTGCGTCAACCTCCTAAAACCCAGATGCTTAGGGGGCTTTGAGAAAAGCCTTGGTCTGGTACCGTCATTGCTCAATGACGCTATGAAGTCTGAAACCTACTCGTGTGAAGGGGAACTAGTATGGCAAAAGAGGACCCAAAGGGGAACAAAACCGCACCGGCTGCCGAGGCCCCCAAGGCGAAGAAATCAAAGCTGAGTGGGATCCTGCTGGGGCTAGTGGTTCTGCTGGCCGGTGGAATGGCCTTCTTGGGATGGAATTACTTCAGGTTACACAAAGCTAATGCCGCCTCACAATCGGCCGTGAGTTCTGGAGCCCCCCAAGGACAGGATTCTGAGCATTCAAAAAAAGATTCGAGTAAACCGGACGGAAAAACCGGAGCCGTGGAGGGCGCCACTCTCACCCTGGAGCCATTTCTGGTCAACCTCGCCGACAAGGACACCAGTCGTTATTTGAAGACTACCATTCAAATTCTGGTCCCAAGCAAAGAGGTAGCCGAGAAGATTAACACTGCGGGGATTCACGTTCCTAAAATGCGCGATGCCATCCTGGGCATCCTCACGACTAAAGTGGCAGATGACGTTATCACCAATGAGGGAAAGCAGAAACTGAAGAAGGAAATCATCGAGAAGCTCAACGAATTCCTGCCAGACAAGCCGGCAAGTGACGTGTTCTTCACCGAATTTGTGGTGCAACTATAAAGGAACCTCAATGGCCCCAGAAGAGAAAGAACATGATCAAGAACGGCCGTCACCGGTATCGGCCGAAGGGGAAAGCCTTAATGAGCTTGCTGGGGCCCTGTCCTTGCTGCGGCCCTTCAGCACAGTTGCTCTCAAAATCTCCATCGAATTAGGACGGAGCACACTGAAGCTCTCTGATTTGCTCGAACTCGGTTACCACTCGGTGGTCGAATTGGATAAGCCGGCAGGAGACAACCTCAACATTTTTGTCAACAGTATCCTCCTGGGCCGAGGGGAAGTCGTAATCATTGAGGACAAGGTGGGGATTAAAATCAATGAACTCGCCGACCATTCCTCCTGAGGCACTACCTAAATCGTTGCTCAAGGGGCAGGTTCCCTTCTTGAGTTCAGTTTGGAGGGCATGCTGCCAACGCCTGAAAACAATTCGTCTGGGAGGAGTGATGAGCTTAGCGGTACTGATTTTGGAGTTGCCCTGTCAAATGCAGGCAAGCACCATTACGTTGCGGCATGCTAATCAGCCAGGCGTCGATCTTTCCTCATCGTTATCAGGCGCGTGGAGTCCGCTTCCATTTATGGCGCAATCGGTTGAAACGGCGCAAAGGGACGAACGAGGTATGTTCGGAGGGGGCATGAAGGCCGTCGGTTCCCTGCTTTTGGTTTTGTCAATCATCTTCGCGATAGCCTTCCTCTTGAGGCGGTACTTGCCGTGTTACTTTGGGATAACCGGAAAGATACGACTTGTCCAGATCGTGGAGACAGTCTCGCTGGGCGATAAGAAAAGTCTGACCCTGGTCAGAGTTGGCTCTGATCGCCTCCTTCTTGGCTGTACTCCAAACTCCATCTCAGTCTTGGAGAAAATCCAGTTTCCAGTAGGTGATGTAGATCAGGCTCCCAGTCAAAGTGGAGGGGAGTTGGAATTTGAGAGCGGGAACCAAGAAAGCGATATTCCGGGGTTCAAACGGTCCCTGCATAGCTTCAAAAACTGGCGGGGCAACCTGAAGCAGAATCGATGTGGGCTGCCAGGGCACGAGGCCTCTGCTGGCGACCTCAGTTTTGGCGAGATCCTGGATCAGAAGGCGGAAGAAAGCAGTACCCCAAGTAACGATAGTCCTTCTGGGGTGATTTCTCGACTGGCGGAAATCCGAAGAAATCTTCAAGCTCGATAGGTTGCTAATCGTGAAAAGAGCAGTCGTATTGGGACTCATCTTCTTGACACTCGCCGCACCCCTAGGTGCGGCCCAATCTGGAACCGGGATTCCTGGAAGCATTAACATCAACCTGGAAGGGCCCAATGGAAAACAGAACCTGAGCATTCCTGTTCAGATTCTGCTCTTCATGACACTGATCACGTTTCTTCCAGCGATTCTTGTGTCTCTCACCTGCTTTACACGGATGGTAGTGGTTTTTCATTTCCTGCGA
>JBGOTQ010000102.1:0-21280 GCA_041476565.1 Terriglobia bacterium | reverse complement strand
CCAAACGCCCAGCGTAGGTGCAAGCGATCGAGAAGCGGACCCACTGCGAAATGACATAACGTGTAAGCGTAATAAAAGACAGCGAACAACCAGCCCAGTGCTTCGTTATCGAGATGCATATCATGGCGCAGGATCGGCGCCAGGATACTCAGGGTCTGTCGGTCCAGATAATTGAGCGTGGTTGCCAGGAAGAGAAGAGCACAGATCTTCCATTTGGTCTCAAGTCCGCGGATTTTCACAGCCTGTCGCTCACTGCCTTCAGATAAAAGGCCGCCACTTTTTAAAACCGGTAAGAGGTAATACTTGCGGGGCGGCTGGGTCAGCCGCTTGGCCCCGGCGTTTCACCGGCTAAGGTTCGAGAGCATTCGCCCTTATAACAGAGGCCTGATGCCGGCATTTCACAACCGGAATTCATTTAGCTCCGCCAGCGATTCATTTTCCAGTATGATGCAGGCATCTTACCAAAGACTCCATGGCTTAAGGAAGCGGAATGAAACATGGGGGGCATCTTGTCTTCCATGAACCCCGAAGTGCCTTAACTGTGCCACCCATTACATCATCCCGCATGTCCAGATGGCTCGACACGGTTTTCGCGCCAGTAGTCTCCGCTTCTAGCTAATTTTGTCGGGGTATTCTTTTTTGCCATTTCCTAAATGCGCCTGACTCGGAGCGCAATGTCCACTGAGTAGGGTGGGGTAGCGAATGTCCTGGTAGACCCTTTATGGGTGAAGGTATCTGCTTGGACGATCGAACCTGAGGCAGGATCGATCCACTCCGCCTTGTATGTACCTGCAGGCAGGTTAAGAATGAGGGTCTCACTGTAACTTCCGGGCGTCACAACATAGTAGTGGTTTCGTTCTTCAAGTTTGCTGTGGTGTTGATATAAAGCATACTGTTGGCCGGGTTGACTCATGCTCCGGCGGTAAGCTCCCTGCGGAACTTCGCTGGCAATGAAGGTCTTATCCGGATGCATTTTGAGAAAGTCGAAGCTGTAGACGAAGTTCTTCAGATTCCGCAGGGCGGTCAGGACTTGGGCGTTGTCTGGCGTCTTTCCAGCCGGATCCTGGGCAGTGTATCGTCCGTTTAAGTGATTAAAACTGGCTCCGCCTCCCACCATGAATTCCCACGCCTCCACCCGCGAAGCCCCAACCTGATCGCCTTTGTACCAGGCCGGGTAATAAGCCGTTTCGTTAAGTTCAATGGCCTTGTTGTGATCATATTCGAAGTCGAGCGCTTTCATTCCCCCCATCTGCTCCGAACCGCCCTCCCAGACATACTGCCCGACAATAATCGAGACATCCGGGTTGGCCGAGAGATCGATGGGTCCTCCAATAGGTTCCTCCACCTCCTGGGCAATCAGGTGCTGTTTGGGCAGGCCGCTTTCAGCTTTCCTTATCACCCCCACAAAATGGCTCACCCATGGACCTGCCTCCGCATGCGGAATGAACAGTGACGGCTCATCACAAATCTCGAGAATGACGTTGTCGAAGCCATTCACTTCCTGGGTGATTTTGCGAACGTAGTCATCCATCCTGCCCACCAGATCCGTGTGCTTCATGGTTTGGGCATCCCGGTAATCGCATTTGCCGACACCTTGCACATTATTTTCGAAATACAGGGGAGAAAGAGGCCAGGTGTCTGAATATTGGGAATTGAAGAAACAAATTTCCACCACAATGTCTCGTTTCCCGGCCTGGGCAATAAAATCCTTCAGGCGATTGAAATACTCGGAATCCCATTGATCCAGATCAAACTTGTTGCCGCAAACCAGATAGCCCGGCACATGACTTCGTGCCCAGGGCACGGTCAAGCTTGCCGGTTTGGGACCCAGCGTGTTGCCTTCAATAAACTTGCCCATCGGCTCGAACAGGACTCCCGGGTAAATGCGCGTGTAATTCAGTCCGTATGTTTTCAGTGCGTCGAGATAGACCACGTAGTCGAAGTCTTTATTGACCACGGCGCCGTAATGCTCAGCCGAGGTAATCAGGATGGCTGGCTGGCCATTGAATTGGAAGTAGTGGGGGTTGTCCTTGTGGAGTTTGATCGGTTCCGCGCTCAAATGTGCCAACAGTGGTGCCAATACCAGCACGAGTATTTTCATTGTTTTCAGCATCGCAATTCTCTCCTGGTTTACGTTGCGTTCATTAAGAGCGCTCAGCAAAGTCGAGATGGGTGTCATCTGCAGGGCTCTACGATACTCACCTGGATCTGTCGACAGAAAACTCGCGAGACCTGGTAACTTGCACCGCAGTCCATCTAGCTTGTGACGGCTATCATACTACACCTCATCCACCGCTGGCATTCGAGTTGGGTGCCCAGAAAAAATGAGTAATTCTGCAATACCTGCCGGCCAGATGGCAGCATCGTCCTCAAACTTAGTTCTTTCGACCTGGAGAACGTACTTAAACGATCAAATCAAAACTGCCGATAAGTGCTATTGCGCCCACCTCGACGCGAGGGTAACTGGACCTGTCATCGCTCATGCGCAGGATGTTCGGTTGTTCCTCACCCGAACCTTTATCCGATGACAGTCTCCATCAAAAGCACAGCCAGACTCTAAACTCTCCTGTCGTTTGGAGGAGTGACGGCAGAGAAGGAGGCACTGGCTAAATGCGAGGCGCCTACAGTTGGGAGAATACTCTTGACTAAGCCAGGACGGGTCAAGGCAATACTTGTTGACGTTTGTGCCTACCCGAAGATGTGGTTGCCGATAAGGATCGGGCTCTCTTTGGTGTGTGGGCGATCTCCGTGCCTGTGCCCTAAGGTGGTGACAACTATCTTGCTCGGCATGTTTGTGCTGGTGATGATGCCCAGTGCTTTCCTAGCGAAGTCTCAGGGGACCCTGCCGGTTCTCACTCAGGTTGCTCAAATTCGCAAACTCACAGCCGATCAAGCTCGGTTGGGTTATCCCGTCAGATTGCGCGGAGTCATCACCTATAATATCCCTGAATGGGGCACGACTTTTCTTCAAGACTCCACCGCGGGCATCTATGTGGACACAACCGATGTGCCCAACAAGCTCCGACCCGGCAACCTCGTGGAGATCCATGGCGTAACCGGCCCGGGTAGCTTTGCTCCTGAGGTTGATAAGCCTCGATTCCGCCTTGTGGGCCAGGCGCCACTTCCTGCTGTCACTCGCTTTCCCCTGGAAGATTTGCTCACAGGTGAGCGAGACAGCCAGTGGGTTGAGGTAAAAGGTGTTGTACGCTCCGTTTCAGTGCAAACTTCACCTGAATTCCTTATTTTAGGAATCGCGGCAGGCAACAATAAGTTCCGGGCAAATATCACGGAATTCAAACCCAAAGACAGCTATGCGTTCTTAATCGATTCCACAGTAACGATTCGCGGCGCCTGCGGTACCGTGTTCAATGACAAGAGGCAGTTGGTCGGGATCCAGCTTTTTGTTCCAGGTGTGGATCAGGTCCATGTCGAAGAACCTGCACGTCCTGACCCCTATGCCCTGCCGGTTCTTCCTACCAACAGCTTGATGCAATTCACTCCCGAGAAGGCCTTGGGTCACCGGATCCGGGTGCAAGGTGTTGTGACTCTTCAACAGCCAGGGCAATTCCTTTTCGTCCAAGACGCCTCGGGCGGAGTTGTCGTTCAGAGTACTCAAAGCCTGGCGGTTGAGCCTGGGGACCGCGTAGATGCGGTCGGCTTCCCTGCAGCCGGCCAGTATCAGCCCGTGCTGGAGGAGGGTGAGTACAGGAAGATCGGCCGCGGCAGGTTGCCTGCACCCGTCGACTTGACTCACGCCGCTGCTCTAAGCGGTGACCAGGACGCCGAACTCGTCAAAATCCAGGGACGGCTGATCGACCACTCGATCCGGGGGGAATATCTCGTCCTGACATTGCAGAAGGAAAATTTCACATTTACGGCACGCCTCGACAAAAACGCCGTAGATGATAAGGTGCGATCCATTCCGGAAGGTAGTCGGCTGGAGATAATCGGAGTATGGTCGGTCGAAACGGATGAGTATCGAACGCCGACAGCATTTCGGGTCTTGCTCCATTCCGCTGAAGACATTGTCATACTCGATCGGCCCTCGTGGTGGACGAATATCCGAATTCTCGTGCTCCTGGGAGTCCTTACCGGAATTGTCCTCCTGGGTACGTTATGGGTGGCTGTCTTAAAGAGGCGGGTCGATGAACGAACGGAGACAATCCGCGCCGCACTGGAGTCGACAGCCGACGGAATCCTGGTGGTCAACTCTGAAGGAAAGATCGCAAGCTATAATCAGAAGTTCGCAGAGATGTGGAGTATTCCCGAACCAGTTCTGAAGGCGCGTGACGACAGCAAAGCGCTGGATTTTGTCTTGGCGCAGTTGAAGGATCCCGAGGGGTTTCTTACCAGAGTCCGACAAACGTACATAAATCACGACGCCCAGACAGATGACGTGATTGAGTTCAAAGATGGGCGGGTCTTCGAGCGGCACTCGGAACCCCAACTTGTCAAGGGCAAGAGTGTGGGGCGAGTGTGGGGGTTCCGTGATGTCACGGAGCGCAGGGGGGCGGAGGAGGCACTCGCTGGGGAGCGCAACCTGCTTCGTACCTTGATCGACCATTTGCCGGACTTTATCTATGTGAAAGATACTCAGAGGCGGTTCCTAATCGCTAACAAAAGCCTCGCTGAGCTCTTGGGGGTCGCTTCACCTGAGGAGCTGATAGGTAAGACGGTTTTCGATTTCTATCCGGAAGAAGTGGCGCGGGCCTGCGATGAAAGCGATCAGGCGGTTCTCCGTTCAGGTCACCCTCACACCAACCTTGAGGAGGCTGTTTATGATCCTACCGGAAAGACCGAATGGGTTCTTACGACCTTGGTTCCCTTGCGAGACGGTCAGGGAAATGTCACAGCCTTCGTAGGGATAGACCGGAATATCACCGAACGCAAGCGGGCAGAGGAGGAACTGGCCGAACAGGCGCGTCTGGCGTCGTTTGCTGCTGAGATCGGCGCTGCACTCAGCCGAAGCGGGACTTTACGAGGAGGCTTGGATCTCTGTGCAAATGCTTTCGTCCGCCACGTTGACGCGGCCTTCGCCCGGGTTTGGACGCTCAATGAGTCGACCAGCGTGCTAGAGCTTGAGGCCAGTGCGGGCATTTACACTCACCTCGATGGGGAACACGCTCGTGTACCGCTGGGTTCGTTCAAGATCGGCCGGATCGCCCAAGAACGCACGCCGCACTTCACAAATGACGTCCCTAATGACGATATGCTCTCCAACAAGGAATGGGCCAGGCGCGAAAAGATGGTCGCTTTTGCTGGGCACCCCCTCATCGTGGAGGATCGGGTTGTGGGCGTGGTTGCCGCGTTCTCTCGCAAGCCATTCACCGAAAATACCTTCAAGGCCACGGCATCCGCGGCGGAAATGATCGCCCAGTTTGTCGTCCGGAAAAGAGCGGAAGTGGAGCTACAGAAGGCGAAAGAAGCTGCCGAAGCTGTCAGCCGCGCCAAAAGTGAATTCCTGGCCAACATGAGTCACGAGATTCGCACACCCATGAATGGCGTCCTAGGTATGGCCGAACTGGCGCTGGACACGGAATTATCGCCCGAGCAGCGTGAATACCTGGGGATGGTTAAGACCTCCGCTGACACGTTGCTCACCGTCATTAACGACATTCTGGATTTCTCAAAGATCGAAGCCGGCAAGCTCGATCTTGATCCAATCCCCTTCAATCTGCGCGACAGCCTGGCCCAAAGTATGATGCCTCTCGCCTTGCGAGCCCACCAGAAAGGCTTGGAACTCACTTGCGATGTCCGCCCGGAGGTGCCCGAAGAGATCGTCGCAGACCCGACTCGATTACGGCAAGTCATCATGAATCTCATTGGTAACGCGATCAAGTTCACGGAACGAGGTGAAGTCGGTCTTAATGTCACAATGGACTCCGGGACACCGGACCAGGCCCGGCTGCATTTCGTAGTTCGGGACACCGGCATCGGGATTGAACAGGAAAAGCACAATGTCATCTTCGAGGCATTCTCTCAGGCGGACGGCTCAACAGTGCGGAAGTTCGGAGGCACCGGGCTGGGACTGACTATTTCTTCGCGGCTGGTCGAAATGATGGGCGGCCGGATCTGGGTAGAAAGCCGGCTGGGGGCGGGCAGTCAGTTCCATTTCACGGCCCTGGTCGGTGTTGCCGAAGCCGCTGCCTCAGCTGCGTCTATTGAACGAGCCCAGTTAACCGGCTTACCTGTGCTTGTCGTCGATGACAATAAGACCAACCGGCGCATCATTGGAGAGATGCTGGAGCGTTGGGGAATGAAGCCAGTATTGGCGGCTAGTGGTGCGGAGGCCCTCACGTTGTTTTGGGAAGCCGATCGGTTAACAGGCTCGTTCGCCCTGCTTTTGACCGACGTGCATATGCCCGGGATGGACGGCTGGACCCTGGTGGAACGGATCCGCCAGCAAGCGGATTTGAGCAAGACGACGATCATGATGCTGACCTCGGCTGGCGAGAGAGGTGATGCAGTTCGCTGTCGGCAACTCGGGATCGCGGCTTACCTGACCAAGCCCGTCGGCCCGTCACAGTTGCTCGATGCCATCTTAAGTATCGTCGGGACCAAGGTTCAGCAGGCGGATCAGCAGCGGTTGGTCACTCGCCATTCCTTGCGCGAAGAGCGCCGAAACCTGCATATTCTGCTGGCGGAAGACAACCTGGTGAACCAGCGGCTGGCCGCCCGGCTCATTGAAAAGAGAGGCCATACAGCGGTCGTAGTCAACAACGGCCGCGAGGCTCTGGAAGCCCTGGAAAAGCAAACATTCGATCTCATGCTGGTGGATGTGCAGATGCCGGAGATGGATGGATTCGAAGCTACGACAGCCATCCGGGAGAAAGAAAAGGCTACCGGATCCCATCTCCCTATCATCGCCATGACCGCCCACGCCATGAAAGGAGATCGGGAACGGTGCCTGGCCGTTGGCATGGACAACTATGTTTCCAAGCCGATCCAACCGGGAGAGCTGTTCAAGGCAATTGAAGGGTTAATGCCCGCTTCACAACAGGGCGAGGAGACCGCTCCCTGCTATCCCGCCTGACGGGTCACGGCTCAATATCAGTCCGCTGCTTCTGCGACCCTTGCAGCTGCTGTTCGCAGTGTCATGCTTTAGAACGACACGTCAGATGACCTTCTTTGTCATGCCGATGCCCCCTGCGAACCCAGCTCCATAAGCTCCTTAAGATAACCTTCCGCGGACGACTCTGGCCGCTGTCAACCTTTCATCAAAATGCGAGTTTTGGTAGCCACGACAAACCGCTTTTGGTTTGTCGTGGGCTTTTGACCTCATATGAGAAGCCCACGATGAATTCAGAGTACGAATTCATCGTGGCTACCCCTGCCATTTTCATCGGCGGTGGTGAACTTGAAAAGGTCATGGCGTACTTTCATGAAAATGGCCTGAAGGGCCATAAGAAAATAGCCCTGGACTACTCTCCTTCGCCCACTTCGTGGGCTTGGGGCCCTTTTATGAAAATGCGGTTTTGAAGGTGGCCGTCGCGTATGGATGAGGTTTGATCCCTGGCTACGATCAGATGTTGTGGTCGCCTCAAAACGGGGTCTCGGTCTTATTTCTTCAGTTTTGCCAAGTACTCTTTTCGGAACTTCACCACTTTAGGAGCGATCACTGCCCTGCAGTAGAGCTGGTTGGGATTGTTCTCGTAATATTGCTGGTGATAGTTCTCCGCCTGGTAAAAAGCCTGAAAAGGCGTGACCTCTGTCACAATGGGGGAGTGCCAGAGATGAGCAGCCGTCAGTTCGGTAATCACCTGTTCGGCAATCACCTTTTGTTCAGGTGTGCGGTAGAAAATCGCGGAACGATATTGGGTTCCGATGTCGGCGCCCTGGCAGTTCAATGTTGTCGGGTCGTGGATAGTGAAAAACACCTGCAGAAGCTCTTTGAAGGAGATCAGCTGAGGATCGAAAGTAATCTGAACCACCTCAGCATGGCCGGTGGCACCGGAGCAAACCTGCTCATAGGTAGGGTTGGGGCGTTTGCCTCCCGAATAGCCAGACACCACCTGTTCCACGCCTTTCAATTCGTCGAAGACTGCTTCTAAACACCAGAAACAGCCACCGGCCAAAGTAGCGATCTCCTTGCCGGCAGGGGGGAGCATGGGTTGAGACTGGACTTGATTCATAGGTTTCTCCCGGGCGAGTAGTGGTATGACAAGAGCAATTCCCAGCAATACAACGGCCATCCCTGCGAAGAGGATGTCAATCGATTTCTCAGTATTGGTTCTCATACACTAAACTATAACGTACTTCCCGCTGCAATCCATTGCGCCACAAGTAGAGACCAGACGTAGTCGAGCGTTATGAAAATGCGAGTTTGGGAGGACCGAACTCCGTGAGGCCGGCGAATGGGCAGGAGGTAAATGGCCTCGCAGAGCTCGGCCCTCCAGAATTCTCATCGGTGGTGGTGAACTTGAAAAGGTCATGCATCACTTTTATGAAAATGGCCTGAAAGGCCATGGCCATTTTCATCTGCGGTGGTGAACTGAAAAATGTCAGGGGAACCACCAAGGTCAGGAGAGCTATCTTATTTCTTTGGGTAGCCCACGCTCTGTGCAAGAACGATGTTCTGCTCAGGGCGTAACTGCATGGCCTTGGACAATACCGGTTTGTCTACTGAGGCACGTACCACTGTGGCAAGTCCCTCTGATGCACAATACAAATACACATTTTCTGCGATGAAACCCGTATCAGCGGCAGCGTAGATCTCTTTTTCATCCTGCTTGTCTTGCCCCATCTTGCTCATATCGGCTACGTAGATGAGGTTGACTGGAGCATCCTTGACAAACGTCTGAGTGCCAGCCTGGGTACGAAGATCTTCAGCTTTGACCAATTGGAGAAGATGGCCCTTTGCCTCATAACGAAACAACCCTCCTTCGACAATCACGTAGACATCGATCTCCTGCCCGTTATGAGCCGAAGGGGCCGTTCGCCCTTCCGTTTCTGGCCGGTTAATCCCAAAGGCAGCCCAGAGCAAATTGGAGAGCACCTGATCCGGCAACTTTTCTTTGCTGAATTCCCGTGTGGATCGACGCAGCTTCAGAGCTTTCATCACGGGCATACCCCGATCCGTTTGAGGTTTCGGCAGAGTGACCGATCGTGGCTCCCCGGCCTGGGCAAGAGCATCAAAGGCCGACAGCAGCAGGACCACCACACAACCAAAAAGCAAACGTCGTCTATTCATTGGAACGTAAACCTCACCAGGTTGAGGATTGGCTGGAACAGTCACGATCCAGTCGTGAGAATTCATCTGCAAAGAGAAACTTCATTTACACATGAGAACGACAGTGCTTCTGGGACTAGCCAGGTAGTAATCCGGCGGATCAATGAGAATTTCGCGGCCGCTTTCGAGGAAATCCTCGCCGCCGGGAAGGCTGGTATCAACCACACGAAACCATCGGATCGGTTTGGGAGGCTTCGGCAGCATGACGGAATGCACCTGGAAGTCTGCATTGTAGATCAGGAATAGCAGGTAATCCCCTTTGTCCGATGCCACCTCGCTCCCGTCCAGTTGGTAGCAGAGTGTCCTGAGTTCCGGATCGTGCCAGTCCGGAGTGTCCAGATTGAACCCAAACCACTCCAGGTCCGGAATGCCGTTGGCATTCAAGTCCACCCCCAGGGGGAAGCGCCGCCTCTGCAAAACCGAATACTCCTTGGTGAACTGGATTGTCTTTTTGAAAAATTCCAAAACGTCTGCGTTCTTCTCAAGATCGCTCCAGTTGAACCAGCTGATTTCATTGTCCTGACAATAGGCATTATTATTCCCTCGCTGTGTCCTCATGAATTCATCGCCTCCCAACATCATGGGTGTGCCGCATGCGAAGAGGAGGTAACAAGCGAAGTTTTTGATCAACTGTTTTCTAAGCTGGATCACTCCAGGATCCGAAGAAGGGCCTTCGACCCCGCAATTCCAGGAATTATTCTCATTCGCCCCATCCTGGTTGTTCTCCCCATTAGACTCATTTTGCTTGAAATCGTAGGAAACCAGGTCGTTCAGTGTGAATCCGTCATGGCAGGTAACAAAGTTGATGCTGTTGTAGGCGGAACGCCCATCCTCTCCGTACAAATCTGCAGAACCTGCCAGTCGCCATCCGATATCCGCAATCTGCCCGCGATCCCCTTTGCCAAACTTTCGAACCGTGTCCCGAAAGCGCCCGTTCCATTCCGACCAATCTACAGGAAAGTTTCCCACTTCATAGGTTCCCAAATCCCAGGGCTCGGCTATCAGGACGGCCTGATTGAGCACCGGGTCTTGTGAAACGGCGTCAAAAAAGGAAGAGGATCGACGAAATCTCATCTCGTCTCCGCTGCGGCCCAGCACCGACGCCAGGTCGAAGCGGAATCCATCGACGTGCATCACTTCCGCCCAGTACCGCAATGAATCCATCACCAGGCGGAGAGCAGGAGGTTTCGCCAGATCGACGCTGTTCCCGCACCCGGTGAAGTTCATGTAATAGCGGGCGTCTTCTCCAGGTGGACCAGTCAACGTATAGTAACTGAGATTATCAATCCCTTTTAAGTTCAGGGTGGGGCCGAGCTCGTTGCCTTCGCCCGTGTGGTTGTAGACAACATCCAGAATGACTGCAATGCCGGCGCGGTGAAGTTCGCGAACCAGAGTCTTGAATTCGTTGACCTGACAACCCGGAAGACGGCGGGTGCAGTAAGACGATTCGGGAGCAAAAAAGCCAATGGTGTTGTACCCCCAGTAATTGGTCAATCCCCGGTTGAGCAGGAAATCGTCGACGTAAAACTCATGGACTGGTAGGAACTCAACGGCATTGATGCCGAGGTCTTTCAGGTAAGGGATCTTTTCGATAAAGCCTAAGTATGTCCCTGGTTGACTGACACCCGAGGAAGGATGGGCCGTGAACCCTTTAACATGGACTTCGTAAATGATCAATTCTTCTAACGGGAGATTGACAAACTCCTCTTCCCGCCAGTCGAACCAGTCATCAACCACAATGCACTTGGGCATGACCCAGGTGTTATCTCGCGTGTCCGGAACTAACTCTTTCGATGGAGAAAGAGGATCATAGGCCAGAAGCAGGTTGTCCACATTGCGGCATTTTCCGGTGAGCGCCTTGGCATAAGGATCCAGGAGTAGCTTGTTTTCGTTGAAACGCAATCCACTGGCAGGATTGTAATCGCCCGAGACCTTGTAGGCGTACAACTGTCCAGCCTTGATCCCCTGGACCAAGCCATGCCAGATAAATTTGGTCCGCTCCTTGAGTTCAATAACGTCGGTGGGGGCACCGTCGGGGGAATCGAAGAGCAGCAGGAAAACCTGCCGTGCAAACTGGGAATACAACGCAAAGTTCACTCCCTCAGGCGTCAAGCTGGCTCCCAAGGGATAATTTTTGCCCTCGCGGATTATCCGGTTCGAGTGGGGAAAGAGTCGTCCGTTCATCGATTTCGCCTTCCTCCCAAATTCTTTATTGGATTAGTTCTCTCAACCAAAACATAAATCGGCCGAAAGGTCTCCCTCACAGGACTGTCAATCAAACAACAGGAGTGACGGGGGCTCATTGAGTGTATGAGTCTAAGGCCGCCGATGAAGGATAGTCAATTTCTCTCTTCCATAGTTTTCCACACCGGAAATCTTCAGCAAATGGCAGAAGGATCACCTGGCGCCTCGGTGCCGATGCCACCCCTCTTCGAAATGATTGCACTCAACCTCGATTCCAAACCCTTCGCGAAGCGTTCCAGACTGTTAGCCGAGTGGCAGCACTCCCGAGAATATGGCTCATGTTAGTCTCGGTTCGAAGACTGAATACTTGAAGTCTGCTGAGCAGGCAGCACCACAATACCCTGCAATCTGCTGATCTTGACGATCGCTCTCAATTGAAAAGGAAAGGATCAATGAAACATCAAAAAAGTTTGGTTCGACTCAGCGTGATTTGTAGTGGTTTTATTTTTGCCGTTGTTCCAATAATGCTGGCTTTCTCGGGAGGGCCTCTTCCCCGGAAGACGGGTTCGACCCGATTTGGTGAAAACAGTTGTACCCAGTGTCATGGCGGAACAGCCAATTCCGGGACTGGTAAGCTGGACTTGACGGGAGTCCCGGAAACCTACGTTCCTGGACAAACTTACAACGTTAAAGTCACCCTGCAGCAAACCGGGCAGAGCCGTTGGGGCTTTGAACTGGCCACCCGTAAAGATGATGGAACGCAAACCGGGACCCTGCAAATCGGACCTGACGGATTTACTCAAATTATTACGGACGGTGGAGTTCAGTTCATCGAGCATACGTCCGTCGGCACCCGTGCCGGGACGGCAAATGGTCCGGTGGACTTCAATTTCACCTGGAAGGCCCCAGACACGAATGTGGGAGAAGTCTTTTTCAGCGTTGCTGGTAACGCCGCAAACAACAACGGAACCAACACTGGTGACTTTATCTATACAAAGGAAGAGAGCATTAACGGTCCAGGGAGCGGGGGGGGAGGCGGCGGGCAGAATGAGCCCAGGATCACCACCTTCACTCCCAATTCCGGTCCGGTCACCGGCGGAACTCCGTTCGTCATTTGGGGGAAAGACTTCTCGGCTGGAGCAACAGTCACAATTGGCGGAGCAGCCGCTACCAACATCGTGGTGTCGGGTGATTCCTACATTTACGGCGTCACTCCTGCCGCAGCCAATGTGGGACCCGTAGATGTGGTCTGCAGTTCCGGGGGAAAGAGCGCAACCCTGCCGGGTGGATTCACCTACCTGCAGGGCTCTACAGCCAATCCGTCAGCTAAAGCCCTCATCGTCCCTTACGTAATCGACACGGATAACTTCCGAACGAACCTGGGCATGAGCAATCTCACCTCCAGCTCGGTGAATGTGACCGTCCACCTGGCAGATCTGAGTGGCATTATTCTGGCCACCAAAGCCTACACCGTCCCGGGCGGCGGCCTCAACCAGGTCAGCAACATCGTCAGGACTCTATTGGATGATTCAATCGTGTCGAACAAAGAAGGGTACCTGATCCTGGAACCCTCCGTGGACGATTCGATTACGGCCTTTGCCACCCCGATCGACAATTCTACGCAGGATTCTTCAGTCATTCAGAGTGGTCGAAGCCAGTCCACCCATTTGCTGCTGCCGACTTCCACGTCGACTGGCTTGTTCAAGACGACCCTGACCCTCATCAACGAAAGCGAAGTCAACAACCAGGTTGAGATCAAAATGCGTAACACCAATGGCGAGGTTCAGACTACGAAGACGGTGACCCTGGCGCCTTATGGCTCCTTCAGTTCCGAGGACATCCATGCCTTCCTGGGAATCACCGGGACCTTCGGGCCCATAGAACTGCGGTCAATCGAGCAGACCCCCAAACCGATTGTGGCCATCTCGAAGGTCTACGCTGAGTTGACCACCGACTCGGGGAAGAAAGGAACGGCCAGTTCGTTCTTTGTTGCAGAACCCATGAATCCGTGAGTCTTGTACAAGAATGGGAGTTATGGTCGCCACGGTTACTGCGCTTTTGGCAGTAACCGTGGGCATTTGTGGTCTCTTGAAAGGCCATGGGAAAGCAGTCCAGGGCCGGCTGGAGCACATGAAACGCCTGAGGGGCGTTTCTCCGCGCCCGATCAGAGAATAAGAGTTGGTGGAGTATAACCCTAAGCGGTAGGGACGCGCTGCCGCGCGTCCCTCTTGATTAATTCCGACCCTAAGGGGACGCGGAGCAGCGCGTCCCTACCGAGCGGAGTTACAGACTCAGATGCGCTTCCAGTTTTTCGTTGGCCTGCATCATCTCTTCCCAAGTCACAGTTCCCTCGCGGTAGGCAGCTATCCTGCCCAGAATTGCGGTCAGAGTGCTCTCCACGCTGGGCGCTGCATTGTTCAGGAACTTGCCAGTCCGGATGCTCTCAGCAAACGCCTTCACGTTGGTAATGGCGCCTTGTCGAAAGGTATCATCCTTTTCCGAGCCCTTCCACGGGTTGTCCCCATTGATATTGATCGCTCCACCATAATGGGAGTCGACTGTCCCAAGGGTTCCATAGACTCGGGTGCAGAGGTCATTGAAGCCTTTGGTGAATTGAGCGGAGCTGAAATCCACCTTCACACCATTCGGGTACCAGTACTCCACCAGGAAGTGATCCCAGCAGTCACCCACATCCACGCGGGCCTTCCGTCCGCCCGTGCCGGTGGCCTTGAGCGGATGGGACTGCAAATACCAGTTGGCAACATCCAATACATGAACATTCTGCTCGACGATGATGTCTCCGGAGAGCACCTTGTCGAACACCCAATTCCGCAGTCTGGCTTCCGCCAAGGACATACCAGGACGCTCTTTGGGATTGAGCCTTCCCGCGTGATAGAACACATGCCCCAAAACCGGGACACCAATAGCCCCTTCCTGGACCCGTTTTGCCGCTTCCTGAAAGACCGGCTGGGAGCGGGTTTGAAAGTCCACGAGAAAACTGAGTCGACCTTTCGCCTTTTCAGCACTGGACAGGATGCTCTGACACCCCGGGACATCCACGGCCACTGGCTTCGCCAAGTACACATGTTTGTTGGCGGCCACTGAGGCTGCTGCCTGTTCTGAATGATAATAGGGAGGGCTTTCGATAATCACCGCATCCAGCTTTGAGTTAATCAGGTCTCTGTAAGAACCCAAGCCGGCGTATAGGCGCGAGGGGTCAACCTTGAACGCCTTCTGAGCAGCCTCTAACCTGTCGCGAAAAGGATCCTGCAAAGCCACGACTTTGGCCCCGGCGTGTTGAACGAAAAATTCCCCAATGTAGTTTCCCCGGCCTCCGCACCCAAGGATTCCGACCTCCAGGGCAGAGTTGGCCTCCGTTCCGAACACTGTGTTGTGTTTGAGAACCAGTACCCCAGTGCTTGCGATGGATGATTTTAGGAATTTGCGACGATTCGAGGTGGAGCTTTTCTTGGTCATAGTTTGCCTCCTCAGCAATCAGCAATTTGCTTGGGGTTGGAAAGGCAGCCAGCGGCCAGCGACAAGGTCAAGTTGAGTTCATTTTAGACTGTAATGGGTCAGAAGATGTGAAAAAAGTCCATACGCGCGTATGGACTTGATCTGACGGGGGCGCGGTGCTCCGCGTCCGGGTTGGGTTTCCGATAGCGGACGCGCGGCAACGCGTCCCACCTTTAAATATTTTCTCGCCTCCTCAGGCACGAGGGACCGAAACACAAAGCTGGAGCGGGCGCGTGGGCCGCCCTCCCCCGCGCAGGCTTGATGACCGCGTGCAGGAGCATGCATTCCACTCCGGGTAACTACCCCATATTACTCTAGACCTCTTTGGCCGAACCAGTGGGGCTAGAATCCCATGGTCTTACGAACATACTCCCGGCTGATTTTCAAGCTCTCTCGCAGAGGACGGGTGAGCTTGAATCCGTCAGGGTGGGCCAGTTCAATGACGGCAGTCCCGGAGAAGTGAATGTCTCGAAGGGCCTGCCCAATGGCGCTGTAGTTCATGCTGCCTTCCCCCATCGCTTCCGACCAGGTTCCGTCAGCCTTTTGATCCCGCAGGTGGAGAAAAACAATCCGGTCTCCGTAGCGCTTGACGAAATCTACCGGGTCTACTCCGGCACGCAGCAGCCAGTTCAGGTCAGGACCCAGTTTGACCCCGGGAATCCGTGAGAGCGTACCTTTCAGGTCGTATTCACCGTTCTCCACTTCGTAGGTGTGATTGTGGAGGTTCAACACCACACCACGGGCATTACAGACGGCAATGATCTTGCGGAGGAGTTCAGCCTGAGCGTCCAATTGAGCTGGAGTTTTGAGCCTGACCGGTGCTTTTCCCACCGAGGTACCGAGGGTCTTTCCACCTAGCTCAGCTAAACGGCCAATTACCAGTTCAGCGTCCTCGAGCACGGCCTGGTGCCGTTGGCTGTCCCACATGTCTCCATCAAAGGAAGTGCCGATAACCGGCAACCGATATTTCTTCGACAGCCCACTGATTCGTTCCACCGCACTTGAGGGTCGCAAGGCTGTGTGCATGAGTTCAATCCCATCCATTCCAGCAAAGCTCATGTCGGAGAAGATCTGGTCCAGAATTGGAAAAATGTTGTAATCGGGTTGAGTGGCAGCATACACCCAGGGATGGGCACCCACCCTGATTTTCTGCGAGATTTGGTCAGTCTTGGAAAGGTTTCCGGCAAAAAGAACAGAAGAATGATTTCCTGCAAGCACCCAGGAAGCCAGGAGGGTCTTGGTGAACTCTCTCCGGGTAGGAGGGGTCTTCAGGTTGCCGAAGCGATCATGATTAGGCATTGTTGACTTCTCCTCATTTTCCATTTTTGGTTCTATTAATTCGGACCCGGGGTTCGTAGGAACCCCCAAAA
Organism: Terriglobia bacterium; assembly: GCA_041476565.1. GTDB lineage: Bacteria > Acidobacteriota > Terriglobia > Versatilivoradales > Versatilivoraceae > DATKMG01. The sequence continues at coordinate 4,981 of JBGOTQ010000102.1, read as the reverse complement.
CAAGAGGATATTACCATATGACGTGGCAAGCAAAGGGTAGCAATATGCGAGGACAATAATAGCCAATATCTGGTAAAATTTTCCCCAACTCTGGGAAAATTTCAGGAGTTCAGGGTGAACTGTGAGAAAACTATTTCCCACGGTCCTCCTTTATGTTCCTGAAAGGAATAAAAACTGGTGCCTATGGCGAGGTAATTGGTATAATACAGGTTTCTCTAATAGTTTTGGAAACCTGTTTGCCGATGTAAATAGTGCAAATCAGGAATCTCAGCAACCGTTTTTCGAAGCAACATCGGGCCATGAACAGAACATCAGGCTTTAGTCTAATTGAACTCTTGGGGGCTATGACCGCTGCCATGGTTATTGCAGCCATCACAATCCCAAGCCTGACTAGAGCCTCTCGCAGCTATAAGTTGACGTCCCTGGCCCATGAAGTAGAAGGGCAATTGCAGAATACCCGATTCGCAGCGATCAATCATAACAAGTCAGCCTCTCTGCTATTCTCCTCGGGTGGCGATTGGTACTTCTTAGATACTGATGCGAACGGAGTCGTCAGCGGGACAGAAACGCCAATGTGGGTTACCCAGAGCGGGTTCTCGCTAAACTGCGCCTCACCATCACCGTCGCTAACCGGCAGTGTGCTGGGCACCAGCGCCGATCCAGTACTGTTGCCTAACCGGGGTCTCGCCTTTACACCTCGTGGCATCGTGGTCCAGGTGAGTTCCAGCCAAGTTCCGACTGCAAGCCGGATGCCGGCCCCTGGTGTGGTTTACATTCGGGATCCTAATGGCGACTATGCTGCCGTGACTATTACCCCGGCAGGACGCATTCGAAGCTGGCTTCTGAAGGGAACTACATGGCGATGATGGACCATTTCATGGAACCTATGACCATTCAGGCCGGAACTCTTGCCTTGTCTCCATCGAAGAAGGAGCAAGGGTTTACACTGATTGAGACATTGATATCCCTGGTGATCCTGGCTTTTGGCCTTCTCTCCATTGCCTCTTTGATCAGTTATTCCGTGGCGGCGAATTTCGAGAATCGGGTCGATATGATCGGAACCTCCCTAGCGGTCCAGATGATGGAACAGCTGAAGGCTCAGCCGGTCAACACCCTGCCCGACGGAGGATGTGCGCTAGATTCCCTGGGAAACATTGACTATTTGCAGGCACCTGTGACCAATTATTTCCAAACCGTGTCCGGGATGAACAATCAAACTTATGATATCCGTTGGAACATAAGCACCTCTAATGGTTTGAGGAAGATTGTGGTCGCTGCCGGCCGAGTGGGAGGGACAAATCGTGCCTTTATGTCCAACATTCTGAAGCCGGTCAATATCAAGTGCTTGAAACAAAGGTAGGGGAAGAGACGGCTTCGAGGAAGGCGATGACGGGCATTAGGAGTCAAGGCGGAGCGAGATTGAGTCAAAGGCGTGCAGCTCCGTTCCATTTTCGTGATGATTTCACAAGGGGAACTCTCCGTAGTCATGGCGATCAAGATGCCAATTAGGACTGCTAGCTCACGATTCAACGACCGTGATAACAGTCTAGTTTCGCCCGACTCCAGGGGGTTTACTTTAATTGAACTGTTGATCACGACGCTCGTCCTGAGCGTGATTCTAGGCTCGGTTCTGGCCCTCTCAAACCAGGGGCAGGGTAGAAAAGAGTTTCAGGAGGACCTGCTGACGGTACAGCAGGGCTTGCGGGAAGCCACTGATCAGATGTATCGCGACATGCGGATGGCGGGATACCCGCCATCGAGTATATTCGACATAGGCACCGGGTGGACAGCCGGGAATTCCAACCGAATTGCCTTAGGCTTCAGGTCGATCACGAGTAACGATTTGGTGTTCGAGGGAGACATTGATAACGACGGGATCGTAGAAGTCGTGGAATACAATTTAAATGGAACAACCTTGCAGAGGAGCGAGGTAAAAAAGAATGCTGACGGTTCTGTTCCTTCCCCCGATTTCCAGATTCTGGCCGAAAACGTGACTAATTTGAATTTCACGTATTACACCTGGACTGGCGGTGCCTGGTCCTCCGCAGGGGTGACAACATTAAGTGTCAAGAGGGTTGACATTTCGCTGACCCTACGGACGTCAATTATGGATCCGGGCCGAAGACAATATGCAAATCTGACTATGCAGACCAGCGTAATCCCTCGAAACCTGGAGTAGACATTTGAGCCCGACGACTGTTCAGCTCTGTCACCCCAGTTCGGTTATCAGGCAGTTTGTGGCAATCAAGCTCGAATGGAAAACAAGAAACTCCCTGTGATCAACAAACTTCAAATCGAGCAAGGGATGGCCCTGATCATGACCCTTTTTGTCCTGGCGATTTTGAGCCTGCTCGGATTGGGGTTAATCACCACCTCGAGCCTGGAAACTCGCATCAATAGCAACAGTCGATCAGCATACCCGGCTTATTACGCTGCAGAAGCCGGGCTTGAGGAAGCTACCTACCGTCTCAACGGAAATGCGGTCAATCCCATCAACCTGGCTTTTCTAGACTCTCCATCCAAGGTAGTCTATTTACGTCAGAACACCGGTGTCGATCCCACAAACTCCTCAGGCCCATATTACGACAACGAATTTGCAAGCTCGAATTTCACAACTATCAATTACGTACCCACCAATCAAGCGTCCAACCCGATCCCTTACCAGTGGGTCAAGATTTCCATGAAGACCAAGCATCTCTCAGGGCAGGACGTGGATGGTGGAGGCCTCTCTACTAACGACAACGTTCCTATTTACTTTGACGGGGCTCAATACCTCCCCGTCAACTTCCCTTCTAAGATGGGCTTCCCTGTCTTCCAAATCACCTCATTCTCGATGACCCCTGAGGGAGCAACCTGCAAGGTTCGCCGGGAAATTGCAAGTGCCGCCTTTCTGGGGTTACCCGGCGCATTGTTCCTGGACGGGCCGAACCCGGTCTTCAACGGGTCCCCGGGCTTCTCCATCATAGGATTTGATGCGGCCGGTGGCGTTGACCGGCATGCGATCGGGGTCTTGACTGGAGCGGATGTAACCACAGTCTTATCGGAGTTACCGCCGGGAGGTCTCTATGAGGGATTGGGCTCACTCCCCCTCCCCCCGCCCTACCCTCCCCCTCCGCCCCCCCCGCCGGATGTCTGGAACATCTCTCCTATGTCCCCTACGATGTATACTACGCCGCAGGGACTGGAGGGGATGCTCAGCCAGATTGCCTCTAATGCTTCGGCCACTTACCCGCCTGGCACAACTACTTGCAGCGGGGCAAATTGCTGGGGAACACCGATGAATCCACTGATTAATGTGTTCGACGGAGATTGTGATCTCGGCGGCAACGCGGGCGTCGGCGTGCTAGTGGTTCGCGGAAATTTCCAGATGCTGGGTTCCGGTTCGTTCGTTGGGTTGATCTTGGTTGTCGGGCAAGGAGCTATGACTGTTACTAACAATGGCAGTGGCAGCATTGACGGAGGGTTGTTTGTCGCCAAGACCCGCGACCCCAGCGGGAACCTGCTCCCCAACTTGGGAATTCCTAATGTTAACTGGGCCGGGGGTCCGAACATACAATATAATAGTTTTAATATCAATCGGATGTTCGTCAACAGTGGCTATCTGAAACTGGCCTACAAAGAATTATCCCTGTAACAGCTCTCTTCCTCTTTGTGTCTTGGTGGTGAGAAAAAGAACTAAGTCGCCACTACCGAACCGCAATTAGAACAGAACCGATCCGAAACCTCCAAAGATACAAGACAGTTGGCACATTGCTTCTTGAGCACAGTTCCGCATTGCGGACAGAATGACATGTTCTGATTCACAATTGCATTGCAGAATTGACAGTGGAGTGGAAGTGGACTTCGAACAACGAGGTAGACAACCAGACCGACAAAATAAGGAACGAAGATCACCACCAGCGTCCATAGAACCGGGTTCATGCCTCGGCGCCGTGCATCCACATAGACAAAGCGACTTGCCGCGATCACAACCATGAACATCAAGGAGACAAAGGCTGCCGCAAACATAAGAATGGCCAGCGGAAAGATATGCCGATCCGAGGGAGACCCAAACGGCCCAAGCCCATGATGATGAGAATAGAAGAGTGTCGCCCAGAGGGTCGCCACTACAATCAAATAGCAAATTACTAACTTCTTCACGAATGTCTTTTCCATGGTATTCCTCCCCTCTTCTTCTAAGTGATCCCCTGGTCGTGTTATCTCTGCGAGAATTTTTTACCCGTGAAACTCCTCTCGTAGTCCAATCGCAGCCCCTTTTTGTTGGATGTATCCCTTTTTCCACAACATCACTGAAGAGGCAATAACCACCAGGATCCCAATCCAAACGACTGCAGGAAATGAAATCCCCCAGGCTAACGATTCAGAGCCGAGCCAGTTTCGAGCGAGTCGGGAAAGTAACCAAACTGGCAGGAAGAAGGAAAGCGGGATGCTGGCCAGCGAGCCAAGAATCAACAAAAGAGTCTCACTGAAAGCCAGGGACTCCGAGGCTCGGTGGAGCTTTGCCAAAGTCCGCTGCCGCAGAAGCGGTGAATAGTAGTCGGCGACAGTGAACAACGAGCCCACCGAATCCAAACCCGCGTGATAAGCCCGGCAAGCTGCACAGGATTTCAAGTGTGTGGCCAGATTGTCAGGAACTAACGCCGTGGCGTGTGGCCGTAATGACAACTCGACCAATCGTTGTCGTGCAGTTCTGCAGTTCATCTCTAGTGGGCACATCAGCGCATCTCCACTAACCGGATGTAGAGCGTGGCAACCTGGTCCAGTGCTCGGGCAAGTCGGCTTTTGACCGTGCCCATGGGGATTCGGCAGAAGGCCGCCATCTCCTCGTATGATTTATCCTGGAAGAACCGCAGCCAGAGGATCTCGCGGTAAAGAGGGTCCAAGCCAACCAGGATCTTTTGAACCGTGTCCTTCCGGATCAATTCGTCACTAAAATGCTCCGGATCTGGGATTTCCAGCGAGGGAGCTTCATCATCTTCCT
>JBGOTQ010000101.1:0-21323 GCA_041476565.1 Terriglobia bacterium | reverse complement strand
GAAATTACATCGTCCAGTCGTCCGACTTTGGTCAGATTGTAGCGATAACCTCTAAAAGGGAGCACTTTCATTGTGAATGGAATCCTTCTCGGAGGGAATGTCAAAGCATTCAGTTTGACTTCACCAATTCAAGGCGGGGTTCACTGGAATCCAGTACCTCTCCAATAATGGATGCTTGAGGATAACCGGCTTTCCGCAATTCCTCCAATAATGGTTCTGCTCGCGATGCTGACACAGCAATAAGGAGTCCACCAGAGGTCTGAGGATCATAACAGAGCTCTTCTTCTTCGCGATTGACCTCCGCGCTCACGCTTAATTGAGCGGCCACAAGCTCCCGGTTCAACGGTGTCATGCGGGTTGTGGCCCCACGCCGAATCATTTCCAGAGCCTCTGGATAATGGGGGACCCGGGCAAGGTCGAGGCGCAAACAGGTACGGCTGGCCCGGCATATCTCCATGGTATGCCCGGCAAGTCCGAAACCGGTAACATCTGTGCAGGCATGGGGCTCAAAACGAAGCATGGATTCGCATGCCCTCTTGTTGAGTTTCACCATGTCTTGGAGAACGCGATCGAGGACAGTCTCGGGAAGCTTCCCGGCGCGAACCCCGCCAATGATGACCCCTGACCCGATAGGCTTGGTTAAAATCAGGGAGTCACCAGGCCGAGCGCCGCTGTTGGGGACAAACCTCTGGGGATGAACGACACCGGTGACAGACAAACCGTATTTCAACTCATCGTCCTTTACCGTATGCCCTCCCACCAGGGCTGCCCCCGCCTCCTCGATCTTGTCTAAGCCCCCCCGAAGAATTGCTTCCAAAACCTCATTTTGAATGCCGGAGCCGGGAAAGCAGCAGAGATTGAGGGCCGTAATGGGTTTGGCCCCCATGGCGTAGACATCGCTCAGCGAATTAGCAGCTGCAACCTGCCCGAACACAAACGGGTCATCAGAGATTGGTGTGATGAAATCAACCGTCTGGACAAGGGCCAGGTCATCAGTCAATTTGAACACACCTGCGTCGTCGAATGTGTTTAATCCCACCAGCACATTCGGGTCGCCTGCCGGGGTGATTTTCCTGAGGATTTCAGCCAAGTCCACCGGACTCAGTTTGGCTGCTCAACCCCCGGACCTGGCATATGACGTCAGTTTGCAGCGAGTCTCAGAATTCACTTCACGCACCTCAGACAAGTGTGACAAGGACCGATGAACGATAAGTCAGAGAGGGTCGCACCTAAGCGGTCTTAGAACTCCGCTTGAGAATCTCAGAGGTCTTGGTTTTCAATTCCGATAGATCAGAGGACTTGACCACGTAGGCATCAGCCGCCCAGGTAAGGAAGTCATCCTTGTACATGCTGTAGGCTGTATTCAGGATCAGTGGAGGACTTGACGGGAATTCCATAATTCTTCTGAGCGTCTCCATTCCATCCATTTCGGGCATGCGGATGTCAAGGATCACCAGGTCAAACGCAATGCCACCCAGGCAGTCCAAAGCCTCTCGACCGCTGCCGGCAGTCAGCACTTCGTAGCCCTCTTCGCGCAGCTCTTTTTCGTAGAGTCTGAGCAGGTTCCTCTCATCGTCAACCACCAGAATTCTCTTCATGCTAAACCTACCTCAGGAGGATGCCAATGGAAGATTAATGTAGAAAGTAGACCCCTCACCCAATTTGCTCTCAACGTAGATTGACCCTTTATGGTTGGCCACAATTTGAGAGGCGATATTCAGGCCTAACCCGGATCCTGTCGACTTCGTAGTAAAGAATGCCTCGAACAACCTGCCCATTTTGTCTTCGGGGATGCCAATGCCTGTATCAGAGACGGAGATCCGAAGAAAATTCTGTTGACATCCCAAGTGGATCGTCAGTTTACCGCATTCCGGCATGGACTCAATAGCGTTATTAATGATGGCCGTCAGGACCTGTTTCATCTGGTCAGGGTCTGCGCGACAGAGCGGGGAGTCATCGGAACGGATCAAGACGTCAATCTGCTTTTCTTTGAGGGGCAAGGAGAACATCATCACGACTTCGTCGACCAACTTGCGAAAATCCACGATCCGTTTTCTTGGAATCCCTGGGCTCACGTAGGTGAGGACATCGCTAATGATTCGCTCCAGCCGGCGGACCTCATTCACAATAATCTTCAGGTACTCGTAATCTTCCGAGTCATTGGACTCTTTTTTCAGCATGGCATTGGCGAAGCCGCCAATGCTAACCAGAGGCGTACGGATCTCATGGGCCATTTTGGAAGCCAATTCCCCAAGTGTCGACAGTCTCTTGGAGTGAATTAACCGGTCTTGCATGGCTTCCAGTTCTCGAATGTGGCGTTCATTTTCCCTGATCCGCCTGCGAACTTCCTCATGCAGGCGGGCTTGCTCAATGGCAGAGGCTGCGTAGTTGGCAAATGTCTCCAGGTGTTTCAGCTCTTCCTCAGCAATCGGCTTTTGGGTAATCCGATTGTCGGCCAAAAGGAGTCCCAGACATTTCTTGCGAGAGAGAAGGGGGACGGCAGCAACCTGGTCCACCTCGAACAAGTGCAGCACTGCCTCAGACTGGAGGTGGGCTGGGAGGCCTGGGCGGATGATCTCCGGTTGCCTGTGTCGGAGAAGCTCGATCAGCAAATCAGCACGGTCCTCGAGCGAAACCCTGATCCCACGAGCGAGTTCGTTCACCTGGGCATCCTGCCGCTGCCATTCTTTCCCCAAAGCTGCCAGTTCCGAAATGCTGAGCTTTCTGCCGTCCAAAGAGCCCCAGATGCGCAAAGCCTCGTCAAGATTTGATGGCCCAATCGCCATTTTCCCTTCGAGCACCTGCTCGGTATCATTTACCAGCAGTAGAAAGGCTCGGTTGAACCCCAGTCCCTCCTTGGCTGTCACGCCGATCAAAATCCGGTGCAAGATCTCTTCCAGGTCCATGGTGCTGAGTAGGGATCGGGTGATTTCGTTCATCAACGAGAGTTCGAACACCCTGCGCTGCAAATCGCTCTCAACATGAACCTTCTGTGCGTAAAGTTCAAGGGACTCACGGGTTCGCTGCTCTAATGCTCCGGCGTATTGTTTCGAATCGGCTACTGAAACCACCCTGATCGAATCGCCGTCGATCTGGTACCTCTGGAAAAGTCTCTCTGAATACCGTCCAGACGCTTGCAGGATTTGGAAATGGATTTCATCGTCAAGGCTCCAGACTTCAACAAAGACAGGGATGAAATCCTTTACCCGGGCCACTTCAGCAGGGGGCAGGAATCCGCGGGAAAGAGGGATGTAAGCTGCCGATTGCTTCCTTCCAATTTCTATCACAACCTGCCGCACGAATTCGAAGACGCGCTGTTCGTAACCAGGAAGTCTTCCTATTGCTTCCAGATCGTCGAAAAGGAAAAAACTGCGAGGGGACTCGTGACGAATCAATTGGCACACTTGTGCGGTCAACCGCTCGGGATGAGTAATCTGGTGGTGAAAGTTATGACGATGACAGCTCTCGGTACCTGGTGCCAGGGATGACTCGAGGTCCCGCAACTGGAGGGCATGTATCTGGATTCCTTCCTTTCCCAGACTGAGCAGGAGGGGATCGAGAAAAGAAGAGTACTCCCTAGGATGGGTAAAGTGAAAGATTATAGTCTCCCCCCACCTGGGACCTTCCAGGACTTCGTCCAGGCCGGAAACACCACTCGACAACAAAAGGCTTAGTTCCAGATGGGTTCGTTCATTCATCGATTAGGGTCCCGCCACAAGACAATATTCCCCCCGCAATGACTTGTGATCGAGCCTGTCAAGAAACGACCCGGTTCCTACGAATCTGAAGCGATCTCTAGTCGGGTTGCAGCACTAACCACGTTAGGCTTGACCAGCCGTTCAAAATCCCGATACTTCATCCGGATGGTATCGATATGGGTCCCTGCATTGAAGACAATCTCTTCGTTACTGGCTAGCGACTTGTCCGTGTAAACAGCCAGATTGTAAAGGTTCCCAAGAGGGACCATGGCCCCGATTTCGGAATCCGGGAAAAGCGTCGAGAATTCCTTCTCTGTGGCCAGTTGGACGTGCTTGAAAGGCAGTACCTCCCGAAGGGCCTTCATGTCCAGTTTCATAACTGCCGGGAGAACGACAAGCACATACTGGCCATCAGCCACGACGACAATGGTCTTGGCCATTTCACGCCCCGGAACATGCTGGGCAGCGGCGACTTCCTGTGCCGTATAGGCCAGTCGATGAGTACAATGAGTGTAGGGAACCTTGTTAGTTTCCAGGTACTCCCGAACGCGTTTTGCGATACTCATAGACACCTCCTTAAGAGAGTCCCTTGAGATCCTATGCAACCGAATTTGACGGGGCTGGATAATGGGCCGCGAATTCCTCTCGCACTGTGTCCATTTTTGTGAAGATTGGGCGATTTGTCAACTCCCTTACATGGTTGCTCCCGTGCACTGGGGCAGTAATGGGTGGTGGCTCCGCTAGGAGCCAGATGTCTGTATAAAAGGGACCCCAGCTAGGATCCCGCCGCCTAAACATCCGGGCGGAACGTGGGGAACCCAGAACAGCAGGGATACCATTCCTGCATTCCGCCCGGCTGAGGCGGCGGAGATGCAGGAGGGCCGAATTCTCTACGAACATTAGGCTCCTAGCGGAGCCCGTTTCCTCCTATTCCCCGTTTAACTGACCCAGTACGCCTCCGCGCATTAAGCCATTGATTTGACGGCCGCTGCCTGTTATATATCAAGTCTGATGGGTTTCGGTGTGTGCGAGTTGTTCAATGGCACTTGAACTACCTGAAAAGCAGGCAGCCTCGATCATTCACCACCCTTGCCGCGCAAGGGTATAGCAGCGGCAAAGCCCTGGAGGCAGGACGCTCTTGTCCCGCCTCTCGTTATTCTTATGATAATCACGGGAAAGCCCAAATGGTCTTGGGCGGGACAGCCAGACCTCCTGGGATTTCAAGGAGAGGAAGATCCGGATGAAAAAATCAAGCAGTCCGGTTGTGGCCTTTCAAGGCGAACGTGGGGCCTACAGCGAGATCGCCGCCCGGCATTTCTTCGGTAAACAGGCCCGCCTGGTACCGTGCCTTTCCTTTGATCTCGTATTCAAGGTGGTAGAAAGAGGGAGTGCCCGATTCGGCGTGATTCCGGTCGAGAATTCTCTGGCTGGAAGCATTCATCAAAACTACGATCTGCTGTTGAAGCATAACTTGCAGATCATCGGGGAACAGAATGTACGTATCATTCACAACTTGATCGTCAATCCCGGAGTGAAGCTGCGAGCGATTCGGCGCATCTTCTCCCACCCTCAGGCTCTTATGCAATGCCAAAAGCTGACCAGCCGCATGAAAGACGCCGAAATTGTCCCAACTTACGACACGGCCGGCAGTGTGAAGAGAATCAAGGAGGAAACACTGCTCGATGGTGCTGCCATTGCCAGCGAACTGGCAGCAGAAATTTACGGGATGGAGATCGTCAAGCGCCAAATCCAGGACAATTCAGAGAACTATACCCGCTTTCTGGTGCTTTCGAAAAGGACACGGATCCCCAGCGACGCTAACAAAACCTCCATTGTCTTTTCAATTAAAAACATGCCGGGCGCATTGTTTCGCTCCTTGAGCGTCTTTGCTCTGCGGGACATAGACCTCTACAAAATAGAGTCTCGACCACTCCCGGGAAAACCCTGGGAATATCTGTTCTACATTGATTTTGCCGGGAGCCTGCGACAAGAGAACTGCCGCAATGCGATTACACACATGTCGGAAATCACCACGTTTCTAAAGATCCTGGGGTCCTATCCTCGAGATACCGGACAGAAGTCGAATGGGTAGCATCTGTGACATTGACGGGGTCAAAATAGGCCACTACACCGACCCGAGCCGCCCTACAGGCTGCACTGTCGTGCTTGTTGAAGCCGGTGCTGTGGCTGGAGTTGACGTGCGTGGGTCAGCCCCCGGAACTCGAGAGACAGACCTCCTCAACCCTATCAATACCGTTGAGAAGGTCCACGCCATTCTTCTCTCGGGAGGGAGCGCATTCGGTCTGGAGGCGGCTTCGGGTGTGATGAAATTCCTGGAAGAGCGGGGAATTGGATATCAAACTGGAGCCGCCAGAATACCCATTGTGCCGGCAGCTGTGCTCTATGATTTGAATCTAGGAGACCCGAAGATTCGGCCTGGCCCGCAAGCTGGCTACGAAGCCTGCCGGCAGGCGACCCCTGAGAGCTGCCAGGAAGGCAGCTTCGGGGCTGGAGCCGGTGCCACCGTAGGAAAGCTCTTCGGATTTGAGTTCGGGATGAAAGGCGGAGTGGGAACTGCTTCCCTACAGGTTGGCCCGTGGCTTGTCGGTGCCATAGTAGCCGTCAATTGTGTCGGCGATGTTGTTGATCCGGCAACTGGCCGGATTCTAGCCGGGTCCAGAACCCCGGAAGGGAAAACGCTGCGGGACTCCGTGGCATCGATGAAGCGGGGAGAGTCCATCAGCCGCCCGTTTAGCGAAAACACAACGCTTGCAGTCCTTGTGACCAACGTGCAGCTCAACAAGGCGGCTGTGAGCAAGCTTGCCCAAATGGCCCAGGATGGGTTGGCACGTGCGATTCATCCTGCCCATACACCCTATGATGGCGATACGGTGTTTGCTCTTTCCACCGGAGAACATCCGGTCGGATCGATTCCGAAAGTGGAGATTCTCACCATCCTTGGAACTCTGGCAGCAGAGGCTGTCAGCCAGGCGATCCTAAGAGCCGTGACCCTTGCCAAAGGATTACCAAATCTCCCAGCTTACGCCGATTTGATGGAGGGCAAGCCCGATGCCTACTAAATCCGTGGCTGGAGTTGTTCTGGCTGCCGGCAAATCGGAACGCATGGGTTCACCGAAGAGTCTTCTACGCATTGGCAACACGACTTTCCTGGAACACATTGACCTCCAGGCAAGATTGGGCGGACTCAATCCGACCTGGATTGTTCTCGGTCACGAAGCGAAGGAGATCAGGCAGGTTCTACCGCAACTGGCTTCCCGGACAGTCTTTAACCCGGATTATAAACTGGGGCAACTCTCATCCTTGCTCCGTGGCTTGGAGGCACTAGAAACCAGCCCAATCGACGGCCTGATGTTGTTATTAGTGGACCACCCTTTTGTGACGGAAAAACTCATCCGGACATTAGTACGTGCTTTTTCCGGAGGAACTCATCCGTTGGTTATTCCAACCTTCCGGGGAAGGTGCGGACACCCGGTTATTTTCGGCCGCGCCCTATTCTCCGAATTCAAGAGCGCCCCCTTACACTTGGGGGCTGCAGCGGTGGTGAAGGGTCATGCTGATGAGATTCTGCACATGGAAGTCGAGGACGAGGGCATCCTGATCGACATCGACACTCCTGAGATCTATCGCCGGCACGCGCGGAAGCTGGCGGATCCCCACACGGACGGTGCAGCGCATGTTTGATTCTAAGCAGCTCCGCCGGTATCGGGGTCTCCTGGCCTCACTGCTGATTCCAGCCCTGCTTACCCCACTGTTCTTTTATGCTGACCCGGCTACACCTGAATTCAGGCTTTCGGTTGGCCTGGCTAGCCTCCAAGCCCAAAAAATCAGGTCAATCTTGGAATTTCTGGCTTCCGCCCATTTCAAAGGGAGAGCGACCGGGACTCAGGAATCCCAACTCACGACAAACTACATTGCCGGCATCTTCCAACAGGATGGTCTGGTTCCGCTGGCCAGACAGGGAAGCAGCTTCATCCAGGAGTTTGAGCTGACCCAGGCGTTAACGGCAGACGAAAGTCTCCTTCGGGTCGAGCCAGCTGGATCCGTTGAATCTCTGCCAAAGTTACGCGACGATTATGTCCCAGCTCCATGGGGACGAGACAGCGAGATTTCTGACCGACAGCTGGCCTTTGTGGGTTACGGGGTGCGAGCTCCTGAATTGCATTATGACGACTATGCCGGCATCGATGTCCAGGGCCGAGTCGTGATCGTTCTGAGCAAGATGCCACCATCCGGGAAGAATGGGTTCTCCAATCACATTACTCGTGCCGACTATGAAGATCCCCTGGAGAAAACTCGGCTTGCCCAGAGCCTGGGTGCTGCGGGTCTGATTTTCATCCTCCAGTCTGCTGACGAACTCCCTTCTTTCAGAGTGACTGATGTCTCTAAGGCCCCGATGTACCTCAGCCAGGACGTCCGGTCTGTGAGTATTCCCTGCATGGTGGGCACGTTTCGAACCGGGGAGCTGTTGCTTGGAGGTGACGCCGTCAGTCCGGGGGATGATCTAAATGAGATCAAAAAGAGAATCGATGAACAGCAAAGTCCGGCAAGTTTCCTCCTCCATAAGAAAGCGGCCTTGCAGACACGCTACAAGCGGAAGGATTTCCTAGGCTATAACGTGATTGCCCTGGTTCCAGGTTCGAACCCCACACTGAAAGATCAGGTGGTCGTCGTCAGCGCTCACCACGACCACTTGGGAGCTGGAGAGAACCAGGAGGTCTTTTTTGGCGCGGATGATGACGCCTCAGGTACGACTGGCGTGCTGGAGCTGGCTGAAGCGTTCCAGAAGAATCCCGCCAAGCCAGCCCGCAGCGTCCTTTTTGCTGCCTGGGGAGCAGAGGAGGTGGGTCTGCTGGGCTCAAAATACTACATATCTCATCCTCTGCTGCCGTTGAACCAGACGATTGCCCAGATCCAACTGGATATGATCGGGCGAGACGAAGACAGGAAGGGAAACCCGGACAAGGGCATTCCGGAAGAGAAGCCTGAAGCCAACCTCAATTCGGTCAGTGTCAATGGAGCCCCGTTCAGCCACGACCTGCGCAGGGACCTGGAGGCCAGTAACCGGGCAGTCGGGTTGGAGCTAAAATTCCGCTATGATTCAGGTGAAGAAAACCTGATAAAACGGAGCGACCACTGGCCATTTTTGAAGGCGGGAATTCCTTCACTCCTTTTATTTACTGGTTTTCATCCCGACTACCACAAAGCGAGTGATACAGCGGACAAAATCGATTACCCCAAGTTGGAAAAGATTTTAAAGCTGGTGTACCGGACTGTCTGGGAACTGGCCGGCCAAGCTAACTCCCCCGATTACAACGACGAACCCTTTCGCCGGGAAAATCCTTGAATCCACGCGAACCCCCAAGGGCTGTGCCCCCGCGAAGGCTGCCTGAGACAGAACTCTGGCGTCAAGTGCTTATGGACTTTTGTATTGGAGACGCGAGCTCGCGTCATGGCTGCAGTCATATGGGTCGGTTTAATTATCCCTTGCTCGAGGTTCTCTTCGTCGGTGTAGTGGACCCTGTCAATGAAATTCCTGTCCCATTCGTTCTCGGGTTTAAGATTGTGGCCAAAGCTGCGGTCAATGAAGACGTCAATTACGTTGGCATAGCCGATGAATAGATCAAATTGGAACTTCTTAAGGAGCAAGGGGAGGATGTCCTGAGCGCGGATCCCTTCAAAACCCTCCTTGGAACAATCCCAATTGTCATACTCGAGCTCGACACGTTTTAGTTGGTGATTGTATTTGTTCTTTTCCGGCAGGACTCTCCAAAACTCATTGACGATAGCCAGTGCTTCAGGCCAGCGCATGTGGCCGTTCCTGCCGATGATGTCGTCAGTAAGAAAATAACCTCCGGGCGAAAGAGTCTCGTAGATTTTGCCAAACAGGGTTTCCAACTCGACAAAATGGTGGAGAGCCTGATTTGCCATGATGATTTCATAACGCCTTTCAGCCTGCCACGAATTGACGTCCTGATTGAAGAACTGCATACGGGAGACGACCCCTTTTTCCTCGGCCAGCTTCCTCCCGCGATCCAGCATATGAGGATTCAGGTCCATGCATTCTAGAATGAAATGGTCAGCACCCGAGGCCAGAAGCTTTTCTGCAATCTCGATTTCGAATTCACAATTCCCCGAACCAATGCTGACGAAGTAAGTCGGATCTGCGGCCCTGTCTGCCAAGACCTTCAACATATAGGTCGCGAAAAATTCCTTGGGATTTCCGAACCCGAACTGCCGGAATTTCGGAACCAGATACTTGTTGGACCAATAGTGGAAAATCTCAGGCAGATCGTGAACGTTTGCTACTGCTCGGTAATATTCAATCTCTTTCTCTAGCTTCAGCTGATAATCGTCTTGGGAGCAAGCTGAAGGGTTCCACTCTTGAGAGGGCTTTGTTGTGTTACCAGGCTGAAGCTGCTGATTCAGAGCCGATGTTATTCGCTGGAGGACTGACCGTAGCGCCATAGCAATTCTTCTGAAACTTCCATTATCGGAACTCCCGAAGTGTCGCTAACTTCTGAGGAGTGTGTAAGGAAGCTGGGAATTACGGTTGAAAGGTGGTTCACGCTTCCCTGAATGCTCCAATGGAGACACCATTCTAATCGAAATCGGTAGGCAAGTGGGGGTTTTGATGGTGCTCGAAGAGCCGGCGAACCTGACCCCGCGTGATTCTGGCAACAGAGAGCTCCGGAATCTCATCTTCGCGGAAGAATCCCACGGCTCCGGTTTCCCGGCTGACTTTGGGGCTGCCGCCCGTGAGTTCACAAAGGATGAAAAGCTTATAGATGTGGTACGGGTAAGGTGGCCAGTGAGGATGCTTGCTGCGGTCGAAAACTGCCAGCAGCTTGAGGGCCCGGGTCTCGTAGCCGGACTCTTCGAAGACTTCCCGAACCACGGCTTCACGGGGCGACTCATAAGGGTCTGCCCAACCTCCCGGTAAGGTCCATCCATTGTCTGACAATTCCTTTACGAGCAGCACGGCATCATCGCGGAAGACCGCTCCGCGGGTATCGACCTTGGGCGTGGCATAGCCTACTTCCCGGGAGAGCAGGTCCAGGACCTTTTCCAGCCCTGCATTCGAACCTTCCGACAGCATTTCCGCCGCGATCTGGCGGATGGCTTGGTAACGCTCCTCGTCAAAAGGATTATGGACGAAAGTGAGTCCATTTTGGGCAATGGACTGGAGCCGCTTTGCCCAATCCAGCCACTTAGGTTCAGTTGGGTTCAAGGGAATCTCCGATTTCAAGTTTACCACCGTAGATGAAAATGGCAGGGGTAGCCACGGCGAGCGTACTGGCGACGCCAGTCGCCGCGAGCCGTGGGCATTTTTCCTGACAACCAACAGCCCACGCGTCCCGGAAAAAGCGGTCGGCGTGGCTACCAAAACTCACATTTTCAGAAAACAATTCACGACCCCTCAAATAATTCCCAGCCGTCCACCTACTCGTTCCAGTACATCCAGCGCGAATTGCAACTGTGTTTGTGTATGTGTGGCGGTAACGATGGTGCGAATGCGGGATCTTGCCTCCGGCACTGTGGGATAACCGATCCCCTGGGCGAAGACCCCTTCCTTGAAAAGCTCGTCCGAGAAGCGCATGGCTAAGTCCCCTCGACCCACAATGACGGGTGTGATAGGGGTCTCACTTTCCCCGGTGTTAAATCCAAGTCGGCTTAACCCGGACTTGAAGAAGCGAGTGTTTTCCCAGAGCTTATCCAGCAGTTGAGGCTCCTGCTCCAGCACGTCGAAGGCGGCAATGCAAGAGGCAGCTACAGCCGGGGGATGAGAGGTGGAAAATAGGAACGGCCGGGCACGGTGGTACAAGTAATCGATCAATGCTTTGCTCCCGCAAACATAGCCTCCCAGCGCTCCGATTGCTTTCGAGAGAGTGCCGACCTGGATATCCACCCGACCGTGAAGTTGGTAGTGATCGACGGTCCCACGGCCGTGTCTCCCCAGGACTCCGCTGGCGTGGGCATCGTCAATCATCATGATGGCCCCAAAGCTCTCGGCCATTTCCACGATCCTGGGCAGGGGTGCAATATCTCCGTCCATGGAAAAAACACCATCGGTGATGACTAGCTTCTTTCCTGGATGATTACGAGTCTCTTTCAGAACACGCTCGAGGCCATCGATGCTCTTGTGGGGAAAAACCCTGATCTCAGCTCGGGAAAGCCGGCATCCGTCAATGATGCTGGCGTGGTTGAGTTCATCCGAAATAATCATGTCCTCTTTCCCCAGGATCGCCGCGACGGTTCCTGCGTTGGCCGTGAACCCGGACTGGAACACTACCGAGGCTTCAACTTGCTTAAAGCGCGCAATCTTCTCTTCCAATTCCATGTGGATTTCCATGGTCCCGGCAATGGTCCGGACCGCGCCGGATCCTACCCCGTACTTTTCGGTGGCCTTGAGGGCGGCCTCGACCAAGCGGGGATGGGTATTGAGTCCGAGATAGTTATTGGAAGACAGATTGACTACGGCCTGCCCGTCAAAGATAGATTCAGGTAGCTGGCGGCCTTTGAGAATCCTTAGCTTACGATACAGATTCTTAGCACGAAGCCCGTCCAGCTCTAGTTTTAAGAAATCGTCCAGAACTCTTACCATGGCGGATCCCCAATGATGGATTTCGTTTTGTGGGGGAGAGAAAAGGTAAGGGGTTGTTTAACCAATCCAATAATAAATCCAGCTAATCGGACTTGAACTCTTCTTCTTCGGAGAAGTCCAGCCCGGGAATTGCAGTCTTAATAGTGATCTGCCCGGGGCGGTGCGCCACCAAGAGTTCAATCCTTTGATGATTGGCCTGCCCCTCAGCCGAAGGGAAATCCTGGAAGGCTCGAGACGAAATGCGTTCTGCAATCCTGCCAGAATCCTCTCCGCTGAATCCGCTCTTGATGACTGTCGCCCTCACGAATTCTTGCAAAATCCGTCTAAACTCGGGCGACAGCGGGACCGTCAGCTTGATGTCTCCACCGTCTTTGAAAGGTATTAAATCGTCCATTCGACCTTCCGAACCATGACGCTGGGCTTATCTTAGCACAACAGTTCAGCCGGTACTAACCGGAAGATTAGAGCGACAAAATGGGCCGGTTTCCTGGGTACTCTTAAGAGATTAAGCGAACCATAGCCTTTGAAATCGAACCGAGTTTCATTTTCGCGGGGTGATAGCGGACACTCACCCGGCTCTTCACTTATAACCGGCCCTTTACGGGTTGGCCGCAAGTCCAGTCACCAGCCGGAGGATCCCGGAGTGCAAGAGTCGATTAGAAACAACAATACTGCCTGAATTCAGATTCCATTCCTTCCCGGAGAAATCGGTCACCCGGCCGCCTGCCTCCCGAACCATCAAGGCAAAGACAGCGAAATCCCAGGGGGTGGAGCTATTGTCAATGAAGGCATCGCAGTTGCCGGCCGCCACAAAGCCGATGTCGGCCCCGCTCACCCGCGTCAGTGCCCGGCAACGAGGCAAGAGCCTTCTTAGCACTTCTGCTATCGCCCTCATACGAGAGGGTGATTTCCCATAACTGTACCCGACCACGGCTTCGTCTAACTTACGGGTTTGAGAAACAGCCAACGGTTTGCAGATTCGGAACCGGAAGTTACTGTGAAATCCCCCCTTGCCACGCCACACGAAGAATAAGTCGCCATTGTGTGGAGTATATGCCAACCCAAACTCGGTAACGCCTCGCACCTGAAGTGCCAGTAGGATACTGAAGTAAGGGAGACCCCGGTTGTGGAATGTGGTACCGTCTAAAGGGTCGATGATCCAAAGAAAGTCTGTGTCGTTCTCCTCCCGAAACTCCGGTTCCTCAAAAAGGAAGCTGTGGGCAGGGAAGTCCCTCTTCAATTGTCTCCTGATGACCCGACAGGATTCCAGGTCGGCGGCTGTCACCAGGTCGTTTGGCCCCTTATAACGCTTGAAATTTGATGATCGTCCCCAGAAAAACTTGTTTAGAACAAATCCTGACGCCTTTGCCGCTCTGAGTGCGCTTTGAAATGCCTTTTCCCGAAACTCCTCCGTCAAGTTCTGACCCCTTTTCACTCTACCCCCTCGATATTCTGTCTAGTGATGATGCCATTTGTCAGGCCGCTCAAGATACTGCGTCATATGTCTCGGTCGTTTCCAAAAGTTCGGAGCGCCGCCGATGATCTGATGTGTTTATTGTAATCGAAGAGTACCCACAAGGAAAAGGAAGGAGGCCAGACCGGGTGCAATTAAAAGTGGTGGGCATTAACAGCGGAAGACGTCCTGAAAGGACTAAAGAAACTAGCCGTTTCTGTCGCGAAACTCGGCAAGAAGGCTCCCCTCCTTGGATAAGGAGGGGCAGCCGCAGCCACTGGCTGCGGCGGGGTGGTTCGAATAATCTTGGAAAGGCCAATTTCAATCGCACCCGGCCGGACCTAGCCGGGAAACGGTTGAAGGAACGACCATTTCCTTAGAGAGACCTCTGCGAGTGGATGTGCGATTGGATTGGCAAATGGCATCGCCCTGGAAAGCCCACACGACTACCTTGTCACCGATTTTGCTGTGGAGACGCAATTTGTCCACGATCTTACGGTGGACAGCTTCGCCAATGGCAATGTTTTTTCAAAGGGGAAGGGGATTAACGTGAACTTCGACCACCATCGGGGTGTGCCTTTTGAGAATCTGTTCACCGAAATTAACGTCGGAACAGGGTCGCGCTTGTGGGTGAATGGTGGCTCCGAATGTGCTGGGCCATACAGCGGTGCCCGAGAAACTCTGTGGAATATACAGGCCTCCTCTCCGCAATCTTATCCCAAGTACCCCCAGCTAAACATTCTAGGCATGACAGCCTGGTCGGCAGTCAAAAGTGATGTGACTTGGATCGAGCCCATTCCTCCCGTGTCGCTCGTGCCTGCGAACCTTTACCAAGCGCAACTCTTGCGCCGTCTGTCACAAGCCATTGCCAGTCCGGGCTCTGGAACGAAAGAGGGCAAGATCCGGTAGCGCGGCCTTCCCGGCCGACGCAAAGGAAGATTCCACATCACTCACCTAACGAGGCAGGCCGGCGATTTCCGTCCGCAGCTTGTACAAGGTCTTGCCGGCAGTCACGTAGAGCGTCTTCATATCTGGCCCCCCGAAGGCATTATTCGTAATCAAGTCTTCCGGGATCGGAATGAACTGGAGTAACTTTCCCTCGGGCGAGATGACGTACACTCCGGCTTTGTTGTCAAGTGTCTCGGAAGTCCCGCGAAGCTGGTTCATGCCGGCTGAGGCATAAAGATTCCCCTGCGTATCGATACTCATTCCGTCCGCGCTCCGGCCAGGAGAGAAATTGTAATGAACCTTCATGTTGCGGACAGTCCCATCGGGCTGCAAGTCATAGGAGCGGATCATGCGCGCGCCGCCTTGCGCCTGATTGGCTTCGACAAGATAGAGCTTCTTGTCATCCGGGGAAATTTGAATGCCGTTAGGGCGCTGGACATCCGGCGACGCGAGGATGCGCGCCAGCCTGCCCGGCGCGTCGATGCGGTATACGGCTGCACCAGGCAGGTCGGTGAAATAAAGCCGGCCCTTGCCGTCTATGGTGACATCGTTCGGTCCTTCGAAGGGGTTGCCTTTGTAATTGTCGGCAAGCACTTCGATCTTGCCAGTCTTCAGGTCGGTTCTGCTCACCCGAGGCTTGCCCTTCAGCTTCACTCCGGGCCGCTCGAAATCCCCGCCTTCACACGCAATTAGCCGTCCCTGGGGATCGATTAGCAGACCGTTGGCCACGTTGCTGTTTTCACGATAGGTGGAGAGAACTCCGTCCTTGCTGAGTTTCATGATCCGCTGGTTGATGATGTCGCTGAAATAAACGTTTCCTTCTCGATCCAGAGTGGGGCCTTCGGTGAAAGCCACCGTCGTGGCGATCTCGGGCTGCTGGGCAGTCGCAGGCAACGGTGTCACCAACCAGAGCAGGCCCATCGCCTTTGCAAGAATTTCCATGGGACGATATGTCGACATAACATTTTCCTCCGATCTTCTAGTCTGTCGCTCGGTCACAGGTCTTCTAGCTAATACCTCCGAGTGCCCGGCGAATTTATCCTTATGACGGCACCGCAGGGAACAAGGAATGGGCCCAGGGATCGGGCACTCCGGGGCTTTCAGGGTTCTTCTGGAAGGTCAATGGACTCCCAGAGTTCATTCTGGTGCAACCAGAGGCGATCAGCATTGTGTCGGATAAACTCATCCGCAACCATTCCTTTCATTGACGTTCGCAGGTCGGCCCGCTGCCGAGCATTCTTTGCAGCCGCACCGCCGTGCGAAGCACTCTGGCATCCTGGCCGTGGTCTGCGGTGAGTTGCAGCCCAAGCGGCATCCCGTTCGGAACCGGTATGGGAATGGAGATTGAGGGTGACCCCAAGGCGGTCCACGGTGCGTTCATTCTTGCATCGCCGGTCCATGCCAAGCCCAAAGGCGCTGGCCCTGTGGCGGCCGGCACTAAGATGACAGGTGTGGCCTTATAGATCTCGGCCACTCGGACCTTGCACTCCGCGATATACCGTCTCGCCTCGTCGTACCCCTCTACAGGGATCTGGAGACCCTTTAGAACCAGGTCCGCAAGTTCCGCGAGCCGGGAGCAGTATTGGTTATAGCGTTCCTGGTGGAATCGAGAAGCCTCGTAAAACAGTACGGTATTGCTCGCATCGGCGAGCTTGGCAAGCATTTCGGCGATATCGATAGACCGAATGGACTCGCCAGCACTTCGCAGCAGCACGAGCGCATTCTGAAAAGCCGCGGCCATGGCGGGCTCTACGTCAGGCATGGGTTCTGGCACTGCCAGCGGAAAATCCTCTGTGCTTCCTGCGAGATGCCCCATCGATTCCCAAAGTGCGAGCATATCGGCACATGTATTTGTGAAGTACCCGAGTGTGTCCAGGCTCTTGGCGAGCGGGAGCACGCCTTCCATAGAGAGAAGACCGTAGCTGGCCTTGAAGCCGGTAACGCCACAATAGGAAGCGGGCCGCAGCACCGACCCCAGAGTCTGAGTTCCGAGAGCCACGGGCACCATCCCTGCCGCAACAGCGGCGGCCGACCCGCTGGAGCTCCCGCCCGGCGTGTGCTCCAAATCGTGGGGGTTGCGCGTTGGGGCGGGCGTCCGATAGGCGAAGGCAGTACAATGCGTCTTTCCCAGCAAGATCGCTCCGCGTTGGCGCATATCGCAAACAATCGCGGCGTCAGCAGTGCCGATTCGTCCCTTATAAATTGGAGAGCCATATTCTGTGGGCAAGCCCCGCGTCTCGATGATGTCTTTCGCTCCGAACGGGATGTCGGAGAGCTTCCCATTCCCGGTTGGTCTCTGCGGCAGCACTTGGACCCAGGCCTGAATGGAGAGGTCCATTGACCGGATGCGATCCAGACATGTCTGTAATGCGAGCTCTCGCGTTTTTCGGGAGGCATTCAACCACTGAGTTAGTGTTTCAAGGTGAGGTGTTTGTGCGTTGGTGCCCATTGCCGCTACGAAGCCGGTAAAAAGGAGGGGCTAGGAGTTCGCTCTACACGTCAATCGCGTAGCCAGCCGCCCTCAATTCCCGAACGAGCTCTTGTTGCCACAAAGCTCGTTCGTCAAACTCGATATAAGCGATACCAAGAATATCGGAAGGCAATTCCAGGCTTCCTTTTTGAAGTGCACATACTCTGTCGCGACCGAGCCGCGCAATAAAGTAGCCGAGTTCAAGGATGACGTTTTGTCTAGCTCGAGGGCGGAGGTTGCCTCCAGTAGTATTGTTCCGATCTGCTCCAAGGTCGTCCGGCGTAAGCACAACGACTGCAAATCCAACATCGGCGTGCTGCTCAAATTTTTCGATGATTGTTCGTCCCTTCCCTGGCTGCTCATGCAGAACTATGGGGTTCAGCTTCAAGCCACTTAGGAAGGTTGAAACAGCGTCCTTCGTACTAACGCCATGCCCATGAACCACGAAGACTCGCCGCTCGTTAGTTCCGAAAACTACCCCCGCGAAATGATTGGCGAAAACATCCCCTCGTGCGAATTCCCAGGGGTTGATTTTGAGAAGGGCGATGGGGGTTCCTTCGGGAAAGGGGTCGCCCTCTTTGATGAGTACTTTCACGATTTCGCCGCCATACTGTGCGGTCAGTGACGCTCCTGCGCCTCGTGCATTAGCTAAGGTTCCAAGGTGGCCTCCAGGCTTTATATAGTCGCCGTCGGACACTGCGACGTACTCCACATACCAATCAGTCTCCTTCATCCTGAAAAAGATGTCGGAGGTGAGTTCGATGTACTTCGCCATGCTTCCACTCTTTCCATTAATTCAATACGAGACACGAAATCGATGTCAGGTGAGCCGAATAACCGACAACATCAACACTGCTTGCGCTATGCCCGCTATCAAGCATATCCCGAGGTGTGCTGCGATATGCTGTTTATCACGCACATCCGAAACGATCGCTGTGGTGCCATAGATCAAAACGACCGGGATGTAAAAAAAGCCAATAGTCCCTGCGCCCACAATAGAAAATGCACCGAATATTCCGAGAGCGCCCCAGGTTATTCGCTTGCAATGCGGGTTACCACGAACAAGCACAATCGAGGTGACAATGCTGAGAGCCACCATTTCGCTGAAATATAAGCCGGGCAGGGGCCACATAGTTTGTTGAGTGCTCACGGTTAACCAGATCGCGATCGTGACGATCACGCAGGCAACCGCTCCCGCGATGGCAAGAAATCGCTCCACGGGATGGATGGTTGAGATGCTAGGTCTTGCTGCTTGCATAAACCGCCTATCCTCTCCTGAACCGGCAAAGCTCTAAACCCCCGAGTTATTTGGCGATGTCTTTGGCTAAAAGCAGCATGACGCCCCGAGGTGACCTGCGAAGCTGCGGCGTGCTGGCACAACCATGCATCTGCCGTCGGCCTCCCGCGCGCCGTCAGCTTGAGCCGGTTGTTGGGCGGGTCGCGCCTAAGCCACATTGTCCATTGTCCGCGCTACCTGCCATGCCCCGTCCTGCTTGTGCCAAATCTCCAAGTAGCGGCGTGCCAACTCCTGGCAGTACGACCATGTCGCTCGAGTTGTATGCGACCACGAAAGCCTGGATCGCCGCAAGAATTGCCTCGGCCTCACTCACGTCAAACTCGCCACAGTCCAGATGTCCGCCCAATCATGGATTAATTAGCAATTATACTCTGATCATATGATGATGCTACGGCTTTCGGGCACTTTGGCCCAACACGGGTTATCACGCCAGAATAGCTGTGAGTTCTCTAACGAAATGCTATGTCCGCCCCCAACCAAAGTCAATCGCCTGTACTCCCAGCGTCCAGGATAAAAGGATCTGGCTACTACGAGGATTTACGAGGAGCAGGTTGGCACCGGGTACAACGATCGGTTGCCTGGAAAACTCAATCACAAGGCTGACCACCAGCCTTAAAGGCTTGACCAAAAGATATCTTTCCTGATTCCTCAACCCAGCTCAATCTAACTGTAACTTCGCGTGGGCAACACAGCCCTGAAGCCTTCCGCCAGATCAGTCGCGAGTTGCCACGGTGGCCGGTGAGGGCAAAGATTGGTCTCAAGGGATCCGTATCACGATCAATCTCCAAAAACTCGTCTGCGCGCTGTTGCTTTTGAACAGGGGATACTACTTTCACCTTCGATACATAGATTGGGTAACCATTTTCCTGCATAAATCCTTGACTGGCGAGAAGCAAGACAGATTGACCCGAGATACTGATGCGCTCGCATTTCCGACTTTCTTTGATTTCAGGGAGATCATCATCTTTGGTTTGGGAAAAAAAAGCATTGCACTCACTTTCCGCTGGCACTACTTGAACAGGTATTCCTTTCAAACCTTTCGAATCGGCCATCTTCATGGCTCCAAGCATTTCAATATCGGATCTCGTTGCGGTGAGCAGGCTTATCGACAGATAATTACCACCACAACCCTCAGCAAAGCATGTTAAGTCCCCAAGAGTTGCAGGACTCAACTGATCTTTTGTTATGACTAACACCATCTCACCTTTCTTTAGTCCGGTCGCCTTAGAAATCGCTTGGTCCCAAACAGGCCTTGAACCCTTTTCGCAGTTTTGCTGAATGATGATTTTTCCATTCTCCATGGGGAACAATTCTGGGTCCGAATCACTTGCCTCTGCAGAAGCACTGATCATTGCGACTATTAGAAAAGCAAAGAAAGGTTTACAGAACCTCTTGATCATAGAAGCCCCCTTATTTCGGGCCAATGGCCTGCGGGGCAAAGTGCCAGATCTCGAATCCGATCGCAGGATATACCATGGCCCAAAGCAGGCTTGGCCCAAACGTATGGATGTAGAGCCCCGCCAGAGCACTTCCTCGAGGGTCGCGTTTACGGCTGCGATGGCGAATGAGAGTGCCAAAATCGGGCCCGGTGCGTGCCTTACCGCCCGGGGAAAAGCGTATCCATTGAGGATAGGCTTGTTGGGCAATGGCATGGCCGTGGAGGTTGGGAATCATGCCCGAGCAGACGCTACCAATTCAGTGATGCGCTGGGCAACTATCGCCGCTCGCTTTTCTTGACGCCCGAATGTCGTGATGTCGGCGAGATCATCTACAAGTTGATGACACTCGGCCTCGTCGGCCAGCGAGAGCGTGTGCAGATCGCCGATGGGTGCCGGCACGTCGGCTAGCGAGGCCCCTCGAGCTAACAGCGGAAACGTAATGCCGCCCCGCCCCCATGACGCACCCAGCTCGAAAAGCACGTAGCTCGAAGCCTTAGTATCCGGCGTCAGAATGCCTAACACGGCTTCCGAGCGCCGGAGCTCGGCTCGCAGGCGGTCGCTCGTACGGTCTCCGGCCCGGAGTTTATAAGGATGCACGGAGGTACACCTTAGGTCAGTCGGTTCCACGTCAAAAGCCGCCTCAATGACCCTGACGAGGGCCTGAGCAATCACAGCATCGTTGTGGCGGTGGCTGATAAACACCCTGGGAAACTGGTGGCGACTCCGAGCGAGGTGATCTGTCAAAGCCCCGACTATTTCTCCGGCGGCGCGTGCAATCCCCTCTTGACCGGCTGACATCCGAACTACGAAGAGGTCGCTGACCACGGGGGGAATGGAAAGGTCACCCACGAGCACCGGGAGAAGCAACAACTCCCCAAACGTATGGCACAGAGCCCGAGCTGCCCCGATCTCTCCCAGGACAAATGGTGATCCCAGCGCCCGCTCTGTGAGCAGGACGACGACCGCATCCGCGCGACAAAGCGCCTCGATCAGCACTTGACGCCAGTTCTCGCCAGGGGACAGGGCTACAGCGTCATAGACAGGCTGGTGGCCGAGTTGTTCTAGTTCATCCGCAAGCTGCTTCGCTAAGTTACGATCCTCAAGTTTGTATGAAACATATATTGTCGCCATGATCGATCTCCAAATAGAGTACTAAAACCTACGTCGTGGTCGAATACAACGGTTGGAACTCCTTAGCCGGCCGGAGCATGTCGACGATCACGACCTCGTGGTCCGTCGCAGACCCCAAAGGACGAGGATAGAACAGGCAACTATTATTATCCCGACGCTCATGAAGGCGAACGTCACCACGCCCTCCAGCCACGGCTGAGCGCTATGACCAGCTGCTGTAATCGGCGACAGGGCCGCCGTACCAAAGATCGCTGCCAGCGGGGT
>JBGOTQ010000100.1:0-21402 GCA_041476565.1 Terriglobia bacterium | reverse complement strand
GAACTGCCGGTAGAGATGAATGCGTTCAAGAGCCAGCAGTTCCGGTGGGCCAAGGGGCTAGTGCAGACTGGAAAGAAATTACTACCGCAGATTTTCCGAGCCAAGCTCCCCGTCAAGGTGAAGATTGAAGCGCTATTCCATCTCACGGCCAACGTGTCTTATCCCTTGATGGTTTTGTTCAGTTTCATCTTTCTCCCGGCCATGATCGTTCGTTTCTACCAGGGGTGGTTTCAGATGCTGTATATTGATCTGCCACTCTTCCTGGCAGCAACCATGTCGGTGTCCGCGTTTTACCTGACTTCGCAACGAGAACTTTTCCCGGATGACTGGTGGAAACGGATCAAGTATCTTCCGTTCCTTATGTCGGTGGGAATTGGACTTTCGGTCAGCAATTCCTGCGCGGTGATCGAGGCTCTATTTGGAATCAAGACCTCCTTTAAGCGTACGCCCAAATACCGCATCGAATCGGTTTGCGACCAAATCGCGGCAGGGACGGCCTATCGTGGAAAAAGCGGGTTCACCCCTTACCTCGAATTGTTGCTTGGGGCTTATTTTGCTTTCACTGTGATCTATGCCTTTAGTAACGAGAATTATGCTACCCTGCCGTTTTTGTTCCTGTTCGTAGTGGGCTTTGTTTATACAGGGGTGATGTCTCTGTTCCAGATCAATGTGCTTAGGTTTCTTGAAGTCAAGAATCAATGAAGGAAAGGAGACTTGACCGAATAGTGAGGAGAGGACTGATCTGGGTCATGCTCTCGAGACATCCGCAGTTTTGCCTTCCTGATTGGTGACACCTTCCACTCGTATCTCCAAAGAGATGAAAAAAACAGAGAACAATTCCAGACAAAACCTTGACGGCCTCTCCGGCTGGGCTGATAAGCCGTCTGCCCATGTCCATCCTGTTCCCAGGAACCAGGCCAAGCCGGAACCGAGTTCTGCTCTCTCCCCGATTTGCCGGATTCATGCATCAAGAAACTGGCGGAGATTCGTTCCCTGCTTCATTATTATCCTCGTAGTTGGTATGGCCCAGGTGGTCCAGGCAATTTCGCCAATTGAAGAATACCGAGAAAGGCGCCAGGCCTACCTCGAAAGAGTCAAGTCTGGTGTTTCTGTTATATTTAATGCGTCGGATGAGGAGTTGAGTCTCTTTCGGACCGCAAAGGACTTTTATTATCTAACCGGCTTTTGCGAGCCAGGAGCTATCCTGGTTCTTTCTCCTCAAAACCCGCTCCATAAGGAAACTCTGTTCCTCCGCCCTCGTGATCCGACCCAAGAAAAGTGGACAGGACCCAAGGCCGACGTTACGCCTGAAATGGCCAAGCGTCTTGGAGTCGAGCGGGTGGTAAGCCGGGAGCGCTTTCAATCCGAACTCACGAAACTAATGGAAGGCGAGGGAAAGCTCTATACGATTTTTCCGCCGGGTCGTAAAGAGGAGTGGCCGTCGCCTGAGAGCAGCATGGTCACCAGGGTCCGGCAATTGTTTCCATTTTCGGAAATTTTGGATGCAAGTCCTCACATTGCTCATTTGCGCATGAAAAAATCCGCTTCCGAGCTGGAACTGCTTCGAAGAGCCATTGCCATCACGCTGGAAGGACAGAAGGATGCGGCCGGGGAGATTTCTCCTGACCGTTTTGAGTACCAGGTCCAGGCTGCCCTGGAATACCAGTTCCGCCGGCTCGGTTCCAACTCCCCGGCATTTCCATCTATTGTCGGGTCCGGGATAAACTCCACGACGCTTCATTATGAAAGCAACTCCAAGAAGATGATGGATGGGGAATTGGTGGTCGTGGACGTAGGCGCGGAATTCGGCGAGTATGCGGCCGACATCACCAGGACCTATCCGGTTTCAGGCAAATTTTCGCCACGGCAGCGGGAGATTTACAATATTGTTCTGGAAGCTCAGGACGCCGCGCTGAAAGAAGTCCGGCCCGGTGCCAGTATCTCCAGGTTTGGAGCAATCCATAAAGCCGCATTCGACTACATCAACATACACGGGAAGGACCTCAAAGGTCAGCCTTTAGGTCAGTACTTTATTCACGGCACCAGCCATCATTTGGGGCTGGATGTCCATGACGCGGTCGATGAGAATTCGCGCCCCCTGGAGCAGGGAATGGTTATCACCGTCGAACCTGGCATTTACATCTCGGAGGAGAACCTCGGGGTCAGAATCGAGGATGACGTCCTGGTTACCGAGGCGGGATATGAGCTGCTCTCGAGAGATCTTCCCCGCGGCGCAGAAGAGATCGAGAGATTCATGGCCGAAAGCCGTAAGCACCAAGACTGTCACTGAGGCCGGCTGAACCTAGAACCATCAGGCTGGAACCCCGGATTCTCATCGCCTCCTTTGCCGGTTCAGAAAGATCCAAATAGTGTTGAGGAGGGACTCCAAGTGATGAGCGGACGCCACAGCACTCGGTCAGGGGTATAAAGGATTATCAATATTTTTTGGAGGCAATTCAATGATTTCCGCGACTCAATTGAGAAGAGGGATGGTCATCAAGAAGGACGGGGAACTGTTCACTGTCTTCTCAGCGACTCATAAGACTCCCGGTAACTTGCGCGGTTTTGTGCAGGCTAAGCTCCGGAACTTGAAGAGCGGAGCGATGATCGACCACCGTTACAGGTCTGTCGATATGGTCGACAAGGTATCCCTGGATGAACACGAGATGGAGTACCTTTATAGAGACAGCCATGACCACTATTTCATGAATACGGAAACTTACGAGCAGATTCATCTGAATGACGACCTCTTGGGGGAGAGCGTGTCCTATTTGACTCCCAATATCAAGATCAAGGTGGTATTCCATGAGAACACCCCCATCGGCGTTGAACTGCCCCCCACAGTGGACATGGTTGTGGTCGAGACTGAACCGGGACTGAAGAGTGCAACGGCGTCGAACGTGAACAAACCGGCTAAGATGGAGACGGGGCTGATTGTCCAGGTGCCTCCATTCATTGAGGCCGGAGAAAAGATTCGAATTGGCACGGAAGAGGGAGAATACTTGGAACGAGTACGCTGAAGAGAGAGACTGTTCATTCCGCGTTTTTTGCTTGACTGTCCATGAGCTGTTTCAGCTTAAGGCGCTTGGAGATTAATCAGTGCTTTGACCAGATCGGATTCTTCCTCGAGGAACACAGTACGGAGATCGATTAGGACGCAATCTTTCTCAATGCGAGTCAAAATCGGAGGGTTGGATGATCTGAGTTCGCATTCGATCTCTGAAGCAGATTTTGAGGAGGATCGAAGGGAAATGAGACATGTCTGGAGCCCGTGTTCAGGCGTTGATCCTCCACCGATTTTGGAGTAGCCATCGACGAGGCGGGTCTCTAATTCCGGCTGCGATATGGGGAGTTGTGCCAGAATGGCTTCAGAACGCTGGCGGATGCTTGCGGAGGTAAGCTGAATCATCCGGATTACTGGGATCTCCGGAGTCTCGGGCCGAACGAGATAAGACAGCAGTGTTCCCTCCAACGCTGCCAGAGTCAATTTATCCACTCGCAGCGCCCGATACAGGGGATTGCTTCGGATCTTGCCGATCCATTCCGCTTGGCCTGCGATGACACCGGCCTGCGGGCCACCGAGCAGTTTGTCTCCGCTGAAGCAGACTATCGGCACCCCCAGTTCAAGGCTTCGGCGGGCCATGGGTTCATCCGCAATCCCGAACGGGCCCAGGTCTACGAGGCAGCCGCTGCCCAGATCTTCGACCAGGGGGATGGACAACTTTCGGCACAACTTCAGGAGTTCATCAAGGTTCGGGCGGGAGGCGAAGCCCACGACTCGAAAGTTGCTGGGATGTACACGAAGCACCAGCCTTGTGCGCTCATTAAAAGCCCTCCGGTAATCCTCCAGATGAGTGCGGTTGGTGGTCCCGACTTCCCGAAGAACGGCGCCGCTTTTCTCAAGTATCTCCGGAATTCTGAAAGAATCGCCAATCTCGATCAATTCACCCCGCGAGATGAGCACTTCACCGCTCCCCGCGAGCGTGTTGAGAATCAAAAAGACGGCCGCCGCGTTGTTGTTGACGACAATCGATTGTTCACAGTCAAGCAAGTGGTTCAGAAGACCGGAAACATGCTGGTCCCGCCTTCCTCGGACGCCTTCCTCCAGGACATATTCCAGATTTGAGTAATGCCGGGCCACCTCGGCGACTCGATCCAGAGCTGCGGAGTTCAGTGGGGCTCTTCCCAGGTTTGTGTGAAGCACGACGCCAGTCGCATTGATGACACGCCGAAGTGACGATTCGAATACCTTCGAAACTGCAATCTTCAGTTGCTGAAGAACAAGTTCCATGACCGCTTCTTCTGAGAGACCCTGATGGGAAGGGGCCATGAAATCCCGCCTGAGGTCGGCCAAGACCCTTTTGAGGAGACCGGATATGAAGGGCCGGCTGGATTGAGCAGCCAGTGACAGGGCTTCGGGGTGCGCCAGAAGCCGGTCCATTGAAGGAATACGGCGCAAGGGATGGGCTGAAGGGTCTTTTGTCATCGAACGCATTTCAGCACACCCCGATCCATGGAGTCAAATTGATGTCCACATTTCCATTGCATTTTGCCGATCTCTTTAGGTAGTTTCTATAGCTATCTCGATGCTCTGAGGATTCGAAACCATATGAACCATTCTGGAGACATTGTCCCCGCTTTGGTGGGTATATTGCTAGCCGGAGGACTTGCTGCTTACAGTCAGCAACGCGACAGAAGCAAGATTCCACACTCCTACAAATGGGATCTCAGCAAATTGTATCTCTCTGATGAAGCCTGGAAGAGGGCAAAGGATCAACTTGTTTCTGAATTGTCCAGTATAGAGCAATTCCGTGGGAAGCTCAGCCAGTCGCCGGCCCAGCTACTGGCTTGTCTGGACTTGGACAGCCGGACAAGTAAGGAACTTGCCCGTCTCTCCAGCTACGCCAGCATGAGTTCGGATCTCGACACTCGGGATTCAACGCACCTGGGCATGAAGCAAGAGATCAGTTCCATTGGTCCCGTTTACAGTGCCAAGGCAGCTTATATAGAGCCGGAAATCCAGAAGATCGGGCGGACTGCGATCGAGGCCCTGTTTGACAAAGAGAAGGGGTTGAGGATTTACCGACACTATTTGGATGATGTCCTCCGGCGTCAAGCCCACACTGGGACGGAAGGAGAAGAGAAGATTATTGCCGATTCCGGCTTGATGTCCAGTGGCCCGTATGATGTTTTCGGCATTTTCTCCAATGCCGACTTCCCATTTCCAGAAGTGACCCTGAGTGATGGAAAGACCGTGAGGCTCGACTCGGCAGCGTTCAATCTGTACCGAACCGCCGCCAATCGGGAGGACCGCGCGAAAGTGTTCAGTACCTACTTTGGCCGGGTGGCCGATTTCCGACGCACCTTGGGCACTTTGTTGGATGCGAATGTGAAACGGGACCTATTTTATGCAAGGGCTCGCAAGTATACGACCTGCCTCGAAAGTGCTCTCGATGAGGCCAACATTCCGGTAGAGGTTTACCAGAGCCTGGTCGATAGCGTAAACAGGAACCTCCCCACCTTCCATCGCTATCTGAGCCTGCGGAAGCGCATGCTTGGGGTGGAGCAGCTTCATTATTACGACTTGTACGCGCCATTGGTCCACGACGTGGAATTGAAGTACACCGTCGAAGAGGCCGAGAAACATGTCCTGGCATCCCTTGAACCCTTGGGAAAGGAATACATGGATGTGACGCGCAAGGCTTTTAATGAACGTTGGGTCGATTTCTACCCTAGCACAGGAAAGCGGTCCGGTGCCTATTCCAACGGTTCCACCTATGACGTGCATCCCTATATGTTGCTGAACTTCAACGGAATGTACTCTGACATGAGTACGCTGGCACACGAGCTTGGCCATACTATGCAAAGCTATTTCTCCAACCAGGCTCAACCTTATCCGACAGCGCGCTACCCGATTTTTGTGGCCGAAGTGGCCTCCACATTCAACGAAGCTCTGCTGATCGATCACATGCTGAAGACCATTCAGGATGACAGTGTACGGCTTTCACTGCTGGGTAACTACCTGGAGGGCATCAAGGCTACTGTGTTTCGGCAAACCCAGTTTGCAGAGTTCGAGATGCGGATTCATGAGAAAGCGGAAAAGGGAGAGGCCTTGACAGGAGATGCTTTAGATCTGCTCTATGAGGAAATAACCAAGAAGTACTACGGTCACGACAAGGGCCTCTGCGTCGTCGATAACGAGGTCAAGTCCGAGTGGAGTGTTGTCCCCCATTTCTATTACAACTTCTACGTTTACCAATATGCCACGTCCTTTACTGCTTCCACTGCCCTTTCCGAACAGGTGCTGGGCGGTGACCACCATGCCACAGAGCGCTATCTGAAGTTCCTTTCTGCCGGAGGGAGTGACTACCCAATCCGGCTGTTGAAAGACGCCGGAGTTGACATGACAACGGGGAAGCCCTTTGATTTGACTATGAGGAAAATGGATCGGGTAATTGAGGAGATGGAGCGAATTCTGGAGAGGAGGAAATGAGTGGGCGACTTTTCGATTGACGCCAAAGTTGAGCATAAGTAAACTGGTCAAAAGGGCCGCCGGGGGATCGTAAACCCGTTGGGTATCGAGGATCAAGCATGGATGTCGAACAAGAGCTCACAATGCTCGAAGATGGGATTCGCCGCCTGAAGATTGAGTATGAGATCTTCTTCAATGGAGGCAATTCCCGGATGCCTTTCGACTTGCGATGGAGAGTGGAAAACCTCATAAAGAAGTACAGCGAACACTCCAACTTGACTTTCGCCCAGAGGTTTCGCTACAACACGCTGGTAGGTAAGTTCCATTCTTACTCAGAGCTTTGGCGGAGGATGACCAAGAATCGGGAGGAAGGGAAGACAGTGTACCCCCACTTCCCCTCTCTGGAGACTGGAACTGAGGAATCGCCTCAAACGAGCTCTTCCGACGACCGACTGGTCTGCCAGTTGGTTTGCAGCGATCCCGAACAAGAGACCGAGAAGTTGGAGAACCTCTTCAAGAGTCTGGTGGAGGCAAAACGCGAATGCGGGGATAGGACGGAAACAGTCCAATTCCAAGCCTTCAAGAAGTTCATCCTGGAAAAGACCTCCAAGCTCAAGGAGCAATTCAACACCAACATGGTGTGTTACACCGTGTCCATCGAGTCCGGTAAAGTTAAATTGACTGCAAAGGGGAAGGCTTGACCTCAAGAGGTCCGTTTCGCAGAGGCTCTTCGAGGAGATCTTTCCCGATCATAATTCCAACTTTCCTGTTTTCCATTTTCATTTTCTCCTATTTGGTTCTGCAGTTGTTCGGGTTCCTACAGGACAGTGAGAACTCCGATCCGAAGAGCGCTGAATTGTTGATTCTTCATCGGGCCGCTTGGTTCATGCCCGAATCGTTAAGAAGGGTGTTGGAAAGGCACAGGCAGGAACTGGAATTGGGGCTTAAGGCACAACCCCTCGCTACCTCTGGCAATGCCGCAGGCCGCAGCCAATTGGAAGTTGACCTGCGTCGGAGAGTCCTGACGATCGATGATCTGCTTCGATCTAAACCCAGGTTTGGCGACCTGGCCAGGGAAATGGGCGGTGTAGCGCGTCTGATCATCTACCTCAACATGCCCGAAGGAGAGAGTCTTTCGTCCCCGCAACTTGATTTCGTGCTTCGATACATTCATAAAAATAGTCCCAATTTTCCACTGGTAGTTTATGATGACCCGGGACAAGAAATTGGTACAATGGAGGACTTTCTTCACAGCTTATGCCGGAGAAGAGTCCAGCTTTCAAAGCGGCTTCAAGAGGCTTACCCGGAAGGAATGGTTATTTCCTCCCTGGGAGCCTACGATTTCCGGTCGACCTTGTTTGGGGTTTCTTCGTTGGTGTATTCCCATAGTATCAACGATATCGCCAGGCTCTGGCTTTCGACCTGGAAGGCGGCCAATGGAGATATGACTGGGAGGCCCAGACTGAATTAGTGGGATGGCGTGAAGAAGAATTGAGCAACCTAATGTGAGCTTCAGTCTTTGAGGAATCCTGGCGGGACTGTGGCCATTCAAAAGGAATTGTGTGAACACTGGAGGTGGGGTGCCTCGACCTGGCGGTCTTATCTCGCACCTCTGACGACCGGGGAGATCAAAAGTGAATGTTGTAAAAAAAGCACTGGTCAGCGTTTCTAGAAAAGAAGGATTGACGGAACTCGCCGGGGGGCTCCGCTCCCTGGAGGTGGAACTGATCTCCACCGGTGGGACAGCAAAATTCCTCAAAGACAACGGATTCGCAGTTCAGGAGATCTCCGACTACACGGGTTTCCCGGAAATTCTCAATGGTCGGGTGAAGACGTTGCATCCCAAAGTCCACGGGGGGTTATTGGGCATTCGCAACAATCCAGAGCATGCGCTTCAGATGCAGCAAAACGGGATACTCCCGATCGACCTGGTGGTAGTGAACCTTTATCCCTTCGAGGAAACCGCACGCAAACCGGGAGTGTCTTTTGATGAGATCATCGAAAATATTGACATTGGTGGTCCATCCATGGTGCGTTCGGCTGCTAAGAACTTTCGGGATGTGGTGGTCCTGGTAGACCCCGAGGATTATGCGTGGACTCTCCAGGAATTGAAAGAGACTGGTGGAAGTCTTTCGCTGGGGTCGCGGTTCCAACTCGCCCAGAAGGCCTTCCAGCATACAGCGAGTTACGATGCGGCCATTGCGGGGCATCTGTCACGTTTAGCTGAAAGCCAGGGATCCATTGAAGTAGTTGAGGGAGTCTTCCCTAAGGCCCTATTCTTACGCCTCAATAAGATCTTGGATCTTCGCTACGGAGAGAACCCCCATCAGCGTGCTGCCTTCTATCGAGAATGCTCCCCTTATGACGCAGTGCTGCCGGATGCTCGCCAACTGCAAGGTAAGGAGCTCTCCTTCAACAATATCATCGATTTGAACGCTGCCTTTCAACTGTCCCGGGAATTCGAGACTACTTGTGCCGTGATTATTAAGCACACCAATCCGTGCGGGGTGGCCCTCTCGTTAATTTCCCAATCGGATGCCTATGTGAAAGCGCGCGCCTGTGACCCGCTTTCGGCTTTCGGCTCGGTGCTGGGCTTCAATCGGCCAGTGGAAAAAGAGACAGCCCAAGAGATCGCGTTAACCTTTGTGGAGGCCATTATTGCGCCGGCTTACAGCTCTGAGGCTCTGCAGCTCCTGGCTCCAAAAAAGAACCTGCGGCTCCTGCAGATTTACAATGCTCCGACTCACCTTCATCCTTTTGATTACAAGTGGGTCGAGGGTGGACTACTCTTGCAGGAAGTTGACCGGATTGCCATAAGCGAAGAGGAGTGGAAGGTTGTCACACAAAGAACCCCCACCCCGGATGAGTGGGAGGGGCTCAAGTTCGCCTGGCATGTGGTTAAGCATATCAAGTCCAATGCCATAGTTTATGCCAAGGGGATGCAGACCATCGGAATTGGAGCAGGACAAATGAGCCGGGTGGATTCTGCCAAGATTGGCATCTCGAAGGCGCTTCTGCCCATCCAAGGATGTGTGATGGCTTCGGATGCGTTTTTCCCCTTCCGGGATGGAATCGATGTGGCGGCAGAAGCTGGTGTGTGTGCTGTTATTCAGCCTGGAGGGTCTCTTCGAGATGGAGAGGTTATTCAGGCGGCCATTGAACGCGGGCTCGCGATGGTGTTCACCGGGACCCGCCACTTCAAGCATTAATTGACGGAGCGGGGTGCCCGTGAGATAATTCGAATAAAGTTGGAGGCGGATATCAAGGATAAAATGATAGATCACAAGATTCTAAAGCACTTGCCTTCTGCCCGGATGTGGCTGGTCACGCTGATTTTCGCGGGTCACATCATAGGGTCCGGGGGCCCGTTGTTGGCCAAGAAATCAAAACAGGCGGATGAGAAGTCGAGATCTCAACAGACTGACCTGGCCAGCGAGCAAGGCCGGTCAGAGGCTTACTTTCACTTCAGTCTGGCGCGTGACCTTGAGGAGGATGGCAAATTTGTTCAGGCAATTGAAGAGTTTAAGAAGGCAGTTCAGGACGATCCCCAATCCGCCTCGCTTCGCGTAGAACTCGCTTATGCCTATCTGAGGCACCGCCGAATTCGTGATGCTGTCCAGGAAGCCGAAAACGCTATTCGTCTGGACGCCAACAATTTGGAAGCACATAAAATTCTTGGCCAGATCAACTACTCGATGATCACCAACGAGGATCTCAACAGGGGCCCCGCTTCCAGCGAAAGCCTCAAGAAGGCCATTCAAGAATACGAGACAGTCCTGCGTCTCGACCCGGCAGATCCCAGTCCTCTTTTGACGTTGAGCAGCCTTTACCGATATGACGGCCAAACAGACAAGGCAATCAGCACTCTCAAGAAATATCTGGAAATGGTCCCCTCCTCAGAGGCCGCATTGGCGAGTCTGGCCCAGATTTACTCAGACCAGGGGAATTACACGGAAGCCATTAATGTCTTTAAGAAGGCCTTGGAGGTCAATCCGGATTCTCCACGGATTCTAGAAGAGTTGGCTTATACTTACGAGCAGAGCAAAGACTACAAAAATGCCATTGAGAACTATCGGAAGGCCCTGAACGCAGACGAGGACAGCTTGGATTTGCGCCGTGGCCTGGCGCAGGCCTTGCTGGAAAATGGTGAGGACCAGTCTGCGGAGAAGGAATATCTGAAAATCCTGGAGGCGGATCCTGACGAAGGCGTAGCGTATCTTCGTTTGGGACAGATTTACCGCAAACGCCTCGAGTTCGATAAAGCACTGGAGAACTTTAACAAGGCCAACAGCATTTTAGTCAACAGCCTCGAGGTTCCATTTTATATTGCTACGCTCTACGAGGAGTTGGGAAAGTTCGAGAAAGCCCAGGAGAGATTTCAGCACCTGCTGAAGCTTTCGGCAAAACAGGATCATAACTACTCTGCCTCAGAAGCACAGAATCGTGCCATCTTTCTCACTCACGCTGGCTACGTCGCGCAGCAGTTGGGGAATTACACAGAGGCGATCAATTACTTTAACGAGTTGAGGACATTGAGCCCGGAAAACGAGCTGAAAGCAGATGGTTACATCATTGACACTTATCGAACGAGTCGGCAGATGGACAAGGCTTTGGGGACTGCAGAAGCGGCCCTGAATGAGCACCCTGGCGATGCTGACATGAAAGTCCTTTATGACGACCTGCTGGCTGAGTCCGGCAAGTCGGAGCAGGCAGTTAAAGATCTCGAGAGTCTGCTCAAGAACAATGATGAAGATTTCAAGGTCTATTATGCATTGATCCAGATTTACCAGCGGGACAAGAAATTCGAAGAGGCCGAAAAGGTAGCCTTTACAGCCGAAAAAGACTTCAAAAATAAAGAGTCTTTCTATTTCACTCTGGGCTCTCTTTACGAACGTCAAAAGGAATACGACAAAGCAGAGGAGACGTTCAAAAAAGTGCTGGCGTTGAACCCGAAGCATGCGCCGTCCTTGAACTATTGGGGGTATATGCTGGCCGATCGTGGTGTCCGGCTGGAGCAGTCGCTTGATCTGATTAAGAGAGCCGTTGAGTTGGATCCAAACAATGGAGCTTATCTGGACAGTCTGGGATGGGCTTACTTCAAGCTCAATCAACTCGGTGAAGCCGAGAAGTACCTCAAGAAAGCCCAGGAACGGGTCCGGCGGGATCCGACGATCCATGATCATCTCGGGGATCTGTACTACCAAAATGGTCAATATGATGAGGCTCAAAAAGCCTGGGGGTCTTCCATCGCCAATCATCAGGATGACGAGGAGTTGCGCAAGGTCCAGAAGAAACTCGATGACCTCAAGGTTAAGTTAGCCTCGTTACAAAAGAAATAGCACTTTTCCCCGGGCGTCCGACCAACAGCTCAACCTTGCGGGTTGGGCTTTTTTTATGCCAGACTATTTTGAGGTTTCCCAAGATGGCCTATCAAACCATCTGTCTTCGCAGTTTCGCCAAGCTCAACCTGGGCCTACACATTCTGGGGAAGAGGCAGGATGGATTCCATGAAATTCGCACCGTGTTCCAGACGATAACCCTGCACGACCGGATCGAAATCACTCGAAGGACGACCCCTGGAATCTCTCTCGACTGCCTTGAGCCGGGGTTGAATAATCCAGACAATCTTGTGAGAAAAGCGGCTCACGCGTTTCTTGAAATGCTGGGGGAACCTCTTGGAGTTCATATTCGTCTGGAAAAGAAGATTCCTATTGGATCGGGCTTGGGCGGCGGCAGCAGCAATGCGGCGGCGACAATGCTCGGTCTCGAGCAGTTATTCGAGAAGAGGCTCAGCCGCGATCAGCGCTTCGAAATGGGGGGACAGCTTGGGTCAGATGTCCCGTTCTTTCTCGTAGGAGGAACTGCTCTTGGATTGGGACGCGGATCGGAGGTGTATCCGCTCCGGGAGAGACTCGAAAAGCATGTGCTGGTGCTGATCCCGCCGTTCCCGGTTAGCACGATAAATGCCTATTCCAGAGCTAGTTTGACATTGACAAGAAGGGTTAATGCCAGTAATATTCCTGTTTTCTGTTCTGACTACCAGGAGAGCCTGGAAGGCGGGCGGCTTCCGGAAAATGACTTTGAGAAAACTGTTCTGGAAGATCGAGAGGAATTGCGGGAACTGAAAAAAGACTTGATCCGATCAGGTGCGGGTGTTTCTGGTCTGACGGGCAGTGGTGCCGCCTTGTTTGGCTTTTTCGATTCAGAGGAGGCAATAGAGCGCGCCCAGCAGTTCTTCTCGGCAGAGAAGGCTCGAGTCATCCGAACGAAAACCTTGGGCCGGGACCAGTACTGGCCGTGCCTGGTGGAATCTCTGCAATGAAACAATGGGGCGTCGTCAAGTGGTAAGACACAGGTCTTTGGAACCTGCATTCGGAGGTTCGAATCCTCCCGCCCCAGCCAGAGTCTGTCCCTTCAATTTTCCCCAGTATACCAGAAGAGAGCGGTGAGTTTAGCAGGAACGGGTCCCCATTTCTAGTGATTGGAGAGTGTGCCTTGCCGGACGACTTGAAGGTCTTCTCTGGAACGGCAAACCGGCCGTTGGCTGAACAGATTTGTCGATCATTGGGTATTCCTTTAGGGAATGCTTCCATCACTCGGTTCAGTGACGGAGAAATCTATGTCCAGATTCTTGAGAACGTGAGAGGACAGGATGTTTTCGTGATTCAGCCAACCTGTACACCGGTGGATTCCAATCTGTTTGAGCTCCTGCTCATGATTGATGCTTTCAAGCGGTCGTCAGCCCGGAGAATCACGGCTGTGTTACCTTATTATGGGTATGCGCGCCAGGACCGAAAGGATAAACCTCGAGTACCGATCTCCGCCAAGTTGGTGGCCGATGTGCTGTCGACTGCTGGTGCCAGTCGGGCTTTGACCATGGATCTGCATGTGCCGCAGATCCAGGGCTTTTTTGACATACCCGTGGACCACCTCTTTGCGGCCCCCGTGATCATCGACTACTTCCAGAAGCACGGCCTTCCGGATCTCACGGTAATCTCGCCCGATGCAGGGGGGACCGAAAGGGCCAGAGCCTATGCTAAAAAGCTGCATGCCAATCTCGCCATCATCGACAAAAGACGGAAAGAGGCCAATGTGGCTGAGGTCGTCCACATCATCGGTGAGGTGAAAGGACGGAGCTGTCTGATTGTGGATGATATTGTGGACACGGCAGGAACCTTGGTCAAGTCAGTGGGGGCTTTGTTGAAAAAGGGAGCCAGGGCCGTCTACGCCTCCTGCACACACCCGGTTTTGTCTGGTCCAGCGGTCGAGCGTATTCGGGAATCCTGCTTGACCCAACTGGTAGTCACTAATTCCATAGCCTTATCGGCAGAAGCGGCAAAATTGGACCGGATCAAGGTTCTCAGTGTGGCGGAATTGCTGGGTAAGGCCATCCGATCTATACATGAGGAGAGCTCGGTCAGCTCATTGTTCATTTAGTAGAAAGCAGAAAGCATGATGATAGGTGAGAGGCCACAAGGAAGGACTTCTCACTGAAAGTAATGAGGAGGTAGTTAATGCGTCAATTCAAAGTCAGTGCCGAGATACGCAATGAATTCGGCAAGAATGCGGCCCGGCGAATCCGACGGAGCGGCCAAATACCTGTTGTGTTGTACGGAAATCGTCAGGAAGTCCTATCCTTGAAGGTGAACCCCAAGGAACTGGCCGCCATTCTCCATTCAAGCGCAGGCCACAACACGATCTTTGCCTTGGAGATCCTG
Source organism: Terriglobia bacterium (assembly GCA_041476565.1). Lineage (GTDB taxonomy): Bacteria > Acidobacteriota > Terriglobia > Versatilivoradales > Versatilivoraceae > DATKMG01. Next base: position 7,212 of record JBGOTQ010000100.1, on the reverse strand, counting down.
GACCATGGGACGACTCAAGTCATGGTCAAGGACTGGATGAGCGATCCCGCAAGGGGTTCGTTGCTACACGCCGACCTGGTGAGAATTGCCATGGACAAGACACTGCAGGTGGAGGTCCCCATTCTGGCTGTCGGTGAGGCCAAGGGGGTCAAAGTCCAAGGCGGGATCTTCGAATTTGTCCTACGAGAAGTAGAAGTTGAGTGTCTGCCGGTGAATATTCCTGAAAACATCACCATCGATGTGTCCGATCTGGAGCTTGGGGCCAACCTGCGAGTATCAGACCTCCCGGTCAATCCCAAATTCAAGATCCTCTCTGATGCGGGCCTGGTGGTGGCTCACGTCATTTCGCCGAAGGCCGAGAAGGTGGCTGAGCCCACAGCAGAACCGGCAGTTGCTGAACCCGAGGTTATCAAGAAAGGGAAAGTTGCTGAGGAAGGAGAGGCTGCCGAGGCCAAACCTGAAGAGAAAGAGAAGGAGAAGAAGGATAGAAAGTAGAATATTCCCCGGGTTCCGCAAGATACTCTTGATCATGTATTGTCGAAAACTAGTGCTTGGCCTTGGAAACCCGGGTGAAAAATATAGGAACACCTCCCATAATCTGGGTTTTCAGGTGGTCGACCGGCTTGCTGCAGAAAGTGGGGTGCGTTGGCACCGGGGAGAGTTTCAGGCGTTGATAACCCATTCCAAGATCAATGAGATCGATTTAATCCTCGCTAAGCCCCAGACCTTTATGAACCTGAGCGGTCAATCGGCTGCTCTCTTGATGAGCCACTATGAGTTGGCAATTGAGGATCTAATTGTCGTCTTAGATGACTTGGCCATCCCTTTTGGAAAAATAAGGATTCGCGGGCGCGGCAGGGCTGGAGGTCACAAGGGTCTGGAGTCGATCATTGCCTGCTTGAGCAGTCATGAGTTCATTCGGATTCGATTGGGCATAGGCCTGGAAGGGGAGATGGCGGATGCCGCCGAATATGTCTTGCGCCCCATCCCCAAGAGCCTGGGGAATCTGGCAGACGAAATGGTCGTTCGAGGAAAAGATGCGGTCAAAGCCGTTTGTGTTGGCGGTCTGCAGGCTGCCATGAACCAGTTCAATTGAAGGGTCGAACCTTTTTTAAAGGCAAGACCAAAGCGAGGAGCTAAGATACCATGCGAAGTTATGAGTTGATGTTTATTGTCGTTCCTACCGCAACAGACGAAGACCTTGACAAGCTCGTTGCCCAGATGGAAGGGGCCGTCAGTACGGCGGGCGGGGAGGTCCTGAGCACCGATCGGATGGGCAAGAGAAAACTGGCTTACCGGATTGCGCGATTTGAAGAGGGGTTTTACATCCTTCTCAACATCAGAGGGACAGGTGAAATGATCAAAGAGTTGGAACGCAGGTTGAAGGTGACCGACTCCGTGATCCGTTTCGTTACGGTGCGCGTTGACGAGGTTTCGAAAAGAGTGGAGAAGGCAAAGGCAGCGCGTCTGAAAAAGGCACGAAAACGGTCGCCTGGTACTCAACCCGAAGCGGCAGCACCGGCAATCTGAACGGAAAAACTTATCGAGGAGAAAAGCTATGAATTTCACGCAAGGCCCGCGAAGGCCGTCTGGCCCGTCATCAGGGCCGCGAAAGCAATACATGCGACGCAAGAAGGTCTGTAAGTTTTGCGTTGAGAAGATTGATCACATTGATTACAAAGAATCAAAATTGCTGTCGCAGTTCATTCCGGAGCGAGGGAAGATCCTCCCTCGCAGAATTTCCGGGGTCTGCGCGCCGCATCAACGCAAGCTCATGGAGGCCATCAAAATTGCAAGAAACATCGCCCTTCTGCCTTTTGTGGCAGAGTAGCCGGGTTGGGCTGAGTTGAAGACATTCTTATCGGAAGGGAAGGATTATCGGTATGGAAGTCATTCTGAAAGAGAGGGTGGAGAAGCTGGGAACGAAGGGCGACGTGGTTCGGGTCAGTGATGGGTATGCCCGGAATTTCCTTTTTCCTAAGAAACTGGCCGTCGCGGCGACTCCCGCTAACAAGGTTCAGATTGAACATGAAAAAGTGGCAGCCGTCAGGCGGGAAGCCAAAGAGAAGGTCGAAGCCGAGGGGCTGGCCCAAGAACTGGTCAAGGTTTCCCTCAAGCTGAGCCGCAAGGTCGGCGAGAATAACGTGCTTTATGGCTCAGTTACAACCATGGACATTGCCGAAGCGTTGGAAGCCCATGGGTTCAAGATCGACAAACGGAAAATTGAGCTTGAAGACCACATCAAGGCACTCGGTCAATTCAGCGTACCGGTCAGGCTGCATCGGGAAGTGACGGTTCCCATCAATGTTGAGGTTTCGAAGGAAGAGTAGTTCAAGGTCGAATCATGTGTCCCGGAGTAGTTGCTTGCCGGATCATCAGGTCGACCTGGGGCCTAGCTGGTCTCGGGGTTCCGGTCGATTACCTGTCGGCGAAGGTCAGGTTTCCTCGTATTCCCATGCCTGCTGACATCACCCTGGAGAAGGGCCTACCGCACAATCTCGAAGCAGAACGTTGCGTCTTGGGATCAATTATCCTGGATAATCCGCTAATCGGTGAAGCCATTGAGTTCGTTGGCAAGGACGACTTCTACCTGGGCAACCACCGCGCGATTTTCGAACGTATGATCCAGCTTTTTGAGACGTCACGGCCCATAGATTTTGTCACCCTGACGGATGAACTGCGCAACAGTGGACAACTGGATTCCATTGGTGGTGCGGCGTACATTTCTTCCTTAATCGACGGAGTTCCCCGAGTCTCCAACCTCGAATACTACGCCAGAATTGTGCGGGAGAAGGCAACCCTCAGAAACCTCATCAAAAGGTCCAGTGAGATCATTACCACCTGCTACGAGCAGCAGGGTGATGTGGACGCTATCGTGGACTCGGCTGAGAAAGCCATTTTTGACTTGGCTGGAAGCCGTATCCGTGCAGGCTTTCAGAGCATCACGGAGATTGCCAGGCGCAGCCTGAAGAAGATTGAAACCGCGGCATCTCAGCGAGAGATGATCACCGGCATAGCGACTGGCTTCACCGAGCTGGATCAGTTGACCTCGGGTCTTCAACCCTCGGATCTGGTGATCGTAGCAGCCCGCCCTTCCATGGGGAAGACGGCTCTCGCTCTGAATATCGGTACGCATGCTGCCGTGCTTGGCAAGACTGTCGGCCTTTTTAGCCTGGAAATGTCCAGCGACCAGTTGCTGATCCGCATGATCTGTTCTGAGGCCCGGATTGACGCTCACAAGCTCCGGACTGGCTATCTCAGCAAGGACGAGTGGCGGAAGATCACGGAAACAGTCGGCCGTCTGGCCGCAGTGAAGATCTTTATTGATGACACCCCGGGAGTCAGTTTGCTGGAGACGCGCGCTAAAGCCCGCCGCCTTCAGGCGGAGCATGGGCTGGATTTGTTGATTGTTGATTACCTGCAATTGATGTCAGGCGGGAAGGCCCGATACGAGAATCGTCAACAAGAGATCTCCTCCATTTCGCGGGGCCTGAAGGGACTGGCCAAGGAAATGAATATACCGCTCGTGGCGTTGTCCCAGTTAAGCCGGGCTCCCGAACAAAGAACCGGTCAGCACCGCCCTCAACTTTCTGACTTGAGGGAGTCCGGGTCCATCGAACAGGATGCCGATCTGGTCTTGTTTATTTACCGCGAGGAAATCTACCGCCAGACCGAGGAAAACAAAGGAATTGCAGAAGTCATCATCGGGAAGCAGCGGAATGGTCCCATCGGCTCGGTATCTCTAGCCTTCCTCAGGGAATTCACTCGCTTTGAAAATCTCTGGCGTGAATGAGTCCTGGCGCGCTTAGCTTGTTTCCCCGCAGGAGGTCGAACGAGCTATTCAGGCCATTCGCCAATCACCGCCCATCGGGCTCGACTTCTGGGCCCGAATCCGCCGCTTTCTCCTGCTTGGTTTTGCCTTTGCAGAGCAGGTTGCAGAACACTTCAAAGGGATTTGCTTTGGAAAGGTGGAGCGTTATGAACTACCGAATCCGGGTGCATTGAATTTTCTGCTTCACGATTCTCTCAGCGGCGGAGGTACCAAGTCGCTGAAGAACGATGCCCAGGGCAAAACCGTTGGGCAGCGTTATGCTGCGGATGGAATTACGGATTAAGGAAGAAATCTCACTGGAGTGAGAAGCCTTGAGAGGTGTGTGCATACGTGACGACGAGGCGAATTGGGCACGACCAGGTTAAAACTAATCGTCGAGTCGGTTCCTGTCGCTTGATCCCTGGAAAGAAATCCGGCAACAGCAGTTCAAATGTCTCCAGGCTTTTCAGAACCTATCTGCAACGAACCGAAGCTTTCAGGCAACGAAACAGTGCCGGGTAGCCTCGGGGATCTCCTGAGGTGTCTACGCTCCCGAAGTCTGGAATACGTCAGGCTGCCAAGGGTGCGGCAGTTTTGGGCCAGCAAACGAATCCAGGACCAACGCGTCATCTGGGGGAAATAGATCCCCCGGAACAGCAAGCGGGCAATGAACACGGTCAGTTGTTGCTCAAAGGGTTTCTGATGGTCGAGCATCCAGCGCTGTGCCCGGCGGAACGCCCCCGGGCTGTAGCAGTGACGCCAGGACTCGCATACCTCAGCTTCTGCCTCATCCGCCGAGATTGTCTTTGGGGTAAAGGCAGTCTTGAAAGCCTGGAAGTCGAGCCAGTGTTCCGGCCGGGTCAGGCGCCCTTCTCGCTTTAAGCGGTCATACAGTGGGGTGGCCGGATATGGAGTAAGCAACCCAAAAACCGGCAGTCCGGGGGGCCAGCTGTTCATCGTTTCGACCGTCTTCCTTGCCACGCCGGGCTTGTCGGCCTCCATGCCATAAATGAAGGAAGTGATGGCGTAAAGGTCGTATTTGGCTAGCAGGCCAAGGATAGAGGCATATTCAGCCGGCTTGTTGAACTCCTTGTGCGCCACTTTGAGGCTGTCAGGATCCATCGATTCCAGGCCCATGAAGATCCACCGGCCCCCGCTGGCGGCAATGAGTTGGACTAACTCTTCATCCCGCAGAAGGTTCATGCTGATCTGAGCAATCCAGGGCAGACAAGCATCGTATTTGATCATATCCCGCAAGAGAGACTTGGTGCGACCCCGATTGATGGCAAAATTGTCATCAATAAAGAAAACGCTCACCAGCGCGTTGTTCTGCCTGGCCATCGACTTCAGTCGCAGCAATTCGGAAATCACACTTTTATTATCTCGGAATCTGATGGCATCGCCAAAGAACCCCGTTACAGTGCAGAATTCGCAGCCATAGGGACAGCCACGGCCCGATTCCATTGGAATGACGTAGGCGTTGTCATAAGGGACACGGAGATGTTTCAACAAACTTCTGACAGTGGGCGGGAGAAAACGCATCAAGTTGAAAAGGGACAAGTTCATGTGGTCCCATGCAATTTCGGGATAATTTGCGAGAGAGGGCTTCACGTCTTTGCCTGCCACGGTGGCCGGCTGGTATCTCCTTTGCAGTTGTCCAAGCGCTGCATCCCTGACGACCAGAGGCCAGGTGTCATCTGCCTCTCCCAAGACAACTGCATCGGCATATCGCGGATGGCCTGTCATTCCCAGGGGTTCGTCTGGCACCTCGGTGACATGCGGCCCGCCCATCACGATGGGTACCTCAGTGGCTTTGCGAATGGCAGCCGCCATCTGATAGGCCTTTTGCGCCATCCGGGTCATGAAGCCCATTCCCACAAGATCTACATGGTTTTTTATGACGAATTCCACCAACTGGGAAGCGCTGTAATGGAGCGCATTGCCGTCGATGATGGTGACACGGTGTTCCTTAGGAGTCAGTCTCTGAAGCACGAATGGCCAGAGTTGCGGGATGAAGTTTTTAGTGACTTGATTGTCCGGTACATAGAGAAGTATGTGCATGAGCCTCCGATCAGGTTGGCTGGTGAGACGGTTATTGAACTAGAAAAGCAGCAGCAGTCTGGCAGAAATCCAGCCAATAAGGCCCTTGCATCGGCGTCAGCGGGAGGCTAGGAAAAGACAACCAAAGTGAGGCTTAAAGGAAGCCACCTGAGTCACGCCACTTGGTGGCGCACAGGAACACAGCAATTCGCCAGAAGTTTTATGAAATACAATATGCTACCAGAGACTGCACTTTTACTTTAGGGTAGTCTGGCAAGAGCGTCAACTGAAAAAAACACTGAAAAAAACCACCTCGCACGTTCCTGCCAATACCAAACGGAATTTCAAGCTTTTTTTTGCTCATATCTCTGCTACCATACCCCTGCGCTGGCGACAGGCTAATGCAGAAAATGGACTCTTCAATTCACTTTTCAAATGGACTTCTCAGATAGCCCCAGGGTTCGACGCCCGACGTGGGCTGAAATCGATTTGCGAGCACTGACTTCCAACTTCCGGAAAGTACAGGGACAAATCGGAGCCGGGGCGCGGATCATAGCTGTCATCAAAGCAAATGCCTATGGACACGGTGCTTTGGAGATTGCCAGACGAATGAGGCAGTTAGGCGCATCCTACCTGGCTGTGGCCATCTTGGAGGAGGCTCTAGAACTGCGGGGTATGGGCATTGAGCTTCCGATCCTCCTGCTTAACGGTCACTGGCCAGGTCAAGAAGAAGAAGTCGTTCGCCATGGCCTGACCCCTGCAGTCGAAGATCCCCAAAAAGTCGAGGCGCTGAATCGAGTGGCTGAACGAATGCAAAAAAAGGTTCGCTACCACTTAAAGATTAATACCGGAATGTCGCGGTTAGGGGCAGACTGGGAGCAAGCACAGTCTTTGATTGAATTATGTATTCAATATCGATGGGCCTGCTGTCATGGTATCTTTACCCATCTAAGTTCCTCTGACGACTTGGGCAGTCCCGAGACCTTGCGGCAGCTTGAGAGATTCAACCGGGTTTTGGAGGATCTACGAAGTAGAGGGTTCAGTCCGGAATGGACCCACGCTGCTAACAGCGCCGCGGTCTTACGCTGGCCAGGGTCCTGGTATGATGCAGTCCGCCCAGGGCTGATTCTTTATGGGATCAGCCCCTTCGATCAGGAGCCGATGCAACTCCAGCCGCTCCTTTCATTGAAGACACGGCTCATGCATCTGAGGCCGATTAAGAAAGGAACATCGGTGGGTTATGGTTGTTCCTACACTACATCCAGGAACAGTGTAGTCGCGGCATTACCTATCGGCTATGCTGATGGGTACAATCGACTTCTTTCCAACCGGGGTTCGGTTCTGCTGTGTGGACAAAGAGT
>JBGOTQ010000099.1:0-21434 GCA_041476565.1 Terriglobia bacterium | reverse complement strand
CGGCAGGCGACTGCCGACCGCGACGCCCTGGGAATAAGATTCCGAAATAGAGCTCAACTCCTCGATCAGGCGCGGGGACATGAAACGCCTGAGAGGCGTTTCTCCGCGCCTGATCGAGGAGTAGGAGTCGGGGGTATACAATGACCCAGGGCGTCGCTCGCAAAAAATCGCTCGCTTTGCCCTGGGCTACTCTCCTTCGCCCACTTCGTGGGCTTGAGGCGATTTTCATTTGCGGTGGTGAACTTGAAAAAGTCATGGGCGCATTTGTGCACCGGGTCAGGCCTTTCGACGTTGTGGATAGGAAGTCGGCCAAGACCGCATAACTCGGAGCAAACGCAGGCGCACCCCTCGGCACAATGGCCTAATCTTATGCTGGTGCTGCCGACGCTGAACCGAGCCTGGCCGTCAAGCGAATTTCCACCCCGGCCAATGCCTTGGATACCGGGCAGTTTTCCTTTCCACCGCTGTTTCACTCCTGGGTTCCACTGAGATTTCTTTAGCATCCTTGATCATACCTCATCTTCGCCGCTTCCGCTGCGGACTGCGATATAGCCAACCATCCTAAAGAGGGAAAAGCCCTGCCTGTCTTCGCAATGCGATACTCTCGTGGGTTCTTGTCAAAGTCCTCCCAAGAGCCGGGGATCAACTTGTAACGGTTGAGGTTTATGAACGATGATGCGTGAAAAACCGGTGTGTCGGGGATTGATCAGATAGTTGGTTTCTGTCGGAACCACCACGGAAGGCACAACAACAACAGACTCGCCATCTTCAAGAAACCACCTCTTTCCCAAGTCCTGTGTGATACTACTGATGCGGGACGACCGCCATTGTGGCGGCAGCGATTGGGATTCAACCCTTCGGAGGGGCAGGTCATTTGGAAGATCGGCGGGAATGAGCACCAGTTTTCCCGGGAGATCTTCGAGGTCTTGAATATTGACCAGAGTCTCCAATATGGCCAGGGAAATGGAACCCGAGGTGTAGACCATCGGCACTCCAACCGGGTTCCAGCGGCCACCAAAAAGACGCGCTCCCTCGCCATCATATGCCGACTTTAAATAACGCCGGTCACAGATCCGATAGACTCGGATCAACTGTATACTCCGTGCTCAATGCGTCCCAGTAGAGTGTCCACTTGGCGGGAGCCGATGTCCGTATCCAGCATTTCCAGGGGTTTTTGCCCGTTCAGCAGAGGATGAGATCGTCTCAGCCAGCGAGAGGCCTTATTTCTGTCTCCAAAGACTTCCTCGGCACGCACCAGGATGCGAGCCATCCGGTAAAGGCGATCCGATTCTTCTCCATCCAGTCGCCGGGCCTTGCGCCGCCGCGCCATAGTTCTGGGGGAGATCCTGCCGATCCGGGCCAGATCCTTCAAGGCCAGATTGAAACGAGCCAGGAACGATTCCACTGCTCCATAAGGTAATCCCCGCTGAATGACTTCACGAAGCTGGTCCTCAGACAGGACGGAAGATCCTAGAATCTTAGACCCTCCCAAAGCCCGAATCAAAACACTCTTCTCCCTCATGCATCCGCTCCGGAATCTCAGTGCCAAATGACACTGGATATAATGCCAGATGCTAATCTAACATGCAAGGGGCTCGATGCCCGACGGCGGTATCTGCCCGTATGACTTCTCAGGCACTCCTTGCCAAGAGGCAGACGCCCGGGTGGAGTCCTCAGGAATCGGGCCGCCCACCTCGATCCTATTTCTTCCTGGCCAATTCCGGCACATCCTGGACTGCAATCTTCCAAGCAGCCTGCTCATCATCAGGAAGCGGCTTGACCATCGTATTTCGGAACATGACCACACTGCCCTCATTGTGCTGCTGCAGGGCCAGATGGCCACTTCGATAAGTGCGGTTCTGGTCGACAAAATCCGTGACGACCTTGTCATTGATTTTGATGATGGTGCGATTGCCGACAGCAATGACGTGCTGGGTCCACCAAGTGTCGTCGGGAACCAATTGCTCGGTCACTTTGCTGAAGTTGTAAAGACTGCCGGTTTTCTGCGGATCGGGGCTGGTATTTTCCACCTGAGCTTCATAACCCTTGGGCCAACCTTTGGCTAAAGCGGCCCGGAAGTACATGCCGCTATTGCCGCTGTGGTTCAGCTTGACTTCCGATTTAAACTCCAGGTTCGTGTAAGTACCCGGACTGAAGAGGTGACTGACAGGACCTTCCCCCACCACCACGCCATCGGGCGTCACGTGCCAGCGACCCGGATCAGGCGCCGTCCAGCCGCTTAAGGTTTTCCCATCAAGTAGGCGGATCCAGCCGGATTTGTCAGGTTGGGCAGGCATAGGAGTCCCCGGATCAGTCTGGGCCAAAACGCCTAACGTGCACAACGCCAGGGCAGACAACCAGACGCCGTGGTGCAGAATTTTCAGCATAGTTACTCCTCCATTAATCGAAATCATTCAGAATAGAATTCGAACAGGAGTGTATCGGATGGCTCAATCCATTGGCAAGCTTGGAGTCACGGGTGAGTTACACGAGGGCCACACGAAAAGAAAAAGAGAAGCGGCAGGAAGCCGCTTCCCTTTGTGCCAATATGAGTGAGAAATCTGCCCTGGCTTAAATTAGAGTAGGGGACAGAAAGGTCTAGAGCATGAAAAGTCTTTCTTCCAGCAGGTAGCGATTTCCCGTGGTGCAGGCCCCGCAGGCGAGCCAGGGCGAGCGTCGCGAGCCCCAGCGAGGTGGTGGGGTCTGTACCCCGTTGGTTCCCTTCGCCTCCTCCTCCGGGTTGCTGCCGACCTATCCCGAGGGGAAGGCGCAGCCATCCCGTAGAGCTAGCGGCACCGCCGCCGTACATGCGGAATCCTATCCGACACTCTTAATCGCCCGCTCCATGAAAGAGGGGATTGTGTCGGCTTGAGGGGGTAGTATACTCCTTCGCCAGATCGGACACTGACACTGGATTCCACGACGAGGAGGCGCCATGGTGGGCCAGACCGTCTCCCATTACCGGATCCTGGAAAAGCTGGGTGGCGGAGGGATGGGGGTGGTCTACAAGGCCGAAGATACCCGCCTGGGCCGTCTCGTCGCTCTGAAGTTCCTCCCCGAAGGCCTTTCCCGCGATCGGCACACCCTGGAGCGCTTCCAGCGCGAGGCTCGTGCCGCCCTGAAACGCTTGATGTGACTCTTAGTTGCTTTGAAATCGGATTTGATGTCGAAAGGGCCCCAACGTCATTGAGCATCCCGCAATACTTCTTTCATCCTCGGATGTCATCAAGTACCTAAGAAACGCGCTATTCCCCAAATAGGATCTTTTTTTGCAGCAAGGGTTACGCCTAGTCTGGATCAACCCTCCAGAGCCCAGGAGCCAGAGTGATGGATTGCTACACTAAATTCTTTTGGCAGTCGTCTCATCCGGCATTTTCATTCCAGCCGCTTTGCGCGAGGTATCCCAATTCCCGTGATGGTGGTAGACTTTGCCAAGACAAGGAGGTACCCATGGGAGAATGGACTCAAGAGAAAATTTTAACTCTGGCTAGGAACTTTATGGAGAGCCGCATCCTGCTGACGGGAGCCCAACTTAACCTGTTTTCTCTTTTGGCGAAAGCACCTCTCAGTGCACGAGAAATAACGGACCGGCTGGGAGGTAATTTGCGTGCTGTAACCATTCTGCTGGACGCTTTGGCAGCCATGGAGCTATTGAAAAAGCACGACGGGGCATACACGTGCGAACCTTCAACGGCAGAGTTGCTCTCGGAAGAGTCCATTGGCACTGTCCTTCCCATGATTTGGCATGCCGGCAACCTCTGGACCCGCTGGTCCAATCTCACCACCCTGGTTGCTGGCTCTCGCGCAGAGGAGAAAGCATCTGAGCAGTGGTTGCGCTCGTTCATCGGGGCCATGCACGCAATTGGGGCTCCACAAGCGGACCGGATTGTGGCGAAGATCAACCCTGGAGAGGCTCGGGTGCTGCTGGATATTGGTGGGGCCTCCGGGACTTATACGATGGCTTTTCTCCGCATCGTACCCGAGTTGCGAGCCACCTTGTTTGACCGGCCCGAAGTGGTGGAAATGGCGAAAGAGCGACTCCGCAAGGCAGGGATGCTCGACCGAGCCACGCTCGTTGCCGGAGACTTCTATGTGGACGCATTGCCAGCCGGTCATGACCTGGCCTTTGTGTCGGCGATTATTCACCAGAACAGCCCGGAACAAAACGAAGCCTTCTACCGCAGAGTCTTTCACTCCTTGCAACCGGGCGGGCGTCTGGTCATTCGCGATCATATCCTGGAACCTGACCGAACGGCGCCAAGGCCGGCCGCCATCTTTGCGGTCAACATGCTGACTGGCACCAGCGGAGGAAACTGCTATACGTTTGAGGAAATCCGTGAGTGTCTCAGTCGGGCAGGGTTTGAACATATCAGCCTGCTCGAGCCCGATGCCCGAATGGACGGATTAGTGGAGGCGCATAAACCTTGAGGGATGAATCCACGAGAAGTACCCGGCTCCCTCCTAGACTAGTTTCTGTCGCGGAACTCGGCAAGGAGGCTCCCCTCCTTGGATAAGGAGGGGCAGCCGCAGCCACTGGCCGCGGCGGGGGTGGTTCGAACAATCCTGGAAAAGCCAAGCCAGTATCGGTATTGCGGCAACTCGCACCACCCCCGCGGCGCTGCACGCCACATCCCCTCTTCAACCGAGGAGGGGAGTTTACCTGCAATCCTGCGGTTTCGCGACAGGTACTAGACTAGCCGTTTGCTCCTGGTGGATTCACTTATAGAGCCCTGGGGTCCTGCCTACTTGGCTTCGCGTTTCTTGAGTTCTTTGTCAATCCAGTAAACGCCGCTGCTCTTGTCCCCGATGTCAATCAGCTTTTGGCGAATCTCACTGGCGTTGACTTCTTCTTCAATTTGTTCGTTCACGAACCATTGCAGGAAAATCTGGGTTCGATAGTCTTTTTCTTCGATGGCCTGGGCGTAAAGCTTGTTAATCATATCGCTGATTTTCTTTTCATGCTCCAGGACCTCATCAAAAAGCTTCTGAACGGACTTGAAATCAGCGGGGGGCTGGTCAAGGGCTTTTAAAGTGACCGTAGCCTCGAGATCCACTAAGTAGTCCAGAAATTTAATGGCGTGTCCGCGCTCTTCGTCGGCCTGAATCCTGAGCCAGTGACCAAAACCTTTAAGGTTTTTGGATTCCGCCCAAGCGGCCATGGCCAGGTAGAGGTGGGAGGAATATTGTTCGTTCTTGATCTGTTCGTTAAGCGCCGCAACTATTTTCGAGCTGATCATACATGCGTCTCCTTGAGTTCATGCTGAGATAATATAGAATACCTAGTCGTTTCTCTTGGAATCAGGGCTGAGCCCGCGTTGCTTTTGTGTCCGCCGATCAAACTGGACTTTGAGCTTGGCCATAGTATATCGGCGAGTCGTCCGTTTCCCTAGCTTCTGGTTGACAAACCCCTTTTTGTTCATCACTGCACCCGTGGCATTGAATACTCGGAATATTATCCCCCTTAACGGAGGCCAAGGCAACTCAGGCCTTCACAGATTCCCGGTTAAAGTCCCACTCGACCATCTTCTTTTGTTTGTAAGATAGGTTGACCAAATGAGCTACTGCGGCAGCTCGATGCCCTCTCAATGCGTCTTCCAGCGGAGGCTTGCGAGTGCGAACGCATTCGACGAAGCCCTCGAAGTGGGCCACGGTCGATTCCCGCCCTGTTTCCTCCCATCGCTCCATGCCCTGCTGAACCTTGGGGGCCCAACTCGATGGCACTTCCTCCATCTTGATTTTGGGGTCGTTGTAGTAGGCGTCTTCAAGTTTCTTGGGCCAGCTGTCTACAATCCAGGCATTGTCTTCGTAGACCCGCTCAGGGTAAAAGGTCAATGTTGTGCCCAGGACCAAAGTGCCCTCAGTACCCAGAATGTAGAAGCCACCTTCTTCGTTGGCCATCTGGTTGTTGAAAGTGCCACTGAGGTTGACCATGAAGCCTTCCGGATATTCAAGGATAGCGTTAATCGTATCGGGCACATCCCGGCTCTCTTTCCACCGGTAGAGTCCGCCGTTTGCAATGGTGGTTTTGGGGGACTTGGCCGTCATCAGGAAATGGATCGTGGTCATCAGGTGCACAAAGAGGTCTGTAGAAATCCCTCCGGAGTAATCCGAATAGCAGCGCCAGCGGAAGAATCGGGCGTTATCATAGGGGCGCTGGGGGGCGGACCCCAGAAACATTTCCCAATTCACGGTCTGTGGTGAAGCGTCAGGCGGGATCGGATAAATCCAGGCGCCACTGGCAGTATTACGATTAAAGGTAGCACGCACCATGGTAATCTGCCCGAGCTTGCCTGACTGGATAATCTCTCTGGCCTTTTGCTGAAGCTTCGTGCTGATCCCCTGGCTGCCGACCTGAAGAATCCTTCCGGTCTTCCGGACCTCTTCCACGATGGGCATGCCTTCATCAATGGCGTAAGTCAGGGGCTTTTCGATATAGACATCCTTAGCCGCTCGAAGGGCATCAATGACCAGGGTCTTGTGCCAGTGGTCCGGGGTAGCAATGACCACTGCATCAATGCTTTTATCCGCAAGAACGGCCTGATAATTAGGGTAGACTTTAGCCCGTCCTCCGGTCCTATCCACGGCCCGCTCCACACGGCCCTTATAGGCGTCACAAACCCCCACAATTTCGGTCCCGGGAATAACCTGAATGGCCTGCATAATCTGGTGGGCCCGGGCTCCAACCCCGATCATCCCGATCGTAATACGGTCACTGGGAGAAGGCTTCAGAGTCATTGGGAACGCGGTGCTATTCAAGGCCAAACCCATGGCGGTACTCCGTTGCATAAACTGACGGCGGTTGATCCCCTGTCGATCTATCATTGCAGACTCCTCCTTTGCTAGGAATTTACTGCCTGAGGCAATGGCATTATACATAATTCGCCCCCTCATCGCCTTCTAGAAAAACTCGTGTTTGAGGCATTCGCCCAAGTTGGAGTGGGGCCACCGCGCACTGTGAAAAATATCCGAATCGGGTTTGACTTTAGTAACACCTGGAAAGAAGTTATCATGCAGTTCAAGAACTTACGCCAGATAAGAAAGTAAATCACTGGAACTATGCCTGGGTTCAAGCTTCACATTAGCAATCGAATGGAGATTCTGCTGGAGGAATTGGCCGGCGTAGTCTCAGTTCCCTTGCGTTCTCCGCTGGAAAGCGAAGTCATTGTGGTTCAAAGCAAGGGAATGGAACGCTGGTTGGCCCAACAGCTGTCAAGATGGTTCGGCATCTGGGCCAATTGCATATTTCCATTTCCCAACCGGGTGATCCTGGACCTGTTCAAGGGGGTATTTAAGGAAGTTCCTGACGATGTCCTCTATTCGAAAGATTTCATGGCCTGGCGGATATTCCGCCTCTTTCACCGCTGTATTGGGACGCCGGAATTCGCGCCTCTGGGCGGCTATCTGAATGAAGCGGCAGAGGGACTGAAAGCCTTTCAGTTGGCCCGTCGCATTGCCGCTACCTTCGATCAATACCTGGTCTACCGCCCCGACTTGCTCTTGGGTTGGGAGACAAGAGCCGACGATGACTGGCAGGCCCAACTCTGGCGCCTGCTGGTCAGCGATTGTCAGGTCCCACACCGGGCAGCAAATCGCCGGCGATTCTTGGAGAGGCTCGACCGGGGCCAGTATGCTACCGAAGACCTTCCGGCCAGGATTTCAATCTTTGGGATTCCTTCGTTACCCTCCTTCCATCTCGATGTCTTTTCGGCCGTGTCACGAGTGCTGGACGTCCACCTTTTTTTCATGAATCCCTGCCAGGAGTACTGGGGAGAAATCGTCTCGGATAGGGCTATGGCCAGAATCCAAAACAAACAGAAACTACAAACCGCGACCACAGGGGAGTCACATTATGAGGCGGGTAACCCCCTTCTCGCCTCGATGGGCAGGCTGGGGCAGGACTTCTTTGAGCGTCTGCTCGAACAAGAGGCGATAGAGGAATCGAGCTGCTTTGAGGATCCTGGCAATTCTTGTCTTCTGAGCAGTCTGCAGTCTGACATCTTGAACTTGCGGGAAAGAGGCAAAGAGTCCATCAAGACTGCGATTGCTCCGAATGATGATTCCCTGCAGATTCATTCCTGCCACAGCCGCATGCGGGAGATGGAGGTTCTCTACAACCAACTCCTCGCACTTTTTAGCCGGCACAACGATCTTGCCCCTCGGGATATTGTGGTCATGGCCCCGGACATTGAGGTTTACGCTCCCTTCATTTCGGCGGTGTTTGGCGGAGAATCCTTGCTTTGCCCGAAGATCCCCTTTTCGATTGCCGACCGAAGCCCCAAGCATGAAAAGCCGGTGATTCAGGCTTTCCTCAAGATCCTCGGACTGGCCGGATCGAGGTTTGGCACCAGCGAGGTGTTCGATGTGCTTGAATCTCTGCCGGTACAGAGTCATTTTGATTTGGATTCATCCGATCTGGAAATGATTCACCACTGGGTGGAAAGCACTCGAATCCGGTGGGGTGCTGACGGGTTGGACCGGAAACGCCACGGCCTTCCCGAGTTCGAAGAGAACAGCTGGAAATCTGGCCTCCATCGCTTGTTTCTCGGATATGCCATGCCTCCCGAGAACGATTTGTTGTTTGGTGGCATTCTTCCTTTCGAAGACATGGAGGGGAGCGGGAGCCAGGTCCTTGGCCGGTTCGCCGAATTTCTCGAACGCCTGATGACACAGGTTCGCGGATTCGAAGAGCCCCGGACTCTGGCCGACTGGAGCCGGACACTGCTATCCCTGGTGGAGGCAGTGTTGACGGGTGGTGAGGAAGCTGAAAGAGAAGTCCAGTGGCTCCGACAGCATTTGGCCCGACTGGTCACTTTCCAAGAGGAGTGCCATTTTGAGCAACCGATCGGGATTGAAGTCCTGCGCTCCTATCTGGAAGAAGCGCTGGCTGCCACGGAGGTGAGTCACGGCTTCCTGGCCGGCGGGGTCACCTTTTGCTCCTTGCTTCCCATGAGGAGCATCCCGTTCCGTGTGGTCGCGCTGGTGGGGATCAACTATGATGCGTTTCCCCGTTCCGACCACCCTATCAGCTTCAATCTTATGGCAAAGGAACCACGGCCGGGTGATCAGTCGTCTCGGGCCGAGGATCGCTATCTATTCCTCGAAGCGCTGCTTTCAGCCCGGGATGTTTTCTATGTCAGCTTTGTAGGACAAAACCAATCCGACAACTGCGAGATTCCGCCCTCCGTTTTAGTGAGCGAATTGCTGGACTGCATTGAGCAGGGCTTTCAACCGGAAGCCCCCTTCGAAAGTATGAGCGCGCAGATCCTGGTGCGCCACCCGCTTCAGGCCTTCAGCCCATCCTACTTCGTGGGGGATCAGAAGCTGTTCACCTATTCCGAAGAGAACTTGGAAGCCCTCAAGGCCCGACAAGCTGGCCCGTCGGTTCCAGCCCCCTACCTGCCGCATTCGCTTGGAGTTCCTCCTGAGGAATGGAAGAACCTCGACGTTCAGGACCTGAAGAGATTCTTTCGAAATCCTGCCGAGTACTTCTTTCGCCAGCGTCTGGGCATTCACCTGCAAGAAAGCAGATCCAACGAAGATTCTGAACCTTTTTCGCTGGCGGGGCTGGATGCCTATCAAGTGAAACAGGATTTGCTGGAGAAGAGTTTGAGGAAGGAAGACCCTTTTCTCAGCTACCTGCCGTACAAAGCTCGCGGCATTTTGCCTGCAGGCGAAGCGGGACGAATTGCCTTCCAGCGAACTGTGTCAGAAATCCAACCTCTGGCAGTGCAAGTGCAGAAACGGATGCAAATTCCCCCGCGTGAACCCTTGCCGGTGGAACTGAGGATTGAGGGAATCTGCCTAACAGGAAGGATCGAGGGGCTCCGCGAAGAGTATCTGCTTCGATACCGCTGCTCCAGGATTAAACCCAAGGACCGGCTGGGGGTGTGGCTCGATCATCTGCTTGTCAACATTTCTACCGGGCAGATGCGCCCTACCACCAGCATTCTTATCGGGGAAGACGGAGGCTGGACTTATCCCTTCATCCCTGACGGCCAGTCTATTCTGGCCCAACTCTTGGCCCTTTATTGGCGTGGCTTGAGCGAACCACTCCGGTTCTTTCCTGATTCGGCATATGCCTATGCAGAGAATTTGAGCGAGGGGAGACCGGAAACCAAGGCTTACGAGGAGGCGGTGAAGAAGTGGGAGGGGACGAAATACAGCAAGCTTCCTCCCGAGAAGAATGACCTCTACTTCCAGTTGGGCTTTGGCAAGATTGACCCCTTGGACGAGTGGTTCCGGCGTTTAGCCATAGAGATCTTTCAGCCTCTGCTGGCCCATCAGCAGGAGGTCGAGCCATGAAAGCCTTTGACCCTTCGGGGTCCTCTCTTGAAGGGCATCAGTTGATTGAAGCCAGTGCGGGGACCGGCAAAACCACGGCAGTCTCTGCACTGTACCTTCGGCTGCTGCTGGAACAACGCTTCCAGGTCAGGGAAATCCTGGTCATCACCTTTACGAATGCAGCCACCGAGGAACTGAGAACCCGAATCCGGCAGATCTTGAGGAGGGCACAAGACGCTCTGGAAAACCATTGTGTCGAAGATCAACTTCTGGCGCCGTTGCTGGCCGGACTTACCGATCCGGATAGCGCCAGATTGCTTCTTCTCAATGCCCTGCGAACCTTCGACGAAGCTGCAATTTTCACGATCCACGGTTTCTGCCAGAAGGTCCTTCAGGAGAACGCCTTCGAAAGTTCTGCTCTCTTTGACACCATTCTTGTGGCCGACTCGAACCCTTTAAGGCAAGAAATCCAGGACGACTACTGGCGAACTAATATCTACGAGGCCCCTCGGCTTTTCCAGCAGTTTGTATTCAGTGAAAACCTCAATCCGGAAGCACTCTTAAAGACGGTCGGCCGAGTTCCTGTCAACCCTTACCTTCATGTAATTCCACAGTTTGAAAAGTTTGATGAGGAAAATCTGAAGTCCATGGAAATGCAACTTGGGGGCGAATTTGAAAGACTCCGGGACAGTTGGACGGCAAACCGCGACGAGGTGGCGAATCTTCTTTCTTGTTACAAAGGCTTGAAGCGCAATATTTACAAGGAAGAGATTGTCCGTAAGTCTCTAGAAGAAATCGAGCTGTACCTTTCCTCCACGATTCTCTTTAAACGTCCTTTGTCCTTCTCGAAGTTTTGCCCGGAGACGCTTGAGAAGGGTACCAAAGCGGGATTTCAAACGCCGCAAAATCCGTTCTTCCAGGTTGCTGGCGAGTTCTCCCGTTCCTACGACTTGCTCAATACACTTTACAAACAGCGTCTCCTGCAGTTGCGGGTCGGTCTTTTCGAGTTTGTCCGAACTGAGTTGAAATTGAGGGCCCGCCGGCAAAACATGCGGTTCTTCGATGACTTGTTGATGGACCTTTTTGACGCACTGCATCAAGACAACGGTCTAACTTTGACTGAGGCTCTACGCGAAAGGTACAAAGCGGTCCTGGTGGACGAATTTCAAGACACCGATCCGATACAGTACTTCATCCTCTCCTCAGTTTTCAGAGATCCCCACTTTCCGTTGTTCCTCATTGGCGACCCCAAACAAGCAATCTACGGCTTTCGCGGAGCGGATGTGTTCACGTACATGAGAGCAGCAGAGGAAATACCGGAGGTTGGCACTCTGGAGAAGAATTGGCGTTCGAGCTTGAATCTGGTGACCGCAGTGAACACGCTCTTTCGTAAAGCTCCCCGTCCTTTTGTTTTTGATGAAATCCAGTATCAATCGGTTCAGGCGGCCAACGATGCGGCCTCCAGGGAATTCCTCTGGGAGAGAAAACCGGAGGCTGCGCCACTGAAAGTCTGGTTTGTCGAGCGACCGCCCGACAAGAATGACCAACTACTGAGCGACCGCACTGCTAATGTGCTGATCCCACGAGCAGTGGCCAATGAAATCCTCTCGCTCCTGGAAGCTGCAGCTGCCGGTGAAGTCAGCGTTCGGGGAAATCCTCTCTCACCGGCCGACCTGGCCATTCTGGTCCGCACTAATGGTCAGGCTTGCCTGCTCCAACAAGCTTTGCAAGAGAAGGGAATTCCCGCTCTCCTCTACACCAACGAAAGCGTCTTTGCAACGCAGGAGGCCTTGGAAGTCGAGAGGGTACTGCGGGGGATTGCCGAAGTTGGAAATGAAAGTAGAGTCCGGGCCGCTCTGACCACTGACCTTTTTGGCCTGCGTGGAGATGAGCTTGCAGAGATGGAACAAAATGAGATTCTTTGGGACGAATGGCTGAGAATCTTTGCCGAGTATCGGACTTTGTGGTTGAATCACGGTCTCCTGCTCATGTCCAGAACCCTGCTCAGCCGGCAGAAGGTGCGGAGCCGTTTGCTCCCCTTCCTGGATGGGGAGCGACGCTTAACTAATCTGCTGCAGATTTTTGAACTCCTGTACCAGGCCGCTCTGGAGAACCATCTCGGCATGGAGGGCCTGCTGACCTGGCTCGCCGACAGGAGACACGAGAACCAGGTCCTGGCTCCAGAAGAACATCAGCTTCGATTGGAAACGGATGAGAAGGCGGTGAAAGTAATCACTGTTCACAAGAGCAAAGGGCTCGAGTTCCCGGTGGTATTTTGCCCTTTCGGTTGGGATGGTCCCGTGAGAGAGGGCGATTCAGCTACTTTTCACGATCCGGCCGATAAGAGTATTCTGGTCAAGGACCTCGGCTCTGAGGAACTCTCCCGGAATGAAATTCTAGCTCAGTGGGAAGCCCTCTCCGAAAACGCTCGGCTCCTCTATGTAGCCTTGACCCGCGCTCAGTATCGCTGTTACCTGGTGTGGGGGGCGTTTCACGGTGCCACGGGTTCTGCGTTGACCTACCTGCTCTGTCCCCCTGTTCCTCCAGGAGACGGAGGAACCATTTCAATCCTCGAAGATCGTTTCAAGAACATGAAGGACACGGAACTCAAGGAGTCTCTCCTGAGCCTTGTCCGTGACTCACAAGGCACGATTGAACTCCTGCCACTGCCACAGGCCGTGTCTAAACGATACTCCAACATAGAACTTCAAAATCAGACATATTGCTGTCGTCGATTCACTGCGACGGTTCCCAGTGATTGGGGGATCACCAGTTTTACTTCTCTGGTAACTGCATCCAAGCGGGATCTCGAGTTCCCTGATCGGGACACTCTGGAGCTGAAGGACCGATTGTCGCGTCTCATCACCGTCTCACCTTCCAAAACACGCAGTATCTTTGAGTTTCCGAGAGGGATTCGGGCCGGGAATGTCCTTCACGAGATTCTCGAGTGCCTGGATTTCACGAAGAGTGATTCGCAAGAGACGCGGAATCTGATTCGAGACCGGCTCGGTGAGCATGGTTTCGACGTTGGTTGGGAGGACACAATCCACCGAGTGGTTCAAGATGTGGTGGCAGTCCCGTTGGGGACTCTAGATGGCCCCATATACTTGGCCCAACTAGCCGGTAGGAACCGCCTTCACGAGATAGAGTTCACCTTCCCCATCGAGTCGCTGACTTCACACCGGCTAAAACAGATTATTAAGGTCCATGCGGCGGCTGAATGGCCCGGGGATTTCCTTCAGAAGCTCGAAGAGTTGGAGTTTTCGGCAATACGGGGGTGGCTAAAGGGATTCATCGACCTGGTTTTTCAACATGGCCCCCGCTTTTACCTGATAGACTGGAAGTCCAACTATCTCGGGAACCAGATTGAAGCCTACAGAAATTCAGCCCTGCAGGAGGTTATCCAGGAAAACTTCTACTTCCTTCAGTACGACCTTTATACGTTGGCATTGCACCGTTACTTGAGGTTACGCATCCCGAATTATCAGTACGATTCTCACTTCGGAGGGGTCTTCTATATTTTTCTGCGGGGCATTCACCCGGGAGGAAGTACGGACTATGGGGTTTTCCATGACAGGCCGAGCGAGTCCTTGATCCGCGCGCTGGACCTTTATTTTTTAGGAACAGAATCGGCGAGGGATCAATGACGATTGATTCCCATGCACCAGCAGGCTTTTCAGAGCTGGATCGGCACTTTGCAGAATTCGTGATCAGACTGGAAGGAACCGGCGGGACTGAACTCTGGTTGGCGGCCGCCCTGGTTAGCCACCTCACTCAACGCGGCCATGTCTGCCTGGATCTACCTCGTTACGCTGGCAAGTCCTTGCCTACGGGCTCCGTGGATTCATCGGCTGAGGAGACTCTTCCCGAATTGGGATGTTGGCTCAATGCGCTGAAGCGGTCCACAGTGGTTGGTGAACCGGGCCAGTTCCGTCCCCTGATCCTCGATGAAGCGAGCCGCCTTTACCTTTATCGCTATTGGCAGTACGAAGAACGCCTCATCGAATTCCTGCACAAAAGGACGGCCTGCCCTGCGGAAATCCCCCAGCTTGAAACACTCAAAGGTGTTCTCGATCGCCTGTTTCCAAGCCGCCGACCCGAACCAGACTGGCAGAAAATCGCGGCCCTGGTCTCAGTATTGCGCAAATTTGTCGTTGTTACGGGAGGCCCTGGAACCGGCAAAACCTCGACCGTGGTCAAGATCCTGATCCTCTTGCTGGAACAGGCCGGAGGTAACAAGGTCAACATAGCTTTGGCTGCTCCAACAGGAAAGGCGGCTGCGAGGTTGAAGGAAGCCATCAAACTCGCCAAAGAGACTCTGGACTGCAGGAAGGAGATCCTGGCCTTGATCCCCCCGGAAGCCAGCACCTTGCACCGTCTTCTGGGGACGATCCCGAACTCCACCAGGTTCCGGCATCACCGCGGGAACCCGCTCCCTTATGACGCAGTCGTGGTGGATGAAGCCTCGATGGTGGATCTTCCGCTAATGGCCAAGCTGGGTGACGCCCTGAAGGACGAATCCCGCCTCATTCTGCTGGGCGACAAGGACCAACTGGCCTCGGTGGAACCGGGTGCAGTCTTTGGAGATGTATGTAGTGGGAGCAGGAGCAGCTCATTCTCTCACTTGTTTTTCCGCACGGTGCAATCCGTGCTGGGGGAGGAAATCCCGGAAAAGGCCCAGGCCCAGCCGGCAGGGGACCTTCAGGATTCAATAGTGGTTCTGGACCGGAGTTACCGGTTTGGGACCGAGTGTGGCATTGGAGTCTTGAGCCGGATGGTCAATGAGGGAGAATCTGAAAATGCCCTCCAACTCCTGAAGGAGGGCGGTTACGAGGATCTGGCTTATCGCGAGATCAACCCACATACAGGGTTGGAGGCCGCATTGGAAGCGCGTGCCCTCGAAGATTATGCAAGATACCTCAGGGAATCTGACATCGAACAGGCATTTGCTCTATTTTCGCGCTTTCGCATCCTTTGTGCCTTAAGGGAGGGCTACACCGGGTTTGAAACCATAAATCAATTGTTGGAGAAGCTACTGGTCCGACACGGGCTAATTCGCAGGCGTGGACCCTGGTACCATGGCCGGCCCGTCCTCATTACTGAAAATGATTATAGACTGAGGGTCTTTAATGGGGATGTCGGCCTTGCCTTATCCGACACGCCGGTCGCAAGCTCCCCCGATGAACCCCTCTGGGTCTATTTGCCCTCAGAAGACGGACGATTTCGCCGAAGTCCCCCCCTAAGATTACCCAAACACGAGACCGCCTACGCCATGACCGTGCACAAGAGCCAGGGGTCGGAATTTGACCGGGTCCTGTTGGTCCTTCCTACCCACCCGTCAGAAGTGTTAACCCGGGAGTTGATTTATACCGGTATTACTCGCTCCCGAAAGAAGCTGGAAATATGGGGAAATGGTGATGTATTGAAATGGGCAATCTCGCGGCGCATCGACCGGAATTCGGGCTTACGCGATGCTTTGTGGCCGAACCTGGCGGCCCAAGGCAATGTGCGGAAGTAATAGGTTCCCGAGGCAGATTACCCGCGAAGGATTCCTTTTCCTGGTTACATTCATGTATCATAATTGGTTTTCCAGGGAGAGTCACCCGTCATCTTGATGCTTTTTGCGGAGCCAGTTTATGTCAGAGCCTGCATCACCTGCTAAATTAGAGGCTGAAGTCGAAGTCGTCTGTGACCTGCAAGATTCCCAGCTTTACATCAATCGGGAGTTGAGCCTTCTTCAGTTCCAGTATAGAGTCCTCGAGGAAGCTCAGGATCCCAACAACCCCCTGCTGGAACGGATCAAGTTCCTGGCCATTGTGGGATCGAACCTTGACGAGTTTTTTATGGTGCGCGTTGCCGCACTCCAACAGCAGATAGCAGCCGGGGTTTTTGAGATATCAGAGGATGGGCACACGCCGGCAGCGCAATTGGCCGTTGTCCGACGGGTCGCCAGCAAGCTAATGATCCAGGCTCGGGAATATTTCCAACAGGAGATCCTGCCCGCCTTGTCCAGGGCCGGGATTTTTATCCTCAACTATTCAGAACTCGATGAGAAGCAGCGATCCAAGGTCGAAAAGTACTTCAGCGAGAGTGTATTCCCGGTCTTGACTCCGCTGGCATTTGATCCAGGGCGTCCCTTTCCCCATATCTCAAACCTGAGCTTGAACCTGGCCATCCTGATCAGGGACAAGGCTGGCAACGAGCACTTCGCTCGGCTAAAGGTTCCCGATACGCTACCGGTGCTGGTACCGATCAAGAAGACCTCGGGGGGGCTTCGCAAAGATGGGACTGTTCCGCACAATCATTATTTCGTCTGGCTGGACCAACTGATATCTGCCAATCTGGCCAGCCTCTTTCCAGGGATGGAGATTGTAGAATCTCACCCCTTTCGCGTGACGCGGGATGCCGACCCGGTGATCCAGGAACTGGAAGCAGATGATCTGTTGGAGACAGTTGAGGAGAGCGTGCGGCAGCGGCGCTTTGGCAGTGTAGTCGGCTTGATGGTCAAACGCGCCATGCCACAACGCATCCTGGAGATCTTGACGAGCAACCTGGAAGTGGATCCCAGGGATGTCTACACGGTTGAAGGTCCCTTGGGGCTGAGCAGTCTCATGAGTCTCTATGGCATCGAGCGCCATGACTTGAAAGAGCCTCCTTTTGTTCCGTACATTCAGCCGGCGCTGGAGAACAGTGCTGAAGACACGGAAATCTTTGCAGCCATTCGCCGGGGGCCCATCTTGCTTCATCACCCGTTTGACTCCTTCAAGCCGGTGGTTGACTTTCTCAATGTGGCCGCCACAGACCCGGATGTCCTGGCCATTAAGATGACCCTTTACCGAGTGGGGCGGAACTCTCCGGTGGTAGCGGCCCTGCTGAGGGCCATGGAACATAACAAGCAGGTAGCCGTACTGGTAGAATTGAAAGCACGCTTTGACGAGGAAAGTAACATCCAGTGGGCAAGGGCTCTGGAAGCTGAGGGGGTCCATGTGGTGTATGGCCTGTTAGGCTTGAAGACTCACTGCAAGATTGCGCTGGTGGTCCGGCGGGAGGGCAGGCGCATCCGCCGCTATGTTCACCTGGCGACCGGTAACTATAACCCGGTGACTGCCCAGCTTTACACAGACGTCGGCTATTTCACTTGCGATGATACTATTGGATCTGACGCCACCGACCTGTTTAATTATCTGACCGGTTATTCGGCCAAGGCGGACTACCAGAAACTGCTGGTGGCCCCGATTAATCTACGAAGGCGATTCGAAGAACTGATTCAGCGAGAGATTGAACACCAGCGCAACGGCCGCCAAGGGCATCTCATTTTCAAGATAAATGCTCTGGCTGATAAATCGACCATTCGACTGCTTTATGAAGCCTCTCAGGCCGGGGTCAAGGTCGATCTGCTGGTCCGCGGAATTTGTTGCCTTCGGCCGGGCATTCCAGGAATCAGTGACAACATCCGGGTCATCAGCATTGTTGGCCGTTTCCTCGAACACACTCGCATCTTCTATTTTCGGAATGCCGGAGAGGAGGAAGTTTACCTGGGCAGCGCTGACCTGATGCCTCGGAACCTGAACCACCGGGTCGAAGCGGTTTTTCCGGTGGAGGATCCGAAATTGGTTCGGTCTCTTAGAGACGAGATCCTGGAAATCTATCTGCAGGACAATGTCAAGGCTCGTCTTATGGCCAGCGATGGAAATTACTCTCGCCTCGTGCCTGATGAGAAGACTCCCCCTCTGGGTAGTCAATCCTGGTTTCTCCAGAACCGACCCCCCAAGTCGGCCCGTTAGAGGATGGTCCCAAACAAGCAGAGCCGCCTAGGCACCAGCGGGTATTCGCATATGTGCAAACTTTCCTTCTTGGGAATACTTCTCGCTCTGGGCTTGAATGTAACAGGAGATGCGAAAGAACAAGTCCTCTGGCAATTAGGCAAGACAGACCACTCTGAACACGAGTTCGCCGCTTTCCCCAACCTTGCAGATCTCAGTCCCATCCGGGTTCGCATCGGTGAGGGGGCGGCCGAGAAGAACTGGCCGCGTTTCCATCCTGGCTCGGGGAATGGGAACATGGGAGGCAAGGCGCGTTCCTACATCATCGACTTCCCTGTTGCCGGTAAGCCCAAGGGCAGCTACTACCTGAATCTCGATCTCATTTTCCGTCATCCCCGAGTCCCCTTGATGGAAGTCAATATTAACGGTCATACCGGTCGTGTGATCTTTGACCCCCAGTCCAGCAGGGACCTCGCTGAAGAGGCCGATGCCTTTAACCCTATTCATTCGACCCAACACAAGCGAATTCTCTTGCTGCCCAAGTTCTTCCATGCCGGGTCCAACGAGCTGACCCTAACCTGTCTCGACGATCCGCCCACCGTGACTTTCAACGAGACTTCCGGAGGAGCAGGTGACTCAGGTCTCTATTATGACGCCATCTCCCTTTCTCAAGACCCCAAAGATACCTGGGCGGCAAAGACGACAGTAACCCTCAACCCCACGGTCTTCTATCGGAAAGGACCTAACGGGACAAGGGAGAAATGCTGGGTGATCCTGGATGTGCCCTCCGGCTGGCCTGGAGGCAGAGCCAAGGTCGTGGTGGGGAGTTTTTCGGATACGGTAGAGATACCCGGGTCGATTGAATTTGGAGAAACGCGAACAGAGATCCTGGTTCCGAAGGGCATCCCACCAGGAGTGGCTCGCATTGAATTGTTTCCATCGGGAAACAGCGGAGGGCAGAAGGCCAGATCCTTCCAGGCCAATTTTGTCCCAGCTCGATGCTGGAAGCTTTACTATGCTCCCCATGTCCACCTCGACATTGGTTACACGGATTACCAGGCCAAAATCGCAGAGGTCCATGCCCGCAATTTTGATCGTTTGTTGGAAGTCCTGCGAAAGCATCCGGAATATCGCTTCAACATTGACGGCGGTTTTGCTCTGGAACATTGGTTCAACACCCGTTCCGCCAAGCAGGTGAGCCAACTGGCAGAAGAGTCACGCGCCGGAAGAATCAGCCTTAACGCCTTCTACGCAAATTTTATGACAGAGGTCCTTTCTCAAGAAGAACTGTTCCGCGGCCTTTATCTGGGCCAGCAATTTCAAAAGCGCCTGGGCACCTTAGCTGACACCGCCTGGGCGACCGACGTGCCTTCATACTCCGGTGCTCTCCCCTCAATTCTGGCTTCTGCGGGGGTTCGTTATTTTGTTGGCGCTGCCAACCAAACACGCGGCCCCATGCTGGCGTATGGGCAATGGAACCACCGATCTCCGTTCTGGTGGGAAGGCCCTGATGGGAAGCGCGTGCTGGCCTGGTATTCTTATCATTACCATCAGTGGCGTTCCTTGTTTGGTGCTTCTCCATCCCTGGATTCAGCCAGCAGCAGTCTGCCGATCTTTCTGAGTCCCTACGAACGGGTCGACTACAAGCCGGATGCAGTCCTGATTTTTGGTACAGACGTTGACAACGTGACGACCAATTTCCTCGATGCGGATTTCGTGCCACAGTGGAACCAGAAGTATGATTACCCTCAGATCATCCCCTGCCGTTTTTCAGATTTCTTTGACTATATCGAGAAGAACTTTGCTCAGAGTCTGGCAACTGTTCGTGGAGATGGCGGTGCCTACTGGGAAGACGGTGTGGGCACCATCGCCCAGTCGACCTCCATCTATCGCCAGAACCAGACTCGGGGGTTGGCAGCCGAGTCTTTATGTTCGCTGACGGCCTTCCTCGACCGGAAACTCCGTTTCCCTTTAGAGCTTGACCAACACATCTGGCGCAACTTGTTGCTCTACGGGGAGCACACCATCACCTCCTATCGTGGACCTATGCAGCCGGAACATGACGAAATGACCCAACAGACAAAGGTCAAGGTCAGTCGGGCGGCTGAGGCCAGCCAGGGGGTGGACGACCTGATGCGACTGGGGCTGAGTCAACTGGCCGAGCAAATCCCCACGCGAGGCCAGAACCTGGTGGTCTACAATCCGCTCAGTTGGAGCCGTAGCGGTTTGGTGCGGTTTCAGCTGGAGGACGGGTTGACTCTTGTTGAAGTCGAGAAGAACCAGCCTGTAGATTACGAGGTAGCTGAGCCCGGGCCGAGTTACAAGACCATTCGATTCTGGGCAAGGGACGTTCCCCCGCTGGGCTATCACGTGTACCGGTTGGAACCAGGGAAGCCTCCTTCTCAGACGACGCCATCCAACGATAAGCACGTCCTTGAGAACGGGTACTATCGCGTCACTCTGGATCCGGCGCGCGGAGCCATCGCCAGCCTCTATGACAAGGAATTAAACCGGGAGCTGGTAGATCCCTCTAGCTCTTATCGGCTAAGCGAATACCTCTATGTCAGCGGCGGGGGCAGCGAGGCGGGACGGGGCGAAGGGCCGGAAGCAACTCAACTGACCCATTTGGCCCAATCCTTGCCGTTTGCTCAGCTGCAAACGCATTCAGTTGAGGAAGGCCGGCTTCTTTCCATTCGTCGGACGCCTTGGGGACAGGTGGCCCGGCTCACTGCGCGATCGGTTCACACTCCCGTGATCGAATCCGAAATCCTGCTGCCGGATCAGGTCAAACGAATTGAAATCGTCAACCACGTGCACAAAGAACTGGTCTATGCCAAGGAGGCTGTCTATTTTGCATTCCCCTGGGCGCTTGCGAATCCATCGTTCCGCTTTGACAACCAATTGTCCTGGGTAGATCCGGAACACGACCTCCTGGCGGGAGCCGCCGTGGAATGGTTCTCACCCCAAAACGCGGTAATTGTGTCAACCGGCTCAGTGGAGGTCATGCTGGCGGCTTTGGATGCCCCGCTGTATAGTCTGGGAGACATTAATCGAGGGCGCTGGCCGAAAACATTCACGAAGTCTTCGGCCACCGTGTTTTCCTATGCAATGAACAACTACTGGTTTACCAACACTCCACCAGGCCAGTCGGGAGACTTCCAGTTCCGTTTCGTGCTCACCAGCACTCAGCGGTTCAGGCCGTCACAGGCTGAACGGGAAGCCAGGGAGGCTCGAACACCGCTCGAAGTCGACCATCTGCGCCATTTTGACAAGATAGTTGAAAACGTCGGTACCCTGCCTGCGGGAGCCGCCAGCTTAGCCTCCGTGGAGCCGGACAATCTCATCATTAACACTTTGAAAGTTTCTGAGGACGAAAAGGACCTGGTTGTG
>JBGOTQ010000098.1:0-21502 GCA_041476565.1 Terriglobia bacterium | reverse complement strand
GCAATCAGGCTCCCCCATCGATCAGCCACACACAAGGTCGTGGTGCCGCCTTGAGCCGGCGCCGGCGGGCTCGCCTTCTTCATCGGGCGCATGCGATCGGGATCTCCGGGACGGATTTGAAGCGAGGCTCGCTGCAAATCGATCAGCGGGCGGCGTAAACGCGTGTAAGGATCGGAAAGAAGGGCTGCCATGGGGACACTGACAAAACGCGGATCACCATAATATTCATCCCGGTCAGCAAAGGCCGGCTTCATCGACTCCGTGACAACATGGATATAGTCGGCTGACAGAAAGCCCATTTCTCAGCACTGGCGCCTCGCCTCCAACACAAAAGGCCCCCACGGCTGAGACACTCAACGCCAGGATACTTGCTGCCGCTGCATCAGCAGCATTTCCTCCTTTAGACAGGATCTCGATGCCAACGGCAGTTCCTGCGCTTGTGCCGGAAACCACCACCCCTTTGCTGCCCGAGGACTTCCAGTTCCGCTCAGCCGCTTGGAGAGGGCAAGAAAGCCCAGCTACCAGAACCCCAATCGGGATTAATTGCCCTACGCGTCTCATTTGTGCTCCTTACTTCGCCCCATCGCTTCTCTTTCATAGCATCCAACATCAGGTTTCCCGCCGGAGTTTCGTTGGGCACCATCAAGATCCACCATGCCCACGATCGTTCGATCCAGCACAACGCCGGCATCAATCGCAGGAGAGCCGGGTTGCAGGTGAAAGTCGTGCTCCGTGGGATTTATGAATAACGGATCGGCAAAGCGTGAATGCCGATCGTTTCCTGTGGCTTGGACATACTCGTTGAACCCTGTATAACTACTGGCGTCATACTGCCATCTGCCAACCTTAGATCCAGACGTCAAGAAATACAGGTTGTAATCCAATTCCACAGTGGGAGTCTTATTCGACATTCGTCCGGATTTGCTCACAGTGAACAAGCCTTCCGGTCCCGCTACCAGGATGTTGTTCTTGAACACATTGTTGGCCATGTGGAACTGCATTTGGAATTCGCCGGCTTTCCAACCCCCTGTGTCATTCTTGTACAGCGTGTTGTTGACGATGAGGCAGTGTTCAGTAATGCCGCGTTCGGGATCATAACCGCCAATCGAAATACCCGCGTTGTGGCAGAAATAGATCAGATTATTTCGCGCCGTGACGTAACTGGTCGTCTTTCCTTTGTGCTCGCTGGCCAGTTCAATGCCGAAATCCACGTCATGGATGACGTTCTGTTCAATCAGGACACGCATTCCACCGTCGACATAAATCCCGTCGGAATTCTGCTCGTCGCCGTAGGAAGGATTTCCCTTTGAGGTAATGCTGTAAACCCGGTTCTGGCTCACCTCGCCATCTCGTGCGCGGTCCGTGTTCGGGTCTGCAGCCGTGCGTTCGTGGCCGATCACGTCAATCCCGATATTGTTGTTATCGTGAACCACATTGTGAGAGATCCGAAAATCCGTCACGTTCCCGTTAACCACCACTGATTCGCTTGAACCGGTTTTCAGGTGGTGGACTTCGTTGCCGTCAATGACGAGATTTGAGATGGGTGTTTGCGCATTCGTCCCGTATACCGCGATGCCAAAGGCGTTGCCGCCTTTCGCCTGCCAGTTCTGCTCGATGTTGTGAACGTTGTTTCCAAGCAGCTCGACGTGCGACCCGGCGCCGCTGACAAAGATTCCGGCTGGCGTGGCCCTCCTCCCGGAGGTCCGATAGTTCCTGATTTCGAAACCTCGGATCCGAATGTAACTGCGGTCGTGAATAGACACCATGGCCGTTCTTTCATCCGGGGGGATCAGGCGTTCCCCATCCAGAATCGCAGTCTCGCCGGGATGACTCTCGAAGGTGATGTAACCCTGGGCAGCATTACCTGAGACATGAATCACGACTCGTTCGGCATAAATGCCCCCGCGCACATGCACGGCGCTTCCAGGCGTTGCAGCGTCAGCCGCATGCTGAATCGTCTGCCAGGGCGAAGCCTCACTCCCCGGATTCATGTCGCTTCCGTCTATCGCCACATAGAACACAGGCCCCTCGGGCTTCTGCGCGATCGGCCCTTTCAAGGCTTCCTGGCAAATTGCCAGAAACAACAGCGTTGAAACGAAAATCATGCCATATCTGACACTCACTCGTTCCTCCTGGTAACCGCTCAGCTTGACCCAACGACCACTGAGATCTCTGTACTTTGCCAATCGCAGGCAGGGCGCTTGCTAATTTCTGTGACCATCATATTGGCCTATGATATGGTGTCAATAGAGAAGAGTAGACAAGAATTGACAAGTCGAAATGGAAACCAAAAACAAGTTCTCCGGCGTTGTTCCTGCTAGCCAGTAAGGCGAGTTGATTTAAATTCCTTGGAACAGTTTGGAGTTGGGTTTTCTATGCTCCAGTTCTGCGCACTACCGCCAATGAAAATGGCGTGTGGTCAAGAAACTCGAAGGTGTTGAGATCTGTGCTGCGCAAAACTTCTCCGGGGTCGTTCAGAGCTAAGTCTCGTTCCGATGTAACGTCATGTAACGTCATCCTAACCCGGTTGGGCCAAATGCACTTGATCACAGAAGATGGAGCTATAGGATAAGGTATCTCAATCTGTTCGAGTTTTTTGACCATACGCCAGAGAAATCGGCTCACAATCAGATCTCGAACGAAGACGAGGACCATCTTGCAGAAAGGCATTTGGCCTCCGCATTGGACGTTTCTTCAGTCGGAGGAGTATGGGGAGAAACCCAGCTAACCGCAAGACTTAAAAGGTTGGATGAGGTTTTCGGTAGGGACACCGTCTGTCGAAGAGCCAACTTACTACTTGAAACACCTTGCGCTCTGAGACGTCGGTCCCGAAAGCGTTGCTGCAATGCTAGACCTACTGCCGCAGAATCCCCCCCCCCAGAGGTTTTTCGGGTAGACACTCTAACTGCAGACGTGCGCAAGATATTTTCCTTCATGATGACTCATTTTAGAAAGCGGCGCCGCAAGGTTTTGGTAGCCGTCAACACGTACTGATTCTTACTGAGGTAATTGTCTCTCACTTCGGAAAGCCTCCTTCGCAGAAAGGCCTTGGTATCCCACCGAAAGCCAAGGCTTCCAAGGGTGGCGTGACGATTCCGATAAACCACTGAAAATGTCTGGGAAGCGCTGGGAGCCAATTCCCCTAAGACGCGAATTCCCGCATCCTCAAATTCAACGCCAGGGAACGGAGTTCCGTCCCGAAGCACTTGTTCAAAGGGGGAGC
Organism: Terriglobia bacterium; assembly: GCA_041476565.1. Taxonomy (GTDB): domain Bacteria; phylum Acidobacteriota; class Terriglobia; order Versatilivoradales; family Versatilivoraceae; genus DATKMG01. Next base: position 18,279 of record JBGOTQ010000098.1, on the reverse strand, counting down.
TTTGACCGGGCTGGTCCCATACAATGGAAAGCCGCTCGATGGAAGCGGAATCGCTCGTAATGCGCACGTTACTCGAGTAAGCCCGAACCTGCACCGTTCCATCTGGCGTCCGCCGCTTGAGAATTGAGTTGTCCACGGCGCTCTCTAGATTAGACCAAGAAATGCCAGGCGCAACGGAGTTGACCTTCTGGACCACTTCCACCACAAGTTCAGAGCGCTTGAAAATGTCATGGTGTTCGACGATCAGAGCGGGTCTTCCGAAGAAGAGATTGAAAGCGATATCTTGACTTTGGGTTTCCTTGACGTACGTTCGAATGAATAAAGGGAACCCCCCATATCGAAGCACCGCAGGTTGGGCGAGATCAGCGATTGTGAGGAGGACTGGCTGACCCATGGGATGAGGAACCGTATTCACCGCTGCATGGAAGTTTCGGGATTTGAGAACCTCCATGGCTTCTACGGAAAAAGCCCCTTGCGGGAAGACCATCACTCTGTCGCAACGCAGTCCGGTCGTTTGCTCATGCACCTTCATCCGCCCTTCTGCGATACCAAGCATCGTGTTAAGAAGAGAGGTGTCGTTTGAGGCAAACTCTGACTGGGTCTGATCATTTCCGTGGAAGCATATCGCGAAGCGGTTGGGATTTTCCCGGAACATCCGAATGATCCTCGCTGAATTCCTCCGGTAGTTGTGAGGGATAAACGCGATAGTCGTATGGAAATTGTGCTCTTTCATCAGGCGGAGAAGGGTTTCGAAATTCAGATAGCCATAATCCGGCCGCAGAAGGGGATCATCAATGATGATAGAAGCGTGAGGTTTGCAAGGATGCCAGCATGCCTCCCCGAAAATGTGGCGCAGCGCCATGGCGTGGGGCATTAATCGGGAGAAATAGTCGCTCAAGGGCGCGGAACCCACTTCCGTGTTGACGTCCGCAGTGTCTTCACTGGCGAGGAACAGGATTTCCGTCTTACTCCGCTTCACGGCTGCCATAACAGGGCGTCCGCCGATGCAGATCAGTTTCCGTACAGTCGAGTCGTCGGTGCTGACGGCAAGTACACGGTCGTTGGCAGGGTTGAGGGGGCCGAACGAGAGTCCGGAAAATGGTCCACAAAAGTCTTTAGAGTTCGAGGGTATCTCATAGAGTTGCCCGGCATCCGCAATGGGCTGGGCCGATTGCAGTCTGCCACTCGACAACGAGGCCAGCATTCCGTCGACGAAGGGATCCAGTGTCAGGGCGTGAACGAGCACGTGCGGAAAGCGTGACACAAGGCAAGAAACCAAGTCGGCTGGAAGAACATCCCCGCCTATCCATTCCCGCATGACTTGTGGGTTTATGACCAAGCAAGAGTTCTGATTCGGAACTGCTTTTTCAATATACTCCGCGTGCTGTTGAACCTGTTCGTTCAAGCGTAGTGGTTCACAACATATCCCGAGAAACTCGGCCAGACGGATCAGGCGAGCGTCTGCTGCCTTCAGTTCACCTGTATGTGGGACGACGAGGTTCATATAGAATCTTTTCGTCCGTGGGCTCTCCTCTTGCATAAGCTTCAGGCCTGCCGCTTTGGGTCTGGCGCACGGACGGCAAGTGCTTTGAGTCTCCGGGAGAAATCTTTCAACGTGACATTAAGTCCTAGGGGGACTCCGCACTTGGCTACTGGAACCGCTGGATTGCCTTGGACGACGGTCATCGGAGGCACTGATTGCGTCACCACGCTCCCAGCCGTTACAACAGATCCCCGGCCTACCACCACATTGGGAAGAATGATGACTCCCGGTCCTATAAAGGCATCTTGTTCGATTCTCACGCCCTGAGATTCCTTAAAGTGCGCGATGACTGTGACACGCATGCCAATGGAGGTGGAGTCCTCGATCGTAATGAGATGGGGGCGGGACGTATCCAAGATGACATCGTATCCGATCCATACATTTTTCCCGATCTTTACTCCCCGGGCCCTGTGCAACGCGACACGAAGGGTCCGCGCACCCGGCATGATCCGTGCCAAGTGCTGCAGTAAACGGTTTGTCAAGCCTCGCAGCGCACTTTCTTTCAATGGTCTGTGTTTACGTCCCTTCTCGGGCCGGCGTCGCGATATAGGCTAAGATAGGTTCGCAAAGCCTCGAAGCAAGTTAACTCCGGCAGGTCTAACAGATCAATTTCCACACCGAACTCTTGCTGAACAACGGCAACAAGTGTGACGGCCGCCAGTGAATCCCATGCCCCTACGGATTCTGTACTGGCGGTACGAATCTCTTCCGGCGCGAGGGCTGGGAATACCGATGCAAAACACCGCACTAACCGATCTTCCTGTTCAGACATTCGCAACCTCCACGATGCGATGAAACAAGGAGGGAGCCTTCGCGTTAGAAAAAACTTTCCGAACGGACAGAGCCGGTACAGCCGGCCCTCCCAGCAATTCCGCAAAGAAATCTTGAAGAGGGCCATTGCGGGGAGTCGCTTCATAGTCAAAGACAATCTCGTCGGCGTCGAGCTTTTCGAACAAGTACTTCAAACATTGATGTTCGATGCGGCGGGAGAAGGCCCGGCAGCTCATGACCCAGGAATTCACATACAACTTGCGGCCACCCATCTTTCCCATGACCACCGCGATCTTGCCCAGCGGACCAAATTTATCCTCATATGAGGCGGTTAGGAGAAAAGAAACGGGGTCTTGATTAAAGCTTAGCCATTCCGATTCGCCGAATCGCTTGCCATTAAGATTAAATTGGTTCGTTTTATTGATCAGCTCGAAAGCCCTGTCGTCACGCGCGTCAGTTCCCAAGCAAAAGGTGATGGTAGCTTCGCAATGGCGAAGAAAATCCTCCGCCCCAAGCCCACGCTCCTGCAGGACACTTTTCAATGTTGACGCGGTGCGGATGCTCCTTAGCCGGATCTCGTCTTCTGGAGAGACGATGCCTTTCCCGAAGCAGTCCCGCAATCGTTTAAGAAGGTCCCAGCCGGCCTGATAATCGCTCTTTGGAAATACAACGCATTCCATTTGCGGGAAAACGGCGTGGACCTCGGCCACTTCCATGGGGCTGTCGTCGATGAAAATAACATCTCCCGGGGCAATGTTCCACGTTTCTAGGATGCGTCCTACAGACTCAGACTTTGGCCCCCAATGAACCTCCAACGGAAAGAGGCTGTCCTTTGAAAGCAAAATGTCACTGCGGCCCAGTGCCTGTTCCACCAGCGCAGGATCATTTTTGCTCGCACCTGCGAGGAGCACGCCGGCACTGGCTAATGAAGCGAGGAATTGCTGATACAGGCCGTGCAGATGAGCGTGACCTGCCATATCCCACTTGATCCCCTCCACACCGCTCTCGCCCAGAATTCCGGCCCAGAGTGTATCGTCAAGATCGGTAATGAGCCCTTTTTTCGGTGGGCAATCTTGAACCAGCGCTACCAGCAGTTGAGCCAGAATTGACGCGTGTTCGAGACTGTACGGGAAGCCGCTGGTGATTTCCGCCTTCGCATCGAAGCGCCGCCCAAGAGGCGAGAGTTCGTCAAGGCGCTGGAGATTTAGTAACCTCACCCGTCTATCTGCCGAAAGTGAGGTCGCAAGTGAGGCATCGACTTCCCGCAGTTGGCACTCGAAGTGATGGGCTTGCCCTCCTCGCGTCGTGAAAATGGGAGGCAAAGGAAGAGTGGGCGTGCTCACGCAAATCGGCGCGTTGTCCGCTAGCTGTTTCATGAGATGAGTCAGCTGCTCGCTTTGCCGACGCGCCGATTCCACAATGTCGGGAATGTCCGAGGAACGCCATCCGCCCAGAGCTCGGATACCCAGCCTGGGGTCGAGATCGTCCCACTCCACGACAACGCAAATCACCGAGCGGCTTGATGGCCGCACTCGTTCGAGATTACCGGCCAAGTCACCGTATAAGCCCGTTTTTATCTCGATACGATCCTTAGGAAAACACAAGCGCAGGTGAGCCCCTAGAAACGTCTTCAGATGAAGAGGAGTAAACCCACACTCCAGGAAAATCCCCTGATCGGATGCCGGTTCGGGGATGGGCCGCTTTAGAAGTTCAATGGCGTCTAATAGGTTCATCGGACACGGGGTCGAAGCCGTCGATTTCGTAACAGACGGGGTGCAACTCCCCACCTTCCTTGAGGAAATTGTTTACCGGCTCAAGTTCTGTTTCCGCATCCTGATTGTCTCGCATGATTGCCGCCCTTTGAGCACAACTCCGAACCTGCGGGTGACGGCCACCCAAGCCAGAGGCAACCCGCGGACGAGGAGCTTCAGGGCGGTCCCATACAGCCTGGCCTTCGCGGCCCTCTTTGCCCAAAAGACCACCAGCCCGCCAATTATGGCGCGCCGCTCTAGACTTCGAGGCTTACCCCCAGGATATTCCCCGGCGCGTTCCTTGTGAATGATCTTGTACAGGGAAGGTATATAAGGCGGAACGTTATTAACCGTGTTGGCCGCGTGAGATCGATGGAAGGTCGTGGGAGGCGCGAGAATCTGAATCGTCCGGCCGCAATTACCCAACCGGAGTGTAAGATCCTGGTCGTTCATCGGCCATAGATCCCTTGACCACCCTTGCGCACCCTGAAAAGATTGCCGATCAATTACCAGCGCACTCGCGCTGTTACCAAAGGGCCGGTCTTTACGCAGGTAATCCTGGTACTCGACGGTGCGTATTTCGTGCGGAGTATATCCCGGCTGGAGGGCCGGCAACTTGCCCTTGAACCACCACATGCTTCCCAGCATCATCTTGGGTTTCTTTGCCTGCACGATGCTCTCATAGACATCCAGGGCCCAAGGCAGGAACGCGTCATCCCCGTCCAGGAATACCAGGTATTCACCGCTTGCCAGGGCAGCGCCAAAGTTGCGAGCCGCGCCGGAGCCCTGATTGGCTTCAAGACAGACCAACCGGATCCTGTCCCCGTTTTGGCGCAGGTTGTCCTGGGTCCCGTCGGTAGAGCCATCTTCAACCACGATGATTTCCCTTTCCGCGTTACACAGGGACAGCGCAGAGTCCACCGCGTCCTTTATGAACTCTCGCTGATTATAAGAAGTGATGATGATGCTAAAACGAATGTCGGGCATCGTGCCAGAAAGGTTTCACTGCCGTGAGCCCAGCCTCTCCGTACCGCCGACCTGAAGAGACCGTCTCAATACTCGGCATTCCCAAGTGTTGCACAGCGTAAATAGTCGATTCTCCGTCGCTAAAACGCTCATTTTGTGAGTGTGGAGACGGTCTCTAAAGACCGGCGACATGAGACTCGTGAAGCTCTACGCCTCTTTCAGAAGACATCGACATAAAAGGAGCTTACCGGCTCAGGTTCCAGTCCCCCGTCCAACCGCCCGAAATACGCGTGAAGCACGCGCGGAGAGCGCAAAAAGCGAGCTTTGATGAACGGCTCCGGATCGGAATAGCCGAGTTGCGGAACGACAGCCATCCTCGCGCCTGCGGATGCCGAACGGTCCACGAGCTTTTGCACTAGTACCTGCCTTTCCTCGCCTGTCAGGTTATTCCAGAGTATATCCTCTATAAGAAGGCATTTCGTCCTATCCCGATCAGCTATAGGCATGACGTAGCCCGTCAAGAATCCCTGCCTCCCGCTCGACGAGTGACTTACGACAATTGGATTGGCACGATGCCGACACTGCCATTCGGCCTCTTCCGGGCTCCAGACGCGGGCCAGGGGAATGGCCTCGGACACCTGTGAGGCCGCCTGTAAGAAGCTGTCAATCAACCCCTGGTCGATGTCTTCCGAATTCGTCCTGGATTGCTTCGACAACATTAACCGTGTCAGGTGATGGACTGAATAGATCCGGCTCGCGGGAACTTTCATGCGCTGGTAACAGCCCAGCATCATATTGGTCATGGGCGCCCCATCGACAGAGTAACTCATCACACCGAGGTAACCGGCCGCGAGCGCCCTCCTAACCAGTTCACCCCACAGGACCATGCCGTAGCCGCTCTTCTTATACTCTCTCAACACGGTAAGGAAACTGACAACGATAATTCGCAGTTCTTTCCCTTTGTAACGCACGCGGCGGGGAAAGCCAGCAATGAAGCCGACAACTCTCGAGCCCTCGTACAGGGTCGGCGCAAGACTGAAACTGGCGCCGGGGTATGAGAAGAACGAGGCCAGGAATTCTGGTGTATAGACCAACGATTGGGACTTGTTTTCCGCCCACGAGGACTGCATGAAAAGCGCCAAGTCTTCGAAGTTGCCATGAAAATCCTCAATCGATCGACGGGGCCGTGCAGTCGGAGCGTTAGGCAACGTAATCTCCACGAATCATCCTTTGGCCATCTGCGCCGACACAAAATCACAAAGCGGGCCGACAACGCTCATCTGCTCAGGATCTAGCGCGCCAAAATCGATTTCGCGTCCGCAGTGTTCCTGGAAGGCAGTAATCAAATCCAATAATCCCAACGAGTCAATGATACCCGAGAGAAACAGATCGTAATCATCTCCAAAATCCTTCGGGACTTCTCTCCCCTCGGATACTAGTTTCCCCGTCAAGTAAACGCGGAGAAAAGCCCTCAACTCATCCGGACCCATTTGGTTCCTCATCCTTTCTCCAACAAATTCACCATCGCCTTCCGGTCAAATTTTCCATTTGCGTTCCGGGGTAACCGGTCCATGAAATGAAACCTGCGCGGAACCATGTATCCCGGGAGCTGCGCTGCGACTGCATTGCGTATGCTTTCCGAATCCGAAGATGGGCCCTCAAGGAATACTTCTACTCCTCCGTAACCGCTCGCGGTCGGGGGCCAGCCGACTGCCACAATGCCGTCCAATCCGGTTGCCTTCCGTACAGTGGCTTCAACTTCGCCGAGTTCTACTCGATGACCCAGTATTTTAACCTGAAAGTCGACTCGTCCCAAATGCGTCAAGGGGGCGTCGCCCACGGGTCGGCGGACCCGGTCGCCATTTCGAAAGTAGGTCTCTGCTTTCCCCGGCGGAATCACAAATGACACGGTTGTTTTCTCAGGGTCCTTCCAATAGCCAAGCGACATTTGGAGTCCGTTCATGAGGAGTTCGCCCTCTTCTCCCGGCCTCACTTCGTACAGATTCGGGTCAACCACGAGCACACTCATGCCGGGATAGGGATACCCAATCGGCACAATCCCCAACTCGGCTTCACTGGGGGAGCGGACGGGATCCCAACGGTAGAGGGTGCATGCAATCGTTAGCTCGGTAGGACCATAAAGGTTCTCTAAAATGCTGTTGGGGGCCGCTTCCAACCATGCCGCGGCGCAAGACACCGGCAACGGTTCGCCACAGAAAAGGCTCACCCGAAGTGACGGATATTGATTACGCTTCAGGATGCCCAATTGCTTCATGAAGGCGATCGTAGATGGTACCGAAAACCAGAGGGTCAACTGCGTGTCACGAATGTATTTCCCGGGATTGATCAGGTTTTTTTGGGAAGGGCAGCACAGAAATGCTCCTCGTTCCCAAGTAACAAACATATCAAATACCGACAGGTCGAACGTCATGTCAAACATCTGAGACAGACGGTCCGTCTCGGTAATGTGGTAGCGCTCGACCATGTAATCCACAAAAGAAATCACATTTCGCTGGGCCACCACAACTCCCTTGGGAACGCCCGTACTTCCTGACGTGAAGAGCAAATAAGCGATGGAATTATCGCTGATGGCGGGTTCGCGCCAAGCCTGCGGCGGACCGAGATCCCTCGAGCCCACGAAACGATGCATCGGCCATCGTTGTTGCAATCCTCCGGTGTCGTCGATTTCCGGTATGACAATCAGCAGCGGCGTTTGAAACTCTGCCAAGATAACTTGCAACTGCGGCAGCGATTTTGTGTCGACTACAATCGAGCGGCATTCGGAGCGCTCCAACATCGTCCGTGTTCGGTCCAGAGGGAATGTCCTGTTCAAGGGAACATAGCCATTTCCCGCAAGTAACGAGCCCAGAACTCCTGCAAAAGCGGTAGGAGTGCGGTAAGCGAAAACGGCAGTCAGGGGCATGGTGGAGCACTCGGGGTGGGCTTGGATCGTAGCCGCGACGCGGCAGGCAAGTTCCCGCAGTTCCCGGTAAGTCAGTGTCTTGCCCTGTGCGCTGAGCGCGGGCCGCTCCGGGAATTTTTCCGCTGCCCGCATGAATCCACCCCATAGAACCCGCTCCATTTAAGCTATGACCGTCCTCTCATCGGATGATCCTATAATATATACGCGAATAATGTGCAGCGTCGCCAGCGAAACTGCTGCCGGCTCCACTTTCCGCGATCGCGTTCTTGGTTCCCCTTCGCATCTCGCGACTTGTTCGTGAGCGCTTTTTCTACCTGTTCATATTGAAAACTTCATCCTGCACCTATAGAAACAATCTTCCCTTCCTCTCCTCGGACACCGAAAAGCTGACTAACATAAGTCTGGGCTTGACTGAACTTCCTCGCGCAGTTCGTTAACGACAACATAGCCTCCAAACAGGTTTTCTCTGATCAACAGAGAGAAATCAGGGACAGTGATCGTCTTCCGAGTTATGCGAAGCGCTGATATCGGTGGTGGAGTCCGCCGACTTGCGGGACCGAGATCACTCTTCCTTTGCCCGGTGGTTCGACTTCACGAGGGATCGGCGAATCTCTTTTCAGGGAAAAGTGGGTTCTTGATTTGTGATAATAACGGAAGTACGACGTCAGGATCCGTCGGAGATGGCTTTGGCCCAGCACAATCACATGATCGAGACACTCCCGCCGGATGGATCCGTTTTGTGGCGATCCCCGTTATGTGGCGCAGAACCCGGAGCGCCGCCTCAGACTTTAGTGCCCCTCCGCCTCTCCACAACATAAGTTGCTTCGGCCTCCTCTATAGTCGGGATGGTTATTCAATTCCCAACTTTGGAGGTCGAAAATGTTTGATAAGCTTTTTAGATCCCGGGCAGTGGTGCAGCGCCATCTCAGCAGCCCACTCCTGCAAGAGCGCCTGGAGTATTTGCAGCATTGCGCTAACCAAGGTTACAGCCTCACTACTCTCCGCGAGCTAGCAGCGGACCTGCTGCTGATCCAGAATCTGCTCGGTTTGGCGACCTCCTCGGACTCCCTCTGTCTTGCCGCCGTCCAGGCGGGCGTGAACCGATGGGTCCATCGTCGGCCCCGGCACTTTAAGCACAAAAATGGTCGACGCGGTCGCGTACAGGTTCTCTCCCGTGCGGTCAGGTGGCTTCGATTCTTGGGGCGCCTGCGACTCCCCGGCGAGGCGCCTCCTGCCTATCGTTCTCTGCTCGAACCGTTCGCTGACTACCTGCGGGTGGAAAAGGGGCTCTCGGAGGGGACCATTCAGACTAGGCATTGGTATGTCGAAGACTTTTTGGGGTGGTTCTTTCGGGATCACCACTCTTTGCGCCAGATAACGATCACCGACGTTGATGAAGCGATGGCCCGCAAGGGGCGCGACGACGGATATGCACGATTGTCGGTCCGGGCTTATGCCTCCAGCCTCCGCTCCTTCCTTCGATATGCCGAGAGCAGAGGTTGGTGCACACGAGGACTCGCCGCATTAGTCGCATCGCCACGGGTGTATCAGCACGAAAACCTACCCGTGGGTCTATCCTGGAGCGATGTACAGCGCCTAGTCGCCACCACCGAGGGATCCCGGCCCAAGGATATTCGGGATCGTGCCATTTTGCTTCTCCTGGCCGTTTACGCCCTGCGCTCCGGCGAAGTGCGGGCCCTGAGGCTGGAAGATTTGGATTGGGAAAAGGGCTTGCTTTTCGTCTCGCGCACCAAAGGGCGAAAGCAAGAACCTTATCCCCTCTCCCCCACCGTCGGCCAAGCCATCATCCGCTATCTCAGAGAAGCGCGCCCTCGGTCTTCGTATCGAGAAGTCTTTCTGACGGTTGAGGCGCCCATCCAGCCCCTGAGACGAAGTTCCCTTTGGACGATCGTCGCAAAACGTACGCTCTCTCTGGACCCTCCCGTCGAGCGGCACGGACCGCATGCGCTTCGTCACGCCAGTGCTACACATCTGCTGGCGCAAGGGTTCTCCCTAAAGGAGATTGGCGATCATCTCGGTCACCGCCTTTCAAAAACCACCGCCGTCTACGCAAAAGTCAACCTAACCGGACTTCGGGAAGTTGCGAACCTCAGCCTGGGAGGTTTGCTATGAAACTCGCGCAACTGATTGCTCAATACGTCACCTTCCGGAAAAGCCTGGGCCAGGATTTTGAAAGCGATGGGAGGCGTCTGCGTACCTTCTCCCGTTTTGTCGGAGAAAGCGCGGAGATCGATTCTGTGAAACTATCCCAGGTGGCAGCGTTTCTCGCCGGCCGCGGGCCCATCATCCGCTACTGGCATTTGAAGTATGGGACGTTGCGTGGGTTCTTCAGCTATACGGTCACTCGCGGTTATCTCTTCACATCACCCTTACCCGCCACCGTCCCCAAACCACCGGCGCGCTTTGTCCCTCACATCTACTCCCGGGAGGAGTTGCGCCGCCTCCTCGACGGCACGGCGTCCTATCAGAAACATAAGACGAGAATCGTGATGGAGCCTCACACCTTTCGGGCGATAGTGCTCCTGCTGTATCGGGCCGCGCTACGAGTCAGCGAAGCTCTTTCCTTGAATCTTGCGGATGTCGACTTGGAAGAAGCAGTGATCGTTATTCGGGACACGAAATTCTACAAGACGCGGCTGGTGCCTTTGGGAAGCGACCTAAATGACGTGATGACCAAGTACGCAAAGCAGCGAAAGAGGGATGGGCACTCGCAGAGCAACAATGCCCCATTTTTTGTGACGAGGCTCGGTGCCAGGATCCCCAGCCGGCTTCTCCGGCGCGCCTTCCAGCGGCTCCGGACACACAGCGGCGTCCGCCGCCAAGGTGGCCCACCGTGTCAGCCACGACTCCACGATCTGAGGCACGCCGCGGCGGTCCATCGGCTGACGGCGTGGTACCGAGAAGGTAAGGATGTCCAGAGACTGCTGCCGTTGCTGTCAACCTATTTGGGTCACGTTGACATCGCCAGCACCCAACTCTACCTCACGATGACTCCCGAGCTGTTACACGAGGCCAGCCAACGCTTCGCCCAATATGTTTTCGGGGAGGTGAGCCATGGCTGACAACAGCCGACTCGGTCCCTGGGTCCGTCGCTTCCTTCTCGAACACCTGATCAAGGAGCGGAATCTGTCCCGAGGCACGCAACAAAGCTATCGGGACACCCTTACTCTACTGATTCCTTTCGTCGCCTGGAAGGTCCGCAGGAACGTCGATGCCATGGAGGTGATCCACGTATCCCCCGACTTGGTGAGGATGTTCCTTCTTCATCTGGAGGAGGGTCGGGGCTGCGCCATTTCGACCCGGAACCAGCGCCTGGCAGCCCTCCACTCGCTGGCCCGCTTCGTGGCCCTGCACAGCCCCGAGCACATCGCAGGGTGTGAGGAAATCTGCCTCATACCTTTCAAGAAATGCACGCAGGCACCCGCCGCTTATTTGGAAAAGGCTGAAATCGATGCCCTCCTCGCGGCCCCCAGCCTCAAGAGTGCGCAGGGGCAGCGCGATCACCTTCTTCTTCTGTTCCTCTACAACACCGGCGCACGTGCCGACGAAGCCGCACAGGTCCTCGTTGGAGACCTCAACCTTGCCCACGTTCCCAGGCGCGACCTTTCGTGGGTAAAGCTACGTGGAAAGGGCAACAAGCTACGCCACTGCCCCCTCTGGCCTCAGACCGTGAACGAACTGGCAGCCGCCATCCAGGGGAGGGTTCCGGCAGAACATGTCTTCCTAAATCGGTACGGTCGCCCCATCACGCGCTTTGGCGTTTATGATTTGGTGACACGATACGTTCGAAGAACCGTGCGCGGGATGTCATCCTTGGCGACAAAAAAGGTGAGCCCGCACACGATCCGGCGCTCGACCGCGACCCATCTTCTTCGAGGCGGTGTGGACATCAACACCGTGCGCGACTGGCTCGGCCACGTCTCGGTCGACACCACAAACCTCTACGCCCGGGTCGATCTGGAAACGAAAGCGAAAGCCATTGCACACTGCGAACCCAAACCAACAAAAGCAGCGAAGCATTGGTCCAAAGACAAGGGACTCATGACCTTCTTACGGAGTCTCTGACCTTCGATCAGTTATGTGGCGTTCATGCCCGCGAAAGCGTTCCAGCCACTGTGTTGTCTGGACGAACGCCACATAACGGGGATCGCCACAAAACGGATCTTTTGTTGAGGACAACAAAAGATCCGATCAGCCTCTCTACGAATGCCCGTTGCCACGGACTGGCTGGCCAGCCCGGACTTCTTTAATCCCCATCGCCTGCACTCGCTCGATGAAATCAGCCCCATAGGTTTTTGTCCTGATCCAGTTTGGGACGTCCTACCTGGCTCGATCTGGACTTCCAACGCCAGTACATCCTGAAGCCCTGGCGATGCCATTTGAGCACCGTCTCGGGCTTGACGATGATCAAGGCTTGCTGCCAGTCCTTCCAGATTCGTGAGACCACAATCCAAAACAATCTGTCGTGATTGTCAATAGGGGGGCGTTGAACGGTTCGCCGCAAAACCACCAGCTGATGACGCAGGGCGAAAAGCTCCAGAGAAAGCTTGGCTCGGCTCACAATCAGACCCCGCACGAAGACAAGGATCATCTTGCAGAAAGGCATTTGGCCTCGGCATAGGACATTTCTTCAGTCGGAGGAGTATGGAGAGAAACCCAGCTAACCGCGAGACTTAATAAGTTGGATGAGGTTTTCGGTAGGGACAACAACTTCGTCAGGCCTCACCGGGCGTTGAAATTCGGGCGCGAAGTCAGGACACGGGCCATGCAGGCTGGGTTGACCGGGAAGCGGCTAACGTTCAGGGAGATCTTCTCCTCTGCGATGCATTTTGGGGTGCTGCGAAATGTCACGTTCGTGTTCTTCGACTCCGCCTTGTTGGTCGATGCGGGCGATTGGCGCCTTTCTATGGCGGCGTAGCAACACTGGATGGCGGAAGCGCCGCCGCAGGACCCACTAAAGCGAACCATTCCTCATGGAGGAATCCACCAGTTACAAAAACGCGTACTCCGGGCCGGTTGCTAAGTTCCATAGCAACATTGACGGTCCTCGTGACAACCGTAAGGCTGATGGTTAAGGAGATGCGACGGGTCACTTGAATCGTTGTAGTTCCGGGTGTGACCGCGATGGTGTCCCCATCGGATATCAAATCTGCGGCCGCCAAGCCAATACGCCGTTTCTTGTCAGCGTGCTTTTAGACTTGATCTTTAAAGGTCGAGACATGACGAAAGGGTTCATAGAGAAGCGCTTCGAACGAGATCGCTCCGCCGTGATTCCGTCGCAGACGGCCTTTCTTCTCCAAACTGTCGAGGTCTCTCCGGGCCGTAGCAAGCGAGGCCTCGCACTCCTGGCAAATCTTCTCGATCGTAATGGAGCCCTCCCTGAGGAGCTCCCCCAGAATCCATTGTCCGCGCTTGTCGATCTCATCTTTGGTGGCCATATCTCACGAAGCTACCTAAACCTTGGCAGCCTTTGAAGCTTTTCGATGCCGCTGCTCATCACTCCACACATCACGACCCAGGCTCAGGCCTCACAGGGCGTGAAGTCGTGCCACAGTGGTTCGAGCTGGGCCGGCTGAGATACCCACTGTACAGCGGCTGGATTCTTCTCGAACTGGAGGTAAATTGGTGTTCCTTTGTCCAAGCCAAACTCGGCATAATCGTGCGGTCGGCCTGCGCAAAGATCCGTCTCGATGTAACGGGGGTTCCTGCGCCATTCCAAGCCGCCACGGGCGTCAAGCAAAGCATACCAGGCGAGCCCTCCATGTGCTCTCACCTGGTCATACTCAAACCCATACTCGCGGTCGCACCATGCCCCGAAAGTCAGGGAGGTCTCAGGATCCGCGCTTACCGTAACATGGGCCCACCCTGGAGGCACAATAACGATGTCTCCAGGTTCGGCGGTGACTGCGAAGCAACGCCCTGGATTATCGGCCACAAATTCCTGCATGTAAATGATCGCCCGGCCCGTCCAGATTTCATACAGTTCCGGTGGTGACCATCCGCTGTGAGTCGCTAGCCGGTGCACGTGGCCTTGGCTGCGAACGGGTTCTCGCCCCAGTCGTCCGGATGCGTACGTGACCACTCCAAACAGGAGCAATCGCTCCTTAAGCTCTGTCCGGTGCTCGTGCTTTCCCACATCCATAATAATGGCATATACAGGATCGGGACCGTCGCAGGAAGGATCATGTAGACTCTGGCGGATCGAGTCAAGACCACGGTATTCGGGGTTGGGGCCATACACGCCGGGCCCATACTCGAATCCCATGGGGTTTTGCTTCACTCGGATGTCGATCCCGCGATCGAAAATCATGGATTCACCCTTACGAAAGCTTTGATCGTGGCGCACCGACCGTCTCGGGTCGGACGGATGGTGTACTGGCCCACGGCGGCGGGCACGATGAAGGTTTCGGCATAGTGTACGACGAACGATTCGAACGCATGATCCGGGCTCTCAACCAGGACCTCTGGACCTTCCACGAGATTCAGGACGTTCACACCTCCCCGTGTATCGTGGTCAACTCTGCCACTAAACCAGTGGCGGCGGGTCTCAATAAACTCGCGCTCATGCAAGCCCGTTCGCTCTTCCCGCCAACCGTCACCCTGAGCCACAAGTTGAACCCGGTTCACCAGGTTTCTCCGGACCCATTCAGTGGTCCTATGCCATTGGATATTCTGCCGCCCATGCTCCAAATGAATGGGCCTCGGCCTCCCCTTCAGGTCCAAACGATTCCAGTCCCATAATTTGAAGGTGAAGATATAGGGTGTGGCGCTTATTTCGAGCACCATGCAATTCTTTCCGGAGCAATGGATTGTTCCCGCTGGAATCAGGAAATGGTCGTGCTTCCTGGCAGGCCATCGATTCACGAACTGTTCAGCCGGAAAAGTGGAGTTGCCGCGCTGGGCGCACTCAAGAGCTTCCAACATAACAGCAGGCTGGATATCCTCCCGGAGTCCCAAGAAGACCACAGCATCATCCTTGGCATCGAGCAGGTAGTAGCTTTCGTCCTGTGTGTAATGCCTGCCGAATTGGTCTTGAATGTATTCCGTCAAGGGGTGCACCTGAAGGGACAAGTGACCGCCGTCCATCGTGTCGAGGAAGTCGAAACGAATTGGAAACTCAGTGCCGAATCGGGCGTGGACAGCATCCCCGAGTAATTCCGTTGGATGAAAGAAAACGAGATTGATCGAAGGGACTTCCACACGGGCGTTCCCGAATCCGAGCAGCAGGCTGTTCTCCTCCGGGACGCAATCGAAGCACCAGGCATAATTGGGGGCCTCTTGGGGGAGGTCGCACACCTCGCGCATCCATTCGCCACCCCAGGGGCCTGGGTCAAAGTAAGGGACGACGCGAAACGGCCCCTTCACAACGGTATGGAGGGCTTGGCGAAGGACTTCCCCGGGGACCAACTTGGGTTCGTGCCTGTCGTTCGTGTCCAGGAAATAATCAACTCTCGCGAATACCTTCTTCTTAAGACGATCGGCTGCACGCCAGTCTACAAAAAAGGCGCGTTTGTATTTGAGCGAAGCCAGTTCCTGTTGATTGTCGGCGCCCAGATTGGGAATCTCGTTCCGCCGTTGTCGCATCTGAATTTCCCAGCGAGCCATGTCCGCATACACGAAAAGGTCGGCATGGGGCGCCAGGAGGGAGGCGCCAGTTCCAATGACGAGGGTCAAGCCCTGTGTCGGTCCGATCCGCTCACGCGTGGCAGTGAGCTTGACCGGGTCGAAGAAGTCCTCAACTCCAATGCCATTCATGCGCCCAAAAACGGGATCGTCCGTCAAGAATGGGGACAACAGCGCTCTTACTTCGGCGGGCGCTTTCATGCAATCGCCTGATCGGAAGACTCGTACCGGTCGAAGGGCCCGTACAACGGCGTGTTGGACTTCTTCGACGAAGACACCTGGATAACACTCGACACACAACACCCTGGGCTTGCCGCTTCCAATCTGGTCAAGTACCCTTTCCCAGCCAACCACACAACTCGCGGAGGGTGAACTGATGGGGACGGTCGGGTATTTGTCGTAGGTCGATGGTGGCCTCATCGGTCGGTCAAGCCCCGCAAAAGCGGGATGGCCCCCAAAAGTGCAGCATCATTTCCAAGCTCGGCGGCGCAAACTTTGACTTTCCCCCACGGGGTCCAGGCGTGGCGATGGATGTAAGACTGCAAGTAAGGGAGGATTACCGACGCGCTTTTCATTACGCCTCCCCCCACGACGACAACCTCGGGATCGTAGGCGTGGATGAGAGCAACTGTTGCAGCTCCCCAAACCTGCAGACAGCGTTCCCGAATCTCAATCGCGACTTGATCGCCCTTCTGGGCATGTTGAAACAGCTTCTCAAATGTGACTGGCTCCTCCCGGGCCAGTTCGCTGGACTGATAGCGCTGGTTGCTTCTGCACAATCCAGGTAGTGATACGGTCGAAGCCTCGGCTTCCGCGCAGCCGATTGCCCCACACGAGCAGGTTCGGCCATTGAACTGAACTGGGAAATGCCCACCCAGGCAACCAGCTTGAAAGTGCTTCCCCCACAATAGCTGGCCTTGCACCATAGCCGCACCACCCATACCTGTGCCAAGGGTGATCATGACGACGTCATTGAATCCTCTTGCTGCGCCGGCATACCACTCACCAAGTAGAGCCATACGTGCATCATTGGCCATTTTCAAGGTGATTCCGAATGACTCCTGGCACCACCCGACCAGGTCGAGCGTCGGACCGTCGTCGTACTTGCCGTTTGTGGCGAGAATGCGCTGTTTAGAAGAATCGACAATCCCACAGAAGCTGAAGGCTAGCCCTTCTCCATCGGAAGCGGACATCTGGCCCTGACTCAGAAGGGTGCCGAAGGTTTCCTTGAGAACCGGTAAGACAGCTTTCAGGCCAAGCGATCCGTCCGTTGCAACGACCTTGGAAGCGAGGATTGACTTGTCGCCAACCAGGGCGCATGTTGCGTGGCTTCCTCCCAGGTCCACCGCGAGAGCTTTCATGGGTCCTCCCCCACTAAAGTTGGAACTCCTTTGACCTTCCGAAGACGCGCACTGAACCCTTCGGCCGCGATCTTCTCATAATCGTGTCCCGCATCGCTTGGCCAACAAGCCAGAAAAGCGAGGACCAACTCGCCCGTGTTGGCAACTCGATGGGCAGTGTGCGCCGGAACGTAGTGAACCGAACCAGGTCGCATGGGTTGGAAAACGGTCTTGCGGTCTTTACCCATGAGGATCAGGCCACCGCAACCCGCGATGGTCATATAATATTCTCCCCGGTTTCGCTGAACATGATAATGCCCCCTGGTCATGAAGTACTCATCACCAACCAAACCGGGTTCAATGAAAGTGGTTCCCCAGAACAAGCCACCCTCTTCTCCTTCCCTGACCGGATGAAAAGCCTGAACACGGTAAACAACCCTATCTGCATCGAGAGCCTGTCGCCTCTTTTCGTCCCGAAAGATTCCCTGCAGATGGCGTACGGTGCGGATAGTGGTTTGCACCCCGTTACCGGACAGTTCCCCCGTGGTCAAATCAACTTGGATTGGCGCTTGTATCATTAACTTAACTCCTTTTGCCACCTGGGCACACAATGAGAGCCTCACATGAGAAATGGGCTTCACGCCCTACCCTAGACTCCAACATGTGTGTGTAAAGAAAAAAGTGAGTAAACGATATCAGATCGGTATTTACGAATGAAGTAGGATAAATCGTCCAATGTCTTGCTTCTGCCTATTGAAAACCCTGTGGAGGATGTAATCATTGAAGTTACCGATCTGTTGCTGTAGCTTGCCAGCATGTCCACCCTCTTGCGTTGTCTGCTCAATTTGTTGCCAACCGTACTGAAAACTCGAACGCAGTTGCAGCTTGAGATTCTTGCTCTCCGCCATCAACTGTGCATTCTCGGACGAAAAGTTCCTCGACCCAAGCTGACTCTACCGGACCGATGGCTCTGGGTCGTCCTGTCTCACCCCTGCGTTGGGCCAAAAAAGGCATCCGCCGCTCTTCCGGCGATACAAGCCCATTTGAGTCCTGCTCCCTCCTTGGCCTGGCCTGGTCGTGTTAGCTGTAAGATCGACTCGATCGCAGCCGTAGCCAGCGAAAAGCCCCCTTCCCCCTTGGCCTCAAGGTCGCTGCTCATTAACGATAACTATAGTCCCCCACCATTACAGAATCAGATTGCCGCCGCTGTGGCACAGGCCGCCTGCCGGTAGTAATATTTGAGCATCCCTCCCAGTCGCTCCTGACATTGAACCGCTCCCTGACCAACACAGGCTGGTTGAGTCTGCCGAAGAAACAGCAGCTGGTTCTCTTTGCCTTGAT
>JBGOTQ010000097.1:0-21590 GCA_041476565.1 Terriglobia bacterium | reverse complement strand
GCAAACTTTCCTAACATCTCTGTCATCATGTTGGGTGGCATCCTGCGCCAGATGTCGTATTCGTTCGTTGGTCCCCACGCCGAACAGACTTTACGAGACCTGAATGCAGACCATGTCTTTCTAGGTGTGGATGGCTTGGATCCGGAATTTGGCTTGTCGACTCCAGATCTCCTGGAGGCCAAGTTGAATGAATTGATGATTCGTGTCTCCCGCGAGGTGACCGTGGTGGCTGACTCCAGCAAGTTCCGGAGAAGAAGCCTCTCAGTCATTGCCAAGATTAATGCCGTGCATCGAGTAGTGACCGATGACAAGGCCCCGGCTGATGTGGTGGCTCTTCTGCGCGCCCGCAATATTGAGGTGATTCTGGTCTGAGCAGGTCGGGGCAACGGTCTGCCACCCCATTCCAGTTTCAAGGGTGCATGCTGAAGGTGGGCGCCGCGCTCCGTCGCGGCGATTCTGTCAGGCCGGCATTGAAATGGGAAGACAATCCGTATTTATGGAGGTTTTCTCCTCGTGTTGGCGCGGGCGGGCTCCCCGCGCCTGATCGAGGGGTTGAGCTCTAATTCCGAATCTTATTCCCAGGGCATGGCGGTCGGCGGTGCCCACCGGCACCTCGCCTTCGGCTCCTGCTTCTCGCCCGCTGTGCCCTGGGCTATTTTCTTATGGCCCTTCAGGCCACTTTCATAATAGTTTGGCGCATCACGAGATTAGTCCATTATCCAATATTCGTCCCTGGGTTTATCCAACCCTAACCGAACGCGATGAGCGATATTCAACCCAAAGATCTGTACGAATGGTGCCGGATCCCTTGCCAGGCACTTGAAAACCATCCCGGACTGAAAATTCCTTTCCGGCTTTGCTCCGATTCTGCCGAAATGGGACAAATCATGGCCCGTGAACTCGTAGATGAGATTGCGTGGCATAACGACCGGGGCGAGGCCACCCGCTCCATCATTCCCTGTGGTCCTGCTTGCTGGTACAAGCCCTTTACGGACCTGGTGAACCGGCGGCGGGTTAGCCTGAAGGGGCTGGAAGTGTTTCACATGGATGAGTGTCTCGACTGGCAGGGACGGGAGCTGCCTCGAAAGCACCCGTATAGCTTCCGGGGTTATATGGAAGAATTTTTCTACGGCCCCATCGATCCAGCCCTCTCAGTCCGGCAGGAAAACCGTCACTGGCTCAATGCCCAGAATCTTGAGGTGACTGGCCGGAAAATCTGGTCGGCCCCTATCGATATTACTTATGGCGGCTGGGGACAGGATGGCCACGTGGCTTATAACCAAACCCGCCGCCATCCGTACAGCGCCATTACTCTTGAGGATTTGCGAAACTCCACGATCCGCGTTCAGGATAATAACCTGGATACAATCTTGGCTCTGGCCCAGCGCACCTTTGGGGCAGCGTATCAGTTTGTTCCTCCAATGTCCGTGACTTTGGGGGTGAAAGAATGCTTATCCGCCAGAAAGGTCCGCCTCTTCAGCGATACGGGAGCTTGGAAACAGACAGCTTTGCGCGTGGCCCTGTTTGGTCCTAAAACTGTGGAATACCCCATGACGCTGCTCCAGGAACATCCAGATGCTTTAATTACTGCGACGATTGCTACGGCGTCTCACCCCATCAGTGAACATCCGGAATGGGATCTCGGGCTCGGCTAAGGGGCAAACGGGGACACGGATTTGCACGGAGCGCACAGATTTGAGACTCATGAAACACTTGAAGTTTTCCCCTGACCAGCTTCGCTATCTGGCCCTGATCGGAGTTGGCGGTGTTGGCTCCGGGAGTTTCTTCGTTCTAAAAGGCAACGAAACCCTGGGACGAGAAGAGAGCCGGGCCGGCCGTTTCCTCGACCGGCGCGACTATTGTAAGCTCCACATCATTGCACATTATGTGGCTGTGTTGTTGGGCGAGGAGTTTGTCACCATCCCTGTGGGCCGTGTGGGCGACGATCCCGTGGGGCGGCAGATGCTGGAGGAGATGGCATCGGTAGGAATGGATATACGTTACGTCAAGAGGATGCCGGGAGCTCAGACACTCTATTCGGTGTGCTTTCTGTACCCTGATGGCAGTGGCGGCAATCTGACAACTGACGATTCAGCCTCTTCCCATGTAGAAGAATCCGATGTGAGACTCGCCGAACAGGAATTCGTGCGCTTTCGAGGCAAAGGAATGGCCTTGTCGGCCCCGGAAGTCCCCATGGAGGCGCGGGCCGCACTTCTTCAGACCGCGACCCAGCATGGTTTTTTCCGAGCTGCTTCTTTCAACTCGGAGGATATCTCTTCGGTCTTGGCTTGTGGCTTGCTTCGGCACGTCGATTTGCTGGCCGTCAACCGGGACGAGGCAGCCACGGCTGCCGGGTTGCCTGCCGAAAAGACCGAGGTGAAAACCATCATCAAAGCGACTATTGCGCGGTTTAGACAGGAGAATCCGGCCATCCGCCTTTCCATCACTGCAGGCAAGAGTGGGAACTGGAGCTGGGATGGAAGTATACTCCGGCATGTGCCCACGCTGTCTGTTCCGGTCGAAAGCACCGCCGGGGCCGGCGACGCGCACCTGGCTGGGATCCTTGCCGGCTTGGCCTTGGGCTTGGAACTGGGAGAGGCCCAGCAGTTGGCGACACTCCTGGCGGCCTTCTCCGTGACTTCACCCCACACGATTCACCCCGATGCCGGCCGCATGGCTTTGCGTCAGCTAGCTCTAAACCACCAGTTCCCTTTATGTGGGAGAGTTCAAACCTTGCTAGAGGATTAGACTATGAGTGTGACTCTGCGAATTATCCAACGATTTAACGCTGCTCACGAGCGGGAATTCATGGCGCTGGAGAAGCAATTTGCCGCATTGGAAGCAGCGCGTCCGGATTACCCCAAAGGTCGGCGACTGCAACCCATCTCGGGCAGAGAACCCTGCAATACATTGATTTGGGAATGCGACTTCCCGGACTTGAATGCCGCTTATAAGACCCTCGACTTCTTTGCCGGGGATTCGGCACACGAAGCGCTTCTTCAAAAGCAATTGCCCTTCTTCGAGCAAGTGAGAATCGAATTCTGCCGTAAATTGGAATTCGATTGAGCCGTCAAACCACAGAGGCACAGAGTTCACAGAGAAACGGTTGGAGAGTGCCAACGGTAGAGCCCAATTCTGAACCAGAGTTACTTGGTACCCTTGAACGTGTTCAATAACGACGACCACTGGTTCATTGCCGTCGCGACAGCTGCGCCGTCCGAGCCGAGCCCGATGAAGGTAAAACCGTCTGCAACGGCTTGTTGGAGTTGTTCCGACTTCCAAAGCAGAATCCCGGGAGCTTTGCCGTACTTGCGGCAGGCGGTTATCACTTTGCCTATGGCCAACCGGAACGTCGGGTTGTCGAACTTCTTTGGCGCCCCAAGGTTCACACTCAAATCCAGTGGGCCCACGAACAGGACATCGACACCGTCGACCGAGGCAATTTCTTCAATGTGATCTACTGCCAGTGGGGACTCGATCTGAACCACGGTTAGAAGACTCTCGCTGGCCAGGGAAAAGTACTCTTCAAAGTTCCTTCCGAATTCGCAGGCTCGGTTGAAGCTGGCGGCCCCGCGAATGCCCTGAGGGGGATAACGCATGGCAGCCACGGCCTGCCGGGCCTCTTCGGCACTGCAGACCCAGGGAACCATAACCCCGGAGGGCCCAAGGTCCAACACTCGCTTGAAACGGGGAGCTTCGTTCCAGGCGATCCGCACCAACGGGGCGGCAGAAGTACAGTCGGCTGCCTGTAACTGGTGTACCAGTTGAGGGAGATCCCCCGCACCATGTTCCATATCAATCAACAGCCAATCGAAGCCGGCCCGTCCGGCAATCTCAACCGTCATATGCGATCCAAGATTGAGGAACGTTCCGGCCAGAATTTCACCACTTAGCACTCTTTGACGGATCCATTTCATGTTATCAATCCTTCCTTACCCGGATTCACTGCATTCCGTATCTAAGTGTAGCCACAGAGACACGGAGAACCCAGAGCTTCAACCTAAATCCTCTGTGATCTCTGTGCCTCTGTGGCTGATTCTTGATTCACTTTAAGGTGATCCATTGGACTGCACCCGTTCAATCCTCGGACGCGGAGACTCATCGAATTCGGGCCAGGGGCCGAGGCCAATAGCATCCTCCAGAGCGGCTCCGACCCGCAAGATCGGCTCCTCTTGGAAAGCCGGGCCAATAATTTGGAGTCCCATCGGCAACCCGAGGGCGTCCCGGCCGCACGGGATTGATAGCGCCGGAAAACCCAGAGCATTGATGGCTCTCACCAGGCGCGTTGTTGCGATCCGAGTGTCCTCCTCGGTTTCATTAAAATCAAGCGTTGCCTGCCCGATTCTTGGTGCGGACGTCGGTGTTGTTGGAGTAAAGAGACAATCCACCTGTTTCCAGACAGCTTCGAATTCTTGTCTCATCACTCGTCGGAGCCGTTGAGCGTTGACGTAATCGGTGGCGGGAAGCAGGCAGCCTTGGTCGAGCAGGCGCAGAACATCCGGACCAAACTCGCTTCGGCGTGCCAGATACGGCTGCATCACGGCCGATGCCTCAGTCAATAAGATGATTCGCGCGACGGTGTTGATGGCCCTAATGTCGGGAACCCGCACAGGGGCGATTTGTGCGCCCAAGGATTCTGCACAAGCCGCCATCCGCCTGACTGCAAGGTCGACCTCAGAATGAATTCGATCGAAGTAGAAATTCTCCGGGAGACCGATTCGTAGTCCCCGGAGCGAGACGTGTTCACCGGGAAGGAAATCCACGACCGGCCGCCGGCTGGAAGAGGGATCACGCCCGTCAAAACCGGCCAGCACATTGAGCGTTGTTGCGGCGTCCCGTACCGAGCGGGCGAGAGGCCCCATATGGTCCAAAGTAAAAGATAGGGGCATGGTTCCGTAACGACTGATGCGTCCATAGGTCGGTTTCAACCCCACCACGCCGCAAAATGAAGCCGGGATTCGAATGGATCCGCCCGTATCGCTTCCCATCGCCATTGGAATCAGGCCGGCAGCCACAGCACAGCCGGATCCTCCACTGGAACCGCCGGGGATGCGCTCAAAGTCCCACGGGTTTCGCACGGTACCGAAATGAGGGTTCGAAGAGGTGATTCCGTAGGCCAGTTCATGCATATTGGTCTTGCCAACCAACACAGCTCCTGCATCAGCTAGTCTCTTGACCACGGCAGCATCATGACCGGGAACATGATTCGCAAAGATCCGCGACCCGGAAGTGGTTGGAACACCTTGCGTGAAAAAGAGGTCCTTCACCGCCACGGGAACACCATGCACCAGGCCCCGATCGACCCCTCTTGCCAGTTCCGCATCAGCTTGTCGAGCCTGGGCGATGGCGGCTTCTTCCATGATCGTGATAAAGCCACATAAACGGGGGTTGAACTTCTTGATCCGGTCAAGTGTTGCCGCGGCAAATTCAGCAGCCGTAAACTCCCGGTTGCGTAAAGCCCGGGCTATTTGTTGAAGAGTCACAGGTGCTCCTCGGGTTCGCATTCAAAGTGGAATGCAGGTTCCGTGACGGGGGAAAGGAGCTGAAGCAACGGGTGGAAGACTGCATCCAGTTCATCGAGTGCGAGTCCCACGCCTTCCAATTCACTTTCGGGTATTTCCAAATTCAAACCTCCCGCAATCTTTTTCCAATCTTTCGTCATAGGGTCTCCGTAATTTAACCATCGCGACATTAACGATTTCCCATTCTCAGTTATACCCACCCCCTCACCCGACCTTCGGTCACCCTCTCTCCCCCTCGGGGGGAGAGGGACTGGGGTGAGGAGGCAGTGTCACTAAATTCTGCAAGTCTATATAGGTCGCTCTGTTTAAATCCACAATCGGAAATCGAGAATCGTAAAATCTAATCCGTAATTGCCGCAGCGGCCAGGGCCTTGAATGCGTTGGCTTCTTCTCCATCCCCACCGCTGTCGCGCTGAATCATAAAGACCCCCACCAGGTCTTTCCTGGCGTCGATCCAGCCTTCAGTGCCAAAAGCACCGCCGTGGCCAAAGGTCCCCAGTGACTGGTATTGCAGGATTCCCAATGGATCTTTGACTACAGTCCAGGCCAGACCGTAGCCCTTGCCTGGCGAATGACCCGCGGGATCGATTGTGCCAGTCTGTAACGTCGTCATCACTTCCACCCCGGCGCGGGAAAGCAACCGTTTCCCATTGTAAGTACCACCATTCAACATCATCTGATAGAAGGAAAACAAGTCCCCTGCTGTCGTACAGACACCGTACTCGGGGCCTGAGTAGCGGGCGCCCTTACGGAAGGTGGCAGGATCCCCTGCCAGGACATTCTTGCCGGCTCTCTTTAGGCTCCCTTCCTCAAGATCGTAAACCATGGCCATCCGGCTGGTCTTGTCGGCGGGGGGAAAGATGAAGCTGTCTTTCATTCCTAAAGGTTGGAAGATTCGCTCCTCCAGGAATTTTTCATATGACAGGCCCGATACGACCTCGACAATGCGGCCCAGCGTGGCCATGCCGGGATTGCTGTATTGCCAGCGCGTCCCGGGTTCGAAGTCCAGAGGCTGTTGCGAATAGAGAGCGACCGCTTCGGCAAGAGACAGGTGCATCCTGGATAATACGGCGTCAGCTCCTGGGGGCGGATCGGAGGCCATTCCCGAGGTATGAGTCAGGAGGTCTCGAAGTGTGATGCGTCGCAGGGGCCGAACCTGTTTTCGCTCTTTGTCGGTGGCGCCGGATTGGTTTAACCAAAGTCCTCGGAATTCGGGCAGATACTTTTCCACTGGGTCGCTTATCACGACCTTTCCTTCCTCAACCAGTATCATCAAGGCAACGGCAGTCACAGGCTTGGTCATAGACATAATCTGGAAGATGGTATCGGTCCGCATGGGTTTTCTAGACTCAAGGTCTTGGTATCCCACCGCCTCCAGGCCTGCCACCACCCCATGACGGGCCACCAGGGTCACGGCCCCGGCAATGGTTCCCTTCTCCACATACGCTTTCATTCGTGCCGGGATCCTGGCCAGTCGTTCGGGATCCATACCAGCCTTGGCTGGGTTATTGGAGAGCGATTGGGCAAAAGACGAAAAAGAGGTAACCACCAAAAGACAAACGATCCAGGCGAACACTGAAATCTGGTTTTCTCGATGATGATGCCGGAGACAGGCACAGGACAAAGGTTTCATACCTTCCTTCCTTCTTCTTGCTTGAAATTTGTAAGAACATCTCGCAACTTGATTTCGATGACAATTGGCAAAGGCAAATTTCACCGCAGAGGCGCAGAGCCGCTCCTCCAGATGATTGACAATACGTTTTAGCCCGTCCTTCAGGAGCAGAGACATTCCTCATAGGCAGATTCCAAGAGGCCGGGACCTAGACTCCGATGCACCTCAATAGCACAACCAATAATGCCCTCCGTAATGCCATTGACTCTCTGCGACTCAGCGACTCTTCGGTTCATTCGTGATACCGAGAATAGACCATAAACCAGGTCTGCATTCTATTACTTAGTGCGTCTGAGATGGCCTGGGTGGTTGAGCAGGGAAATGCTTCTCGTACCAGGCGATGGAACGCTCAAGGCTGTCAACAATGTGCTTGGGTTCACGCAACCCATGGCCTTCCCGAGGATACCGGACCATAACGGCTTCTACCCCGACGTCCTTCAGGGCAATGTAGAACTGCTCAGACTCCGCGATCGGCACATCGCTGTCGTTTTCCCCATGCATAAGCATCACAGGGGTCTTCACTTGGGCGACATAACGTAGCGCTGAGCGACGCCATAGTTCATCCATCAGGCCCCCCTGATGCGGGAATATGCCAAACTCCATTTGTTCATACTGGTTATAGTAAGTCATGTAGTTGTAACTGACCAGATTGGTGATCCCCGCAATCGGAATGGCTGCTTTAAATTGACTCGTCTGAGTAATTAGCCAGGCAGTCAACTGACCACCGTAGCTCACTCCTTCAATTCCCACCCGGTCATGGTCAACCCAGAGATTTCGGCGCAGTGCCGCGCTGACCCCGTAAAGGATGTCCTGAGCCTCGTTTCCATTTTGATCGCCAAAGACGGCATCAGCGAAATGCTGTCCATAACCGGTCGAGCCGCGATAATTCACCATCAGGGTCGCCCAACCCCGGGCGGCATAGACCTGGTTCTTAAAGTTGAAAACCACACCCTGTTGGCCATGGGGACCGCCGTGAATATTCACAATCAACGGATGCCTGGAGGCTGCAACCGTCCCGAGAGGCTTAGTCAGAAACGCCTCGATCTCGTACTTATTGTCGTTGCTGATGAAGGTCATTGATTCGACTTCAGCGACCTGTTTGCCTTTAAGAATGGATTCGTTGAGGTTGGTGATTCTCTGGGGTAAGGCGCCTTCGGTTTTGAGATAGAGTTGAGCCGTATCCTCGGGTGTAGTTAGAGCGAAGCCTATGCTATTCCCCCGGGTGATCGACCATGCTGCGACACGTCCAGGCAGGTTGACAACAGGTTCCGCTTTACCGCCCGTCACCGCAAGACGGTACAGGCCCACATTGCCGCGTTCCTCCACAGTACAATAAACTGCCGTACCGTCGGGGGCCCATCCTGCCGATTCCTGCCGATTGTCTATAGTGCTTCCCAGTCCACGGCGCTGGCTCCCGTCGGCATTCATCAACCAGACGTGTGTATCCTCCATGGTCGTTTCCAGATCAGTCAACCCGCGCCGTGTTCCAAGGAACGTAATAGTCTTGCCGTCGGGTGACCATCGAGGCTGGTATTCAGCACTCTCCGTTGCAGTCAGTCTCCGGATCGTCTTGTCAGAGATCTTCAGAGCAAAAATATCATAGTTGAAAAACTGGTCTTCATTGGCCTCGCGATTCGAAACAAAGAGAATCCCCTCTCCGTTGGGTGACCAGTCAATTGAGTGTTCATTATGGTCACCTGTTGTGAGCTGACTAACCTGGCCAGTAGCCAATTCAATCATGAAGAGGTGGACTCGCCGGTTATCATTGAAGTGAGTAAATCCTTCGCTGTAATCGGGCTTGTAGAGATACCGGGTGATCACCATAGGATCTCCGCTGGCCAGTCCTTCCTCCGGCCCCGGGACAGCATTGACAAACGCCAGCCGGCGGCCCTCCGGTGACCAGGCGATTTTCTTGCCAGTGGATGGCAAGGGGGAGTTGGTCCATTTGAGAGGAGAGAGTCTCTTGAGCCCAGAGCCATCAGGTCTGGAAATTGCGAGATTCGTATGGTCTCCCGTGCCTAATTCAAAAGCGATCCACTGGCTGTCTGGTGACCATTCAGCACCCGCAGAAGTATCTTTCTCCGGGCCGAGCCTCCAGTACTTTTCATCGGACAACTGCAGAATCCACAATTGCTGATAAGGGCGTTCCGGGCCGTCATTATTTTCAATGGTGAAAGCCAGGTACTTCCCATCGGGAGAAAATCGCACGTCAGTGACAGACCGAAGCTTCAATAGATCTCCGAGTTCGATCCCTCTGGCCGCAAGAGGAGTTCTCATCAGCAAAATAATCAATATAGGCCCGAGCAAAGTGAAGATTAAGACATTGCGCGGGAACACAAAGCGCATTTTTCGCATGAGAAGCCCTTCTATGAAAATGCGAGTTCTGGTAGCCACGCCGACCGCCTTTTTCTGGGAGGCGTGGGCTTTTGGTTATTTAGGAAGAAGCCCACGGTTCGCGGCGATTACTGTCGCCAATACGCTCACCGTGGCTACCCCTGCCATTTTCGTCGGCGGTGGCGAACTTGCCAAGGTCATGGGGCACTTTTATGACAATCACCTTGTTGCCGCGAAATAAAGCCCCCATCGTGCTCACTGGTGAGCGCCGGCGTATTCGATCTGTGCTTGAGTCAAGGCCAGTCGGGCAGCTTGTGAATCCCGTTGCAGTGCACTTTTTAGTGCTGCGGAGGCATTGGCTTTGTCACCCTTTTCATCCAGAACCAGTGAGAGCAGGTAGTCCCCAATCGCCTCCGTGCGGCCTCGGTACTCAAACTTCCCGGAAGAATAAGATCGAGCCGTCTTCTCGAGGCTGTCGAGGGAGGCCTCATAACCCGCCGTGTTCTTCAAGGCTTTTTGTGCCAATGCCTGGTAATAGGTTCCAAGTTGGGGCTTCCTGTACTTCTCCCCCAAGATACTCTTCAAATAGCCGGAGGCCTTGTCCGGTTGGCCCGTTGCCAGGTAGACCTTGGCCAGGTTCCAATTCACGTGGGCCCGGAGGTCGGGCGTGCGCGGAGCCACTTCCAGGTTTTTGGGGTACTCGCAGGCCTGCTGGTAATAATTCAATGCGGCGGTGTAATCTTTCTGAGCGAAGGCCAAATCTCCCAGCTTCTGGTTGACCTCCACCCAGGCCAATTGAATCGCGTAGCCGCCTTCCCAGGAATGGAAGTGGTGGGATTTCAGGACCTGGTAAGCAGCCTCGACATCACTCTTCTTCCCTGCTTCCAGACGAAGGTCAACCCAGCGGAAGACCAGATCATCGCGCTGATCCACGGTTTCCCGATGTTTCTCCAGGAAATCCAATCGCTGGGCCCTTGGGATCTTCAATCGCTCGGCAACCTGGTCCATTTCCAGCAAACCGCGGGAGTCTTTGGGATCCAGTGAGAGAACTTTCTGATAGGCAGCATAAGCAACCTGATAGTTCTTATTCAATTGATCTTCGGCGTAGCCAATGTTGCGCCAGCTCAGGGAAAGCCGATCATTGATTCGAACAGCATCTTTCCATTGAGCCAGCCCCTCCTCACGCCGCCCTATCGCGTAAAGGAGATTGCCCAGAAAGTGGTGAGCGTTGGCATCATTGGGGTTTAGATGGAGTGCAGCCTCCAGAGCCGCCATTCCTTCCAGACGGTGGGGATTGGTGTAAACGGCCGGACCTCTGGCTCCCTTCTCAAAGAAGTCGGCCACGGCAGTCGATTCCCCTTGCATCTGTTTGAAATAGCCTTGCAGGTAGTACACCATAGGATTGAGTTTGGCGGGGTCCTGCCCCTCCGCAAAGTGGGCCAGCACACTATCTGCCTCCCCATACAGTCCAGAACCGGCATAAGCCGTGGCCAGTTCCAGGTAATTCTGAGTCGCCCCACGCATGTAGCCCTTCCAGGTAGTCTCCCAGACTTCTGTGGACTGACCCAGGTTCTTGAGGGCCAGCATTTTTTCATGGCCGCCCATGAAATGCATGGGATCCAACTCCAAGGCTTTTTCCGCGGATGCCAACGCCTTGGCATGCTCGCCAAGGTGGCGGTGCGCAGCGGCTTGGAGTGCAGGAATATCGGCGAACTTGCCGTTCCCGGATTCGGCTTCTGCCGCTTTTTCAAGAGCAGACCGATAGTCACCATGCCTCAGGTCCAGCTTGGCCAGGTTGAAATATGCTGCTGCGAAATAATCGTCGGTAAATGTGGCCCTATAGAACTGGCCATACGCATCCGCGTATTTCTGCAGGCCCTGTAATGCGAGGCCCTTGCCAAAATAGATCCGGGAATTGTCAGCATCCCTCTCCAAGGCAACGTGTAGATACTTGAGAGCCTCGTTCCACTTGGCTTGTTCGAGTGCTAGAAAGCCCAGGTCCGTATTGACCCGAGAATCCTTCGGATCCTTCTTTAAGGCTTCCTGGTAATAGGGCAAGGCTTCTTCCCGGCGTACATATTTGTCGAGCCATTCGCCGGAGTGGTATAGCTCGTCCTGATTCATCTTCTTGGGATCTCCAGGGTCCTTCAAGCCTGCCGGGAGCTCAACTTTCCTGGGTGGTTGCTGCTGCAGGTCGAGCGAGAGCTTTCCGGAACTGTCATAAACCGCCAGGTGCAAGTCATAAACGGTGACTTCACTGCCGACTTTGACTTCAGCGATAAATGGTTTGTCCGGGGATATCGGTGTCACGGCCTCCTTCAGGACGGCGTTACTTTTGGCATTCTTGAGGACTACCTTGTAATTCTCGACTACACCGGTCGAATAGACTGCTCCAAAAGCCACGCCATCCCGCAGGTCGGTGTTGATGGCGAAATCCTTGTTCGCCTTGTGGTAACCGCGCGTATCCCGAACAGGGTACCAATAATCATGGGCAGTACGAACCTGCTGGGGGCTCATCCAGTGGTAATCCGGTTGGTTGTCGCTCCAGGCTCCGGCCTGGGGTTCGTAATACGCCCCGCCCCCCTCCGTCAGGATATCTTCCCAGATGCGCCCTGAGGGTCCGGAACCCCAGGTCCAGAGCTTCTTTCCAGGCATGACCTCATGTTCGGCCACGTGCACCATCCCACCCTGTGCCTTATGATCGAATGTGCCAAACCAATCCGAGGGATTGTTGAAGGCGAAAAAGCTGCTGGCGTTGGGGACATTCTTCCACCAGGTCAAATCCACACCGTTGTTGATCGGCCAGTTCCAGAATTCGTGTTTGCCGTGTCCGGTTACCATGTCGCCCGGATACTGGGCCTGCGCCCACTCATTGGCGTGAGTGGCGGCGGTGGCCCAGAATTGAAACGGATGTCTGTAATTGGTGGGATTGATGAACACATAATCACATCGAAAATAACTCCGGCCGGGGAACACCGTAATCCCGACCAGCCATCGCATCCGGTAGACGGGTTCTGTCTCTCCAACCCAAGCTGTGGCACTTCCGTCCTCGTGTCTCACGATCCGATGATCTACAGTCATGAATCCTGAGGGACGATGGCCGTGAGGGAAATTCCATTCAATCCCTCCGGAAATCCAGGCTCCCGTCATACTAATGAGGCCGGGCTTGATCGTGGGTTGCCAGTACAGCCACACATAATTGTTGGATTTGTCCAGCGCTCCGTGCACGCGTCCACCGATCTCGGGGAGCACCAGAACCTTGATGAATTCGTTCTCCAGGAAGACCGCATTGTATTCTTTGTCGACCTTGTTGTCGGTGAGAGTCTCGTTCAAGGTGTAGGGATAGATAGGTCCCTGCGGCCCTGGGAAAAGGGGATGGATAGCTGGAGGGCCAATCTCCCAAGTGGGAATGTTGAGTTTCTCTTCACGAACGGACACTTCAGCTTGGATGTTCATGGCCATTGCCCAAAGAAAGCAGACTGTCGAAATGACTGCAAAGTTTCTTTTCACTGGTACCTCCAAGAATAAACTCAGGCTATAACTCAAACCACAAAGACACAGAGGACACAGAGAAAAGCCTCGGGATCACCTGAGGTTGAACCCCCTGAAGCAGAATTGTGAATCCGCATGGATCTGGAGATCATAAACCCACTGGGTATTTCAACTCTGTGTTCTCTGTGCCTCTGTGGTTTACTTTTTATTCACCAAACTCTCAATTCGCTGGGCCATTCGATCTCGGGCCGCAAACAGCTCTGCCACATTTCGTGAAAATGCGCTGACATCCACTACCAGGTCCCGCACGACTCGATCTGCGAATTCCTGGTCACCCATGGATTTTAGCAGCCAGAGATACTCATAGTCTTCAATTCCTTCCCTAAGTAATTCGAAACGCAGAGATGACACAGGCCCGTCCACATCATCTTGGCCCGTGTACCGATGCGTATGAAGGCCAGGGTAAAGCAGAGACCCTTCACCGTTCAGAACACCGCCTCCACTACAAAGAAAACCGCTGAGATAAGTCACAGGATTTAGCCACGGATCAGGAGTCTGGGGCCAGTAAGCCAGGTCCCAGTAGAGGATTCCGTTCATTCCGTACCGCCAGGTGACCCACGGCACCATTACCGGATCCATAGCCGGGGCATCAATGAAGTAATTCGGTTGTGGGTAAACCTGATCGCAGGATATATACCACGTAATTTCCCCGCCCTTGGACTGTTCCTCCTGGATTGCTCGTTTGACCTCAAGACGGTTCAGATCATTGCCATGAATCGAGAAGTTGTTGACATGGCCGATCAGCGGCCCCAATTCGGGCCTTTCCGAGACCGGGGATTTGGTGGCCAGGAAGGGGACGCCGGGAGCGGCTTCGTGGACAATTTGAGCCCATTTTCGCGTCTCCTCGAACTGTTGGACCGTACTGGGTTCATCGATTGGGCTGTTGATTACTAGGCGTTCCAGCCATCCATGAGTCTTGTAGTATTCATCGATCTGTCTTAAGTAGGATTTAGCCCGCTGATTGAAACTTTCTGAGAATGGAGGATACCTGGAATCACCGCGAGCGCGAGGGGGAGCCGCCTCAAGGATCACCCGCTTGGTCTTCAGCGTGTTCATGTAGTAAGCGTACACACGGTCGTCAAATCTCACACGGGGTTCGCCGTCAGCCGAGTCTTCCACATCGGGCTGCAGGGCGTCATTGAACCAGGGCTCCATGCGGTTGGCATAGAGGGATTCGTGATACCTTCGGAGAATAGACCGGAGTTCGGGAGAATGTCTTGGCACTTGGTAAAAGTGACTGAGACGCTCGGCAGAAACGCCCATGTAGGTAATCAGGTGGGTCTCTAGGGGAAGGGCAAAGTCGTAGACTTTGAGGCTCAGCTTGAGCTGGTCAAGTGATTTTCCATTTTGGGTGACTGTTACCTTTCCGGAGTAGGTCCCAGCCGGAACCACCATAGGGACTGGGATGTCGATCCAAATGGCACGGTTCTTCACAAATCCTCGGAATTCGGCACCCATCGAAAAAGGATTGGTCAATGGCGCCAGAGCATCGGGCCAGAACCCCGTGGCGCCCACAGGACTCGACTTGGCGTAGCAAAGCACTACATGTTCGAAGAACAGTTTGACTTGGTCTTTGGCAATCCGTCCCTGGGAAGACACCAGGTCAGAGACTTCAACGTAGAAACCTGATGCTGCCGGATCGTGGCGCGTCGCTGGGGGTGGAGTGGAGATGACCACTTGAAAGGGCACGTGCTCGTTTTTCGCTCCCGCAAGTGAAACAGTCTTGGTTTTCTGTGACCACACCAAGTTGGAGGATTCCGTTGGGTCATCCGGCCGGACTTTCTGAATGCTCGGGACTGCCCACACTTCAACCGCTGGCGCAGCTGACACTTCAACTGAAGGCAATACAAGCAGAAAAACAAGAAAATTTAAAAGGATGTTCATGATTCTGGCCATTGAAGAGGTAGGCGCCACAGAGACACAGAGGGCACAGAGAAAAGCCCCTAGATGACGTGAGACTGAACCGGTGGAAGAGAATTCATGAATCAGCGTGGAACAGGAGCTCATCTACCCGCCATGATCTTCGACTCTGTGTTCTCTGCGCCTCTGTGGTGATATTGGGTCCTTTTAGTCATCCGTTGACTAACCTCTTGATACCCTCCTTGAGGACAGGCACATTGAAGTTGATCAGCAAACCTAACCAGAGTTTCTTCAGTCGAAGGTACGTCAGCAACTGAGCCTCGTGGATAGGTTCCAAGCCAACTACTGCCTTAATCTCGACAATAATCAAACTGTCCACTAGCATGTCCAAGCGGTAACCACAGTCCAATTTCAACCCTTTGTATTCTACAGGTAAAGCCACTTGACGCTCAAAGGGGATACCCTGTAATAGGAGCTCCCGGCAAAGACAGGCCTCATAAGTCGACTCCAGCAGTCCTGGTCCCAGAGTCTTGTGGACTTCCATGGCAGCCCCGATGATTTTGCCAGATATTTGATTTAGCTTTTCTTGGTCATGCATCATAACTTCAGCGCCGAAACGCAAACCACAGAGACACGGAGGTCACAGAGAAAGGCCCCTAGATTACTTGGGACTGAAGCGGTGGAAGAGAATCCATGAATCAGCGTAGAACTGGAGCTCATATGGTCGCCATAATTTTCAACTCTGTGTTCTCTGTGCCTCTGTGGTGACCCTTCACCGTTTGGTACCACAGAAACACGGAGGTCACAGAGAAAGCCCCCGATTACTTGAGACTGAACCGGTGGAAGAGAATCCATGAATCAGCGTGGAACTGGAGCTCATCTGCTCGCCATGATTTTCAACTCTGTGTTCTCTGTGCCTCTGTGGTGAATTCAACTCTTTTACCTCATCCCGCAGGCAGAGGCATAAATGTTTATCACTTCCTGTACCTTATGGTGGATTAAATCAACCGGGCGATTGTGAAGATTTCCGCTCCGTACAGCCTGATATTGAACCGGCAAGAACTGGCTCAGCAAACTGATCGGGGCTGGATGTTGCAGCAGGTTGCGAAGCAACCGCTGTATGGCTTCCTGGATCTCCGGGCGAGGCCAATAGTATCGGCATCGGTCACTGTAGCTGAAATCCCGCGCAAAGCGGAGGTAATCTTCATCGCCATGATAATAAGGTTTCCAGTACTCCGGGTGGTCCAACATGGCCTGCCGCAATGTATCCCTCAATTTGGATAGAACGACGTCTTTTCTGCCGGACAGCCACTCCTCCTCGATACACTCCAACGCAAAGAGTGCTTCCCGCAGAGCGAATGTCAGCCAGGGTCCCACCTTCAAAATAGCGAAATGATCCTCGACCATGTGACGCAAGGCACCGGGGGCCTGGTAGTCAGTCGAATGGGCTTCATAGACCAAGGGCCAACGCTTTTCGAGGTAGGATGACAACTCGCTTGCTTCTTTTCGAACATACTCAAACACGCTGGAATCCCCGAATTCGACTCCGGGCTGCACCACTACGGCAATCACGCGCTCCCAAGCGGACTGTAAGCCCTCGGCATGAAACGTATCCCTTGCCAGGGTCAACGTTCGTTCGACATCACTGACCCGGCTTACAGAGACCCCAATTTGGCTGGTCTGTTCACCTCCCGGAATGGGAACTTCTGTTCCGATGACATAAACCGGGGCCGGAGAGCCTCGAGGCATTTCGGAGTAGGCCACCTCCGCCGCCTGACAGAGGTTCACAGTTCGCTCGGTGACAACCCTGTCGTCGAGCGGGGCATTCCGGTCCCCGGGATCGTCCGCGCAGCGCATGCTGGCATCCAGGTGAATTTTGGTGTAGCCGGCCTGCACGCAACTGCTCACCAGTTCCCGGGCCTTGACCATGGCAGAATGGGCGGATTCTTTTTGCCAGACATGCGGTCCCAGATGGTCTCCGCCTAAAATAATTCGCGCTTCAGGGAAGTTCATGGCGACAGAGACCGATTTCACAAACTCCCGGAAATCAGACGGAAGCATCCCCGTGTAACCGCCGAACTGATTGACTTGATTGGACGTGGATTCAATGCAGACGACGGTTTCATCTTGCAGGGCCTGGATCATGCCGGCTTCCAGCACGAACTGGTTGGCTGAACAGATGGAGTAGATCCCGACAGGTTGATGCTTCCGGTTAGAGCCCACCATGTCCAGTAGCAATGCAGTAACATCGGTATGCCCGGCAAGGGCGTTTCGCATGCTGTGCATAAGTAATCCTGCGCAGTTACCTTTTGCCCTTGATTGTCGGAGCTCGGTAACCCTCATGAAAATTTGAGACTTGGTAGCCACGACAAATCGCCTTTGATTTGTCGTGTGTATTTGGCCGCAGATGAAATGCCCACTATGAATTCAAGAATCCAATTCATCGTGGCTACCCCTGCCATTTTGACTGGCGAAGGCACGCTAGTAGGGTGCTGGGCGGCTCCTTTGTAACGCTGCTCTAGTCAAGTAATGACACATCCGCTTGTCGGGCAAGTAAAGCGCTTCTCGCAAGAGCAGGTTGCCCTCGTCAGTTTGGCCCAGGGCCCTCAGCAGGAGGCCTTGAGCATAAATAGCAATTCCAGGAAAATGACCCCCTCCGGAACCATAACTCTTGGCAGCGGTCGCACCTGTCCTCATCTTATCCCGCCAGCCCGCTTCGTCTATACTGCCGAGCCGCTGGGCGGCCAGGTAAGCGAAGTAGAGTTGGCGATAGTCCTGCGACTTTGCGGCCTTTTGCCAAAAGTCGCGAGCGGCTTGTAAGTTGCCACAAAGCGATTCGATTTCACCCAGATAATACTCGAATCTGGCCCCCTGGAGGAAGGGATCGAGGCCGTCACGGGTAAAGTCCAGCCCTGGAATTTCGTTGTGCATCGTCTTAATCAGGTTTCGGGCTTGTTCGAATCTCTTCTGACGCGCACTGGCCAAGGCTTTCTGAAGCTGGACCTCAAGGTAGACCTCCCGAATATTGGTTCCGAACTCCTCACGAATGAAAGTGCGGTTCGCAAACAACCGATCAGCCTCTTCCGGGCGGCCGCATTCCGCCAGTGTCAGGGCCAGTTTGTGCAGCAGCATGGTAGGAAGCGCCTTTTGGTCCGGAAAGCTCTCGAGTGCCTCCAACCTTTCTTGGGGAGCGGATTCCAGCAGGCTCAAAGCTTGATCCATCCCCAGGTATAGGTCGAGATTCGTGAGGTCGACCCTCATCCCCTCTTTAAAGACCTGGGCTGCCTGCCGGGGATCTGACTTGCCATGAAGCAAGGCCACCGGTCGAAAGGATGGAAGAACAGTCGCGCCTTCCCATTGCATCTTGGCTTTTGCCAGGTCTCCCAGCCCCATCCAAGCATTCCCGAAATAATAATGCAGTTCAGGGTCGTTGCTCACGCGGTACTGGGCCTTCGAGAGATATCGCACGGCTTCGGCATAGCGTCTCAATTGTACGCCGAGTCGTCCTGCTCCTTTATTGAGTGCAAAGCTCTCCGGAAACCACTGAAGGCCTAGTCGATAGCAATCGTAAGCTGGAAGGAGTCTACCCATAAGCTCCAGGTTCTTTCCTTCTTCCACGAAATCGCCTTCACTGCGAGCCGGAGTATCAGGAATTTGATAGGCCTCCTGCGGACCCAATTTGAACTCCGACTTGGGAGCCAGATCGTATTTCCCTTCGGTGTGCGAGAGGAGCGCCTTGCTGTTGGCATCCAGGATCTCAGCGGTGTAAGCACCAGAACCAGTCAGGGTCGCATAGGTCTTCTTAAACGTGTCTGAAGGTCTCAGGTTCAATGCCTCTTCCACAACTACCCGACCTTCCTGGATGATCCGGACATGGCCGCCACTGACTTCATGGTTGACATTGATACCCACAGTCAGTCCGCCTTGAGTCTTGTTCTCCCTTGCCAGATAAACCACCGCGTGGCGATTGGCACGGGAGAAACCTCCAAGATTACGAACCGGCATGTAATATTCGTGGAAACGGACGAACTGCTGAGGCTCCAGGAACGCGTAAGTTTCCTGATTTCGAAACAGGCCGGCCTGGATCTCCAGATAGGCGCTCTCGTTATCGGATAGGGCTTTGCGCCAGTCACGCCCGTCTGAGTCCCACCCCCAGGACCAGATCTTCTTCCCGGGGACCTCCTCAATCTCGGCGCAATGGGCCATCCCCGAGTTGGTCTTGGGATTGTACACCCCCATGAAAGGTTCCCGTGTACCGACTGCAAAGCGCGACACAAAGCCGCGGGTGTGATTTCCAGGTATGCTCAGATCAAAACCGACCGAGTCTACCGGCCAGGTGTCAATGTCGGCATACCCGTGGCCAGCGGTCAGTTCCATTGGATAAATGATCCGGGAATCATCCCAGGACTCTACGGAGCTGGTGTTCCACCAGTAGAACCGATGCCGCAATTCATTTCGGTTATACAAAGTGACCGTCTGCTCCAGCAGTGAACTGCCGGGGCGCAGCGTCATAGCAACACGCCACATCATTCCGTATGGCCTGTCAATATTGCCTACCCAAATGGAAGCGCTTCCGTCCGAATTCTTCAAGGTGACAAAGTCGACGGGCGAGACTGTCACCCAGTTATGAGAAACCGGGAAATTGAATTCTATGCCCAGCGCAACCCACGCACCCCTGTAAGCCACCTGGGCATACTTGATCGAAGGATTGGCATAGAACATCTCCCGGCCGCTGGTTTTATCCACGCAACTGTACAAGCGGCCACCCAGGTCCGGCAACATCGTGACCTTCAGGTATTCGTTTTCAAGATTCAGAGTTCGCCACGCTCTGTCCACCTTGCGGTCAGTCAAGTTTTCTCGCGTGGTGTAGGGATAGGTGCTGAAGCTGCGTTGGCGGAATAGATCAAAGGGGGGATTCACATCCGGAGGACCCTCAACGTAAGTGGGCAACGTAAGAGTCCCTTCCCAAACCCTGACTTCCGCTCGCGCCCGCTCGCCAGGCAGAGTCAGAAACCCCAGGAGGAATACTAAGAATAATAGCCGATTGATCGAGTGATTGGCTCTTCCCATATTTGCTTGGAAAGGTCATGGGGCACTTTCATGAAAATGGCCTGAAAGGCCCCGGGTTGACAATCCGTATTTATCGAGGTTTTCTCCTCGTGTTGGCGTGGGCGGACTTCCCACGCCAACACGAGGAGAATCTTTGCCGATTCGCTGACCCAGGGCGTCGCTCGCAAAAATCGCTCGCTTTGCCCTGGGCTACTCTCCTTCGCCCACTTCGTGGGCTGGCCGCCATTTTCATTGGCGGTGGCGCGCCAAATCGGTTGGTCTGGTTCGAGGCATACCATTCTCACCACCACCAGCTCTCTACTTTTGTCCCATTATCCCTGGAACCCAGTGTAAGGCGTTTTCGCGATAAAGCTTTCGCAAAACGGTTTCGGGGAGAGCCAGGCCAGATATTTTCTGGCCTCGTAGTTCCTGGATTACATTGGTGGCAAAGTATTTCCAATCCCGATCGTAGTCCGACTGCCACTGCTTAAGAACCTCCTCTGCATCGTCCCAGGACATCAGCTCCCTGTCTGTCGCATAAAGCACCCGGTCCTGGTATTTGATGAGGAAACTTCGGACCTTCTCGTTGGACTGCAGCATCAGATGCTCGACCCGGCCAGCGGTGTCCACGGCAAAGTTGGGGTAACGGTCGAGCCGCTTAGCAATTTCCTGCACATCACTCTCCATGCTGCCCAAGTGACAACCCACCACGCGCAGCTTCGGATTGCGTTTCAGCATGCGGTCGCGGGCAGCCAGGATAGTTGACTTTTCGGGACGATCGGCGTGCCCGTACATGTACCACGCAGGGTTATCTTTGTAGTAACTGTAGTCCGGGCTCATTGGATCCAGGGGTTGCCAGGCTGCTTCGGGTTCGGCGATATGGGCATAAAGCGTTTTGTTCTGATCAGCAATGAACCTGAAAATGGGATCAAAGACCGGGTTGTCTGGCATCAGATATTCACCCTTCTTGGATTTCAGGTTCATACCGATACTCTTGTAGATCTTGACGGCAATGGCCCCCTCCGAAAAGGTGTCCCCCAGCGATTCAATGGCTCGCTTGGCAAATCCAGGGGACTCCCAGTCCTCCGGATCAAACGTGGAGCACCAGCTGACACGGCCCTGGCTGGCCCGGACGACCTCAAGCGCTTTCGCGTGCTGGGGTTCAGCCTCTTCGTAACCGCGATCATACTTATCCACAACACAGATGTCGACAATCCCCAGGTGCCGCTGATTCAGCATCCCGAAGAAAGTCGGGACCATGGCAAAGACGTGTGCGTGAGCGTCAATCGGTTCCAGAGATTCGAAAGACAATTTGGGGTTCGGGGTCTGTGCAAACGCCGGAAATGCAAACAAGAGAATTGTCAAAATGTTTCTACTCACTGCTTCCCTCCAAGAGCCATTACTTGCTATTCGCCCGCTATGCCTGGGCTGCTTTTTTCAAGTTCACCACCGCAGATGAAAATGGCAGAGGTAGCCACGGCTAGCATATTGGCGACACCAGTCGCCGCGAGCCGTGGGCATTTTTCCTGACAACCAAAAGCCCACGCCTCCCGGAAAAAGTGGTCGGCGTGGCTACCAAAACTCGCATTTTCATGGAAGTG
>JBGOTQ010000096.1:0-21642 GCA_041476565.1 Terriglobia bacterium | reverse complement strand
GCAGAGGGACGGCAGCAATGTCGTAGTAGTAGCCATTGGGCGGCATGTAATACTTCGTTCCCCACTCGTCGACATAGGTGTTGGTTTCAGGATCGATGCTGAAGACATAGCTGTCGGGAGCCTTGGGGAAGATCAGTGTTGTTACTCGCTCGAAGCGTTGCAGCAGTTGCGGATCAGGCTCCACCAGGTAGGTGTGATAGCTGCGGATAGGTGGGATTGGTCCACTGAGGCCGAGATACCGCATCAAGGCCTGGTGTGCATCCATGTGCAGGGTCGTGTGGCGTCCTCCCAAGTCGAGGGGGACCCGATCCGGTTCCTTATGGTCAAGGGCCGCCAGCGTCCTCTCCCGGCAGTTCATCGTCATTTTTTGGCTCTATTGGAGCGATTCCTAATAATTGCGGTTCTCGAATACGTAGGTTCCGGAACCAACCTCAGCCAAGACTGCGTCCCCGGCCTGCCTGACCTCTGAAATCCCCTTGCTGGATTGGAGCGGTTGGCCACTTTCAGTCATCAGGTCGAGCTTCGCCTTGGGCAGCCGGATTGTAGCAGTCGTGTTGGCGGGGATTTCCACGCGCAGCACCATCTTCCCTTCTTTAAGCTCCCATGCAGAAGCAACGCGCCCATACATGGTTTGGACAGAGGCCTTCACGTGGGTTAGTTCACCGCCGGGGTGCGGCTGGATAAGACTGTGCTTGTAGCCGGGCTGCCTAACATCAATTTCAATTCCCGCCACCACGCGATAGAGCCATTCGCCAATCGCCCCGTAGGCATAATGATTGAAAGAATTCATTTCCTTGTCCTGAAAAGTGCCGTCCGGTTTGAGACCGTCCCAGCGCTCCCAGATCGTGGTAGCGCCCTGGGTAATCGGATAGAGCCAGGAGGGATATTCTTTGCGATTCAGCAGCATATAGGCTTCGTCGAAGTACCCGTAGTCGCTAAGGACATGACAGATGACCGGCGCGCCCAGAAAACCGGTAGTGATGTGTTTGAATTGCCGGACATCTTTGGCAAGTCGCTCCGCGGCAGTTTTGCGGAGAGATTCAGGCAGAAGGTCGAAGGCCAGGGCCAATGAGTATGCGGTTTGTGTGTTGGAAGAAAGGCGGCCATTAGGGGTGACGTATTCCTTCTGGAACGCCGCTTTGATCTTGTTCAACAACTCTGCATAAAAAACGGAATCATCCTTTTTGCCCAGGAGTTCGGCGGTCTTTTGGAGAAGAGTAGAGGAACGGGCAAAATAGGCAGTCTGGATCAAGTCCTTGTCGGTGGTGGCTCCGGGATAATCAGAGCGAGTGGTGGCAAAGGCAAGCCAGTCGCCGTAGGCAAAGTCTTTATCCCAAAGGTAGCGGTCACCCGCCTGACGGCGCATGTAATCTACCCAGGCCTTCATGCTGTCGTATTGCTGTTCCAGAATACGGCGGTCGCCGTAAGACAAATAGACAGTCCAAGGTACGATGACGGACGCATCCGCCCAGCCCGCCGAGGCGGAATCCCCCTTGCGGGTTTTGTGCGAAATCACGTTGGGAATTACGTGGGGCACTGCACCGTCATCCTGCTGGTCCAACGCCACATCCCTGAGCCACTTGGTATAAAAGGCTGCGGAATCGTGGTTGAAACAGGCGGTTCGAGCAAACGCCTGGGCATCCCCCGTCCAGCCGAGCCGCTCGTCGCGCTGCGGACAGTCAGTGGGCACATCGACGAAATTGCCTTTTTGCCCCCAAATGATGTTGTGCTGAAGCTGGTTCAACAGAGGATTGGAACTTTCGAAGCTCCCTGTCGGGACAATGGCTGAATGGACCACAACCCCGGTGAAGGAATCCAGACCGGGTTCGCCGGGCCAGCCGCTCACAGCCACAAAGCGAAATCCTTGAAAAGTGAAATGGGGCTCGAAGACTTCAGGACCTCCACCCTTGGCGGTATAGCGGATCGTCTGCTGCGCGGAACGAAGGTTCTCTGTGTAGAGATTGCCGGCCTTATCGAGCACTTCAGCGTGGCGCAAGATTATGGTTGTGCCCGTAGGCGCCTCCAGTTGGAACCGCAGCCAGCCAACCATATTCTGCCCCATGTCGAGCACGGTTTCACCCGCTGGAGTCTTGAGCAGCTTCACAGGCTTGATCTCTTCAATCCTGCGGACCGGTGGGCCCAACGGCGCCACCAGTTTAGCTTTGGGAGAATCGAGCAATAACACCTTCTTCCAATTCTTGTCATCATATCCAGCCTGGCTCCAACCGGTTCGCTCCGACCGGGCGTCGTAGATTTCGCCGTTGTAAATATCGGACGCGAGGATGGGGCCATTGGCAGTTTTCCAATTGTCGTCGGTGCCCAGCACCTGGCGACTGCCATCGGTATAGGTGACGACCAGTTGAGCCAGCAGGGCAGCCTGTTTGCCGTAGGAATTGCGCTTGCCTTGCCCGACCATATTCCCACGAAACCAGCCATCTCCGAGCAGAGCTCCCAGACAATTTTCACCCTGCTTCAAATAGCGGGTGACATCGTAAGTCTGATATTGATAGCGAAAATCGTAAGCCGTCCAACCGGGCGTAAA
Source organism: Terriglobia bacterium (assembly GCA_041476565.1). Taxonomy (GTDB): domain Bacteria; phylum Acidobacteriota; class Terriglobia; order Versatilivoradales; family Versatilivoraceae; genus DATKMG01. Next base: position 19,100 of record JBGOTQ010000096.1, on the reverse strand, counting down.
ATATTCATCTCCCACCCGCATGCCGTTGAGTTCCAGTTCATAGAGTCCCATCGCAGAGGCGTAGAGGCGGGCTTTGACTATAGGTCTGTTCAATTGGAAGACCCGACGCAACATGGGTACAGGATTAGACTGGGTATAATCTTCTTGAAGGTCGGGTGTAATCCAGTGTCCCTGCCAGTCAGAGGACTGCAACAGTCCCATTTCCCAGAGGGCCGGCTTGCTCCAACCGGAAGTGTGCCCCTGATTGTCCCACACCTGGACCTGCCAGTAGTAGCGCCAACCGGTTTCTAAAGCAGGCCCCTGATAGACAACATGTATGGACGCGTCGGAAGTCTGTTTACCTGAATCCCAAATTACTTTGTTCTTGACCAGGTCGCTCTCCGAGACAGCTACACGAATTTGGTAGGCGATCTGAAGCGTCCCCCGATCCGTGGAAACCACCTCCCAACTCAAGCGGGGTTGCCGCACATCGATCCCAATAGGATTGGATTTGTACTCACAGCGGAAATTAGCGAGTGTTAAGGCTGTGGCGGAATGCACGGCCAAAATAGGGAAGAACATGGTCATTCCAATCCACCAGAACGAAAAGCGAATTGAATTCATAAGGCCTCTCCATGGCAATTTGATGGTCGATAGAATATAAGAATTGGGCATTTAAGAGAATAATCCGTTTATAGCCAGTGCGATCGTCAATGACAGAACCCGTACCGTCAAAGGAGCGTTTGTTGCAACTGCACGGTAGAAGAGACTTGGCAGCGACCTTGCGCTGCAACGGGCGATGGAGAGGGGACCTGGTGAAACAAACATTCGAGGGGCCATCACCCTTCACCCAGCAAACATCCCGGAGGGATGAGAGCTATTAGCCGGGGGTTGAGTCCGCTGGCGGCGGGCGAAACCCCAGAAACCATGCCGTCGATTAGGATTGACCCTGGCAAGGGTCGCAGTCCTTTCGCTTTTTGCTGGCACCCGCTCCGGGGTGCGATGAGTTTGCACGTGGTAGGCGGTGGTGTCGTCCGCCTGTGGCGGCCTCGACCACCGGCTAATCGCTGGGAATCCTGCGGATTCTCATATACTCAGACTTCCAATTTCCAGGGTTTGCGGTACTCGCGATCCAGGTACTTGCGCGCTTCCTTCTGCGTCACCGTTTTTGCTTCATCGTCCCAATCCAGCCGCATCTTTGCTCGGTATGAGACGTCACCCAGGATACAAGCGGCTGAGGACTTGAAGCACAATTCAATGTCGCTGTTGGGCCGTTTGCGGGTCCGGATGCAGTCAATGAAGTTCTCCCAATGCAACGGGTGCGGATCAGCACCCACCTTAATCTCCAGCGGCGTGAGAGCCGACTTTTTCTCGGGGGTGACGCGCAGGACTGCCCGGTCCACGTAGAGGGTCCCGTCCGTCCCGTGGAACTGTGTTCCCATCAGCCTCGCCGGCATGGCCTCCGTGTTGTTGCAACGGTGGTCCCAGGAACCCAGGAACCCCGGGTACACATAGGTGACCTGCATGGTGTCCGGCGTCTCCGTGTTGTCTTCGAACCAAAACTTGCCGCCGCCCCCCTGGATCGACGTCGGCATCACGTCCCCCATGGCCATGTGGATGATGTCGATCATATGGATTCCCGAATCCGTGATGACTCCGCCCGCGTAGTCCCAGAAGTAGCGGAAATAGGAATAAGCGTTTGGATACACACCGAAGCGGTTGGGGTTGAAGGTGCGCTGCGGTGCCGGGCCAAGCCAGAGATCCCAATCCAGGTCCCGGGGAGGTTCGGCATCCGGCGGATTGCCTATGCCTTCCTTAGGCTGGTTGGAAAAAATCCATGCCTTGGCGAAGGTCACCTTCCCGAGCTGCCCTCCCCTAACCATCTCGCAGGCTTTTTGAAAGTGCTGGCCTGAACGCTGCCACGTCCCAGCCTGTACCACCCGGTTATATTTGCGCGCGGCTTCGACCATCTTGAAGCCCTCATCGACGGCCACACAGGTAGGTTTTTCCACGTAAACGTCCTTGCCGGCCTTGCAGGCTTCGATGGTCATGTACGCGTGCCAGTGATCCGGCGTGGAGATGTTAATGAAATCGATCGATCTGTCCGCCAGAATCTCGCGAAAATCTTTGACCTCTTTTGCCTTCTTGCCCCTCTTGGCCAGCACCGCGGCGCCGAGCTCCAGGTTGGGCTGGAATACGTCGCAGATGGCTGCGATCTCCACTCCCGGCTGGCTGGCGGCGACATCGAGGTTCTCGCGGCCCATGACCCCAGTCCCGATCACGGCTCCGACCAAGCGGTCGTTTGCACCTTTGACGTTACCGGTGAACATCGAAGTTGTAAATGCTGCGCTAGCGACCTTCAAGAAATCGCGGCGACACATCCGGTTCATAGTACTCTCCTTTTGAAGCTTTGCACTGGATCACCCCAGAGGATTTCTCCGAGTGATGGTGGAGGTCTTACCCTACAGTCAACTCTGCCACATTGAAGCCCTCCACCACGATGATGGGTCTTTCACCGCGAGTATCGGCGTCCTCAATCTTCGTCTTGATGGTCTTCCGTTCGCTGGGCATCAGCGCCACATAGTTGTCGCTGCAAAGGGAGGGCAAGATGCGGTCTCGGCCCTTTCCACGCACCACCTTCAGCCTCACCATCAGGGCCGGCGAGGTCGACGTGTTTTGCAGCAAGGTGGTCAACTGCCAGCGGTTACCCTGCCGTTCAATACGCGTTTGAGCTTTCAACTTCACCTTCGGCAATTCGCGAATCGCGCGGTAGTTACCTTCCTCGAGTCCTCGCCAATAGAAGTTCTCCGACAAAATCTCATCCCCTCGCATCAGCTTCAACCTTAGGAAATGCACCGGTGTCAAGCTGGTTGGATACTCCATCTTAATGGGCGATGCCACGCTATCCTCTAAGCTGTCCACGGAAGCCGTCTTCTCCCACTTCAATGTCCCGTCCATGTTCAACACTTCGGTGCGAGCCGTCAGGCCCCTCACGTTTCCCCCGCTGTAGTTCACAACCTCGATACTGTCGCTGGCTGGGTTCCATTGAATATGCAGCGGCTCCGATGCTTTCTTGCACCCAAAGTAAGCGGCAGTCGGCTCGAAATAGTAGTCATAGGTCTGCCATACAAAGGATGGCCAGCAGGGATGGCTCATCCAGATCAGCAGGCCCATGCGGTTCTTGCTCTGTGCCTCGAACATGGCGCGATGGCCTTCGTAATTCACGAATTGTGCCAGCGAGACCCAATCTGCCGCGTTGTCGGCGCCTCCGTAGCTCTCTTCGATCATTTTGATGAACGAGGCACCGCCTTGCGCACCGTGCAGACAGAAATCGTGCAACCCCCAGAATTTCCCCTGTGGCCATATGGCCGACTCAGGCATCATGGCCCGCAGGCTGTCCAGGGTCACGATGTTGGGCATACCCAGCTCACTGTGGAGCATTTTAGTAGCCCGTTGCGCATAGTAAAACTTCGGAGGCATTGCCTGGTACGGCCCGTGGCCGCTAACGACGTCGTCTGCCGAACTGGAAATGTAGTGCAGTCCTGGATGCATTTCCGCCAACGCTTTCCTTATGCCTTCTTCCAGCGGTTTGGGGGGGTATCCTTCGTTGCGCCCGCAGTACAGCCCGATGGACGGATGGTTTCGAATCCGCAATACGAAATCTGTCGCATTCCGCATGAACATGTCATTGTCGTCCGGATCCGGGCCGTCCCACGGATTGGCCAGCCAGAAATCCTGCCACACCATGACACCATGGCGGTCACAGGCCTCGTAAAATTCATCGTCGCCGATCTGTCCTACCCAGTTGCGGATCATGGTGAAATTCATGTCCCGGTGGTAGTCTACAGCCACGTCGTATTCGCGTGCCCGGTAGCGCAGCATCGACTCTCCAAAGCCCCAATTTCCCCCGCGAGGCACAAACCGCCGGCCGTTAATCCAGATCTTGAGCGCGTTGCCCTCTTCGCTGTAAGCCATCTGGCGTACACCGGCTTGGAATGATTTCGCATCGGAGCGTGCGTTATCCGCGGTCTCAAATCTCAACTCCACGTTGTACAGGTTGGGCTCGCCGTACCCCACGGGCCACCAGAGCCTCGGGTTTTGCAGTCGCAATGCGGGATGTGTCGATGGATTCAGAACGATCTTCTTTGTTGCCGAGGCCTCGACCGTTAGGTCTTGCTCGAACGACACTTCACCGAACCGTCCGCGAAGGGTTCCCTCGATGGCCCTCGATTCATGGTTACGCAGAGAGACTTCTATGCTCACGTCTGCCCGCGAAGTGTCCGGTAGTGGCACTACCGTGGAGACAAAAGGATCGTCAAGCGTCACAGGCCCACTGACACTTAAGTACACATCGTTCCAAATACCCATGTTTCGTCCACGGATGGTTGGAATCCAGTCCCAGCCGATCGATGCGTGGTAAGTTGGATTATCAGCGCCCAGCGCGCCCCCGTTCAAGTCAGGGTTTTCGAACGTCTTCTCTTTGACGCTCCCCGGTGTCGCGTTTTTCTCGACACGCACGGCCAGAGCGTTTTTCCGCCCGGCAAGGAACCGGTCGGTGACATCGAAGCGACCGCGCATGAATCCGCCTTCAATACGTCCGATCTTTTCCCCATTCAAGAAAACGTCGGCCTTCCAGTTGATACCGTCGAAGTTCAGCCATACGTGCTGACCGGTCACCGCAGTCGGCGGCACAAATTCGTTGCGATACCAGAAGTCGGCGTAGAAAAAGGAGTCTGAAATCATCAATTGATTGTCCCCGTAGTTCGGGTCGGGCAGTGCACCGGCGTTCAGGTAGCTAGCAAGGACAGTGCCCGGCACAGTCGCCACCAACCAGTCATCATCCCTGAGGCTCGTTTTTGAGAGCGTTGCCCCATCCACGTTTACAAGCGAGTCCCGCTGCACTTTCCACGCGCCCCCCGCGAGGTCTTGCCGCCCATCTGGTCGTGCTGCTAGCGCCGGTTTCGGCTGTGCTACCAGTCCTCCATGGCCGTACACTTCAATTTCGCTCAAAATATAGCCCTCGGGCGAGGCCGGCCGCTTCATCAGCACGCGCAAATATCTTGCTTGCACAGGCTGCACCAGTTTCATGTCGTCAGTCAGGCTTGTTCCCGCTGGCAGTGCCTGTACATCCTTCCAATTCACGGCGTCATCCGATACCTGGAGAGAACCTTCTGCTGCGCGCCGGATCCAGTACAAAACGACGCGGTCGAACTTGCAAGCCGCACCCAGGTCTACGTAAACCCACTCCCCCCCTTGGCCAGCACTCATCCACGCACTGGTGAAGTCGTAAGGCCCTCCGAACTCTACGCGGCGATTGTTGTCGAAAAACGCCACCTCCCCAACGTGCCACTGTGTAGCGTTTGCGGCTTCGAATTCAACACGATAAAAGCGGCTCCGGGACACCTGGGTCAGAGGAATCGACGGTTTATAGACATTTTTTGACTCAGCGAACCCAGGCGGCAAGCCGATGTCTCCGGCGGGGCCTATGCTGGAGAGGCGACCCAGGTCCTTCCAGGTTTGGCCGTTCTCGGAGCCCGATATTAGGAACGTCAAGCCTTCAAGCTGCGTCCCGTGCGACGGGACTAAGGTCAATAGCTCCACGCGGTCCACCTCAGGCAACTGATCCCCGCCTCCCAACTCGATCTGCACCCACCCGCGCGGCCCTTTGAAGTCCAGGGTCGTCACCGGGTTGTGGTCCAGCAGCCACTCCCGCTCGTTCTTTTTAAGCGTGCCGTGCTGGCTCGTGGAGGTTACCACCCACCGCGGCAGCCTCGTTTCCTTGATCCCGTCCGTAACCAACTGGGCCGTGAGGTTGTAGTCGTAACTGCTTGAATGGTAAGCCGGACGGTGCAAAGCCAGGTTCCGATATTTCGCCTCATCCACCACCAGCTCTGGACCAAAGTAATCCTTTGGATCTCCCGGATACACACCTACGCCACGCGTATACACCGGCGTGTTCGAAGAAGATTCTACCTCTGTCTGAATCTCTCTGCCTGATCCCGCCAGGGGATCAGCAGCATTTGCCAAGCTCCTTAATCCTCCCAATGCCACACCCGCACCAGTCATTGTGCTCTTCAGAAATGTTCGTCTCGAAGTTAACATTCGATTCCTCTCTAACCTCGTATGGTCAAGAGACTCGAAAGGACTCAGATGGGATAGCTTATACTAAGAGCTGTCTCCCATGAAAATGGCCTGAAAGGCCATGGGAAAGTAGCCCAGGGCATAGCGGACGAATAGCAGGAGCCGAAGGCGACTGCCGGCCGCGACGCCCTGGGTCGACAATCCGTATTTACCGAGGGTTTCTCCTCGTGTTGGCGTGGGCGGACTTCCCACGCCAACACGAGGAGAGTCGTTGCCGATTCGCTGACCCAGGGCGTCGCAGGAGTCAAGGCCCCTGCTCTGCCCTGGGCTATTCTCCTTCGCCCACTTCGTGGGCTGGAGGCCATTTTCATCCGCGTGGTGACCTAAAAAGGTCATGGAGCACTCTCCTCAAAGCTGACAAGACTCTCGCCACCCCGATGTCTCTGTGGTAGTGGGTCAGTTACAAGTGGAGGGCCGAGCGGGTGACCGCTGTCACCCTGCGAGGCCACGTTTGCCAAGCTGTCTGCGGCTTCGCGGAGCTCAGCCCTCCAGAATCCCCGTTTAACTGCCCCAGTACGCGTCACAGTTGATTACACCCAACCTTGTCGCGGGTCATGAGAGGTGTGAATCCAGATTGAGCGATCATACCGCGAAGCTTTTCCGTGACCCAATCCACTGCGATGCGGATCAGAGCCTCCCCTTTTTCCGGCCTGGCAAGCAGCGAATCGTAATAATAGCTGCGATCGTTCTTCGAGTCCTCCGGATCCTTGAGCGCCAGATGAATCTTTTCATAATCCACGCCCTCACGGTGGATTCTTTCGGGAAAGGCTGCGAGAGCAACAGAGGTTTCAAATTCACCCGAGTGGCCAGGTACTTTTTCCAGACCGCTCTGCATGACTTTTCTTACCTCCTGCTTAATTTCCTCAGACGCTAAGTAGGCCTCCCAGTAAGAACAAACATCGATGTGAACACCGAGTTTTGCACGAAGATCCGGCAAGTAAGCCTTGAGCGGCTTGTCGTTCCCACCGTGGCCGTTGACGATGAAGATGGTCTTAATGCCATGGGTTTTAAGACTGTCGCAGAGGTCAAACACCATAGCCAGGAACGTTTCGGGACGGAGGGTGAGTGTCCCCTTTCGCTCCATCCAGTAAGGGGAGATCCCCACCGGCACCGGCGTCGAGACAATGACCTGAGGGTAAAGCTGCAGCGCAGCTTGTTGAGATATGAGCACAGCGCTGGCTGTGTCTTGAATCATTGCGAGATGTTCATTGTGTTGTTCAGTGCTTCCCGTAGGCACGATCGCAGCTGTCAGGCGTCCGGACTCCAAGGCTTCTCGAATTTCCTTGCGGGTGCTTTCCCAAAGCAAGACTTTGCGAGGATTGACATAGCAATTGCTGACGCGGGAGACATTTGAGGAAGGTAGCGGCAAGTTCTCACTAGCCTTAAACCCTCTTGCAGGGGCTATTGCAGCGAGGCCTGCCGTCGAGACGAGAAAATGACGTCGAGATTTCGAAGTGTTCATTGTTGAGACTCCTTCTATAGAATTCGATGCTTGGAAAAGACAGTCTCTTTCCTGGTCCGATCCTGTAAGTCCTTCCATTCCCGACTGCCATTGTTCTCGATGGCTTCGAACCGGACGCCCTTGACAAAGATAGGGAGACGCCCACTCCTGAAATCATCCCAATATTGTGTCTTAAAGGCATAATAGTTGACACCCCCGGTGGGCCAGTATACGGCCATCAAGGTTTCGGGCGGATCGGGCTGGCGAGCCTGGGGCTCAATCCGGTACTTAGCCATCGCATCTTCATCCAGGTCGACCCCCAGGCCGGGGCGTTCAGGGATGGCTGCGGTCCCGTTGGCGACGGTGATTGAGGGCTTGATCAGCGGATGGACGTAGAGTTGATGACAATTCACCGCCGGCCAGGTCGCGTGCGAAAGTACAGCCGCGAAGTGCAGCGCGAACGTTGCCGTGATGCCGGTTCCTACCAGTTGCAGCCAGAAAGGCTTGTTGGCCATAGCAGCCACGGCGCCTGCTTGCAACACAGCGCTGGCGCCACCACCGATCACAAATACTTCGCAGACCTCCTCTTTGAGTGCGGTCATCACAGGCGGCAGGCCATAATGCATGGCGATGGGAACGCGAGTGTGGCCGCGGAGAGAACGGTTCCCGGCGACATTCAGGTTGAGATTCCTAATGGCTGGCGCAATGACGTCCGAAGGGGCTGAACCGGAAGTGCTACAGGGAACAGAGGGCGAAACACTAGCGCGTGCAAAGGAAGATGATCCAGCCAGTCCCGGCGCAACGGCAGCCACCGAACTGCCTGCAATGGCCCTGCGTAAAAGCCTGCGTCTCGATATGGTCGTTGTCATAAAGGTCCTCCAGAACCCGTTGAAGTGACTCAAAAGCGACAGTTTACAGCATTGATTCTGCTGTGCTCAATTCTCTTTTTCCAGCCCGTGACAAAGCCCATTATCCCGATTTATGAATGAGTAGGGGCCAAGTGGGGGGTGCCAAGGTCACAACCCACGACGTTTTATCAATGTACCCCCCGACCTAAGTCCTTTTCTTGATTGGGTTCAGCTGTTAGCGACGAATGGAAGGGAATGATAAGGAAGGGGATGATGAAGCGGTCGGTCGGCTTGGGGGACCGCTGTTAATTCAAGATAAAGTTCTTTTTACATTAATTTTACAGGGGAGAGGCCATCCCTTCCAGTAATATGGACGTCGAAACAATTCGATCTCTGAATAAAGGAGAACCTTAATGAAAAAGTCAATTTTCGTCTTCGCTTTCTTATTGAGCATTGGAACCTTGTTAGCAGAGCAAGGTCCGTCCCCCGCAGGGCCCGGCTCAAGGACACCACGCCTGGACGCGTTAAAATCATATCTGCAGCTTTCGGACAAGCAGGTACAAGACCTAACATCGCTTCTATCCTCTTTCCGTAGCACTGTAAAACCGATTCATGAGCAGATCATGACCAAACGACAGAGCCTGAAGCAAGAAATGGCCAAAGCGTCGCCGGATTCCAACGTTGTGGCACAGCTATTAGTGGATATCAAGAATCTTGAGAGCCAAATCAAAACCCAACGCGATGGACTGCGGCCACAATTGCTGGCGTTGCTCTCCGACTCACAGAAGAACTCTTTGAGCACCTTGCAGCAGGCTCTGTCGTTGCAGCAAGCTGCTCATGAAGCCGCGGCACTCGATATGATCGAAGGGCCACAGGGAAATACTCCCGGTCCAGAAGGATTTGCCAGAGGATGGAGAGGCATGCACGCCATGCGGCCTGGTCAGCCATGACAACTAAGAGTCAAAGGGTTTTGATGGCGAGGGTTTTCGGAGACTCCGGCAAAGGTGCCTCAAGACTCGTGGTTCTTCTTGTTTTTCTTTCTCTTGTTCCGACTGGCTGGCAGTTGCGAGGCGAGCAGGGTTCAACTTTGTCGATCGACGTCAAAGTGGTCAATGTGCTTGCCACGGTGCGGAATAAGCAAGGACAAATCATTAGGGACCTGAACAAAGACGATTTCAGGCTGGAGGAAGACGGCCGTCTGCAAACGATTCGCTATTTCGCGCGGGAGAGCGACCTTTCCTTAACTCTAGGCCTGCTTGTGGATACCAGCCTGAGCCAGAGACGCGTTCTAGGACAGGAACGCAGCGCCAGCTATAGCTTTCTGGATCAAGTGCTCCGTGAAAAGAAGGACAGTGCGTTTGTGATTCACTTTGACCGGGAGGTGGAACTCCTGCAGGACCTCACCCAGTCACGGAAGCAGTTGGACTCGGCACTTGGATCCCTGGAGACACCGCAGTCCCCCCAGCGAGGGGGACGAAACTCGCCTGGCCCCTGGCCTGGTCCGCACCAAAGGGGCGGCGGCACGTTACTATATGACGCCGTCTTCCTGGCTTCAGACGAAGTGTTGAAGAAACAAGATGGACGCAAAGCTGTCATTATCCTCTCCGATGGAGTGGACACAGGTAGCCAACTGACTCTGGCGACGGCTATCGAGTCTGCACAACGGACCAACACACTGGTCTACTCCATCCTCTTCGCTGACCCGGAGGCGTATGGGGCCATGGGTGGTTTCGGTGGTCCCCATATGGGAGGTCCAGGCGGAATGGGCCGACACGGAGGTGGGAGTTCCAGATTCCCCCAACAAGTGCACCCGGATGGCAAGAAGGTTCTCGAGCGGCTCTCCAGGGAGACCGGCGGGGGGTTCTTTGAAGTCTCCAAGAAGCAGCCGATTGATCAGATCTATGAACGTATCCAGGAGGAATTGCGCAACCAATACAGCTTGGGATACTCCCCAGACAGGGCGGATGCCCAAGCTGGCTATCACAAGATCCACCTTGTAACCATAGAAAAGGGTCTGATCGTGCAGGCTCGAGACGGATATTATGCGGAGGGTCTGATCCTGGCCAAAACCAGACATGTTGGGGAATAGGGAGTACCCAGTTACCGTGCACCAAGAATAAAGCAGAAGGAGGGGCCTCACAGGGGGTAAGGCCCCCTGCTCGGCCCTGGGCTACTCTCCTTCGCCCACTTCGTGGGCTGGTTACCATTTTCATCCGCCGTGGTGAGCTTGAAGAGGTCATGGGGCACTCTTATGAATCTGGATCCTGAGCTCGGAACCTTGTCGAGAGCGCAATGCAACACAGCCTGCTAGTAATTGGTCGGCAGGAGCCTATGTGGGGCCCGTGACTACAGCCCTTTTCTTCGACCAGGCCACCGGGAAACCTGCTGAATGGGGGGGGGCGGATTCGGCGGATACGGTCGTCGTCTGGGGTCGCGACTCGGGGGTTCCCTTATTCAGGGTACCTTTCAGGCTCCGGTCGCTGCCCTCCTGGGAGAGGACACCCGGTACATCCTCAGCAATCGGCACACCTTCAAAGGACGTGCAGGGCATGCCCTGCTTTATGGTTTCGTGACCTACAACAATCAAGGCCACACGACGTTGAATGCTGCGAATCTCGGAGGGTACTTCGCTGCTAGTGCCGCCTCCACTCTCTGGCTCCCCGGTGAGAGGAATGTGGCCCTCTACACGCTAACTGATGGAAGCCGGCAGGCTGGCCTGGGAGCTCTCGTCAACTTGCTCCAGGAGTTTTGGCCGGAGATCCATCGAACAGTGTTACGTCGGCCCTGAACTTTTCTTGGATTTCGATGGAGGTAGGACCTTCTTCGTAAGATCAGAAGTTGCTCAATCAGATCCAGCTGAGTCTGGGCAAAACCAATCACAACACGGATCTTAGCCTCCCGGAATTCCCCATTTAACTGGCCCAGTACCCGCGAGATCCATGGGTGCAATCAAGAGTGGTGGGCAGAGAGGGAACATCGAAACCCTGGCCTGAAAGGCCAGAATAGCTCAGCCCAGGGCATAGCGAGTGTTTGTCACGAGCGCAGCCCTGGGTCAATGTACAGGATAATGATTCTCCCCGTGCTGGCGTGGGCAGCCTTCCCACGCCAGCACGGGAAAAGCACGATGATGTATGGGAATCCATGACCCAAGGGTATCGCGGCGAACGTCGCCGCCGCTCAACCCTTGGCTAATCTCTTTCGTCCTTTCAGGACGTCTTCCACCCTTCTTGTGCGCCACTTTTGATTGCGCCCGAGATCAATCTTCTCTTTGTTCCCAAGCATTCCGCGTGCGATAATATTTATTCCCCTAGAAGAGAGAAAGTGGAAGTGTCAGAGCGGCTGCAATCAAGAGTGGCGTACAGATGGAGAGCATCGAACCCCTTAACCTGAAAGGCCAGAATAAGCCAGCCTAGGGCAAGCGTCGGGCTATACGGCCCAAGCGTCGCCCCGGGTCGGATCCATCCCGTTTGATTGCCCCCCCTGGCGACGCTAATTTTCGTCGCCAGGAGAGGTTCCTGGAGCTTGCAAGGCTTCTAACGAAGTCATCCATCCAGGTAGTTACGGTGTAAGAAGTAGATTCTTTAGGAATAACCGAGTGGTGATCCAAGATTTAGAGATCAGGGGGGCCAGAGGAGGATTCCATGTTAGTTAAGAAATCTGCTGACATTCCGTCATCGGAGATTACGCCCAAGAGCCTCTACATGAACCGCCGCAAGTTTATAGCCGGCGCATCAGCTGCGGGAGCGGGGTTGATGATGGCTCAGAGACTCGTCGACCTGGTGTCTCCCTGGCAAATGGTACTTGCTGGGAACAAGTTGAGCGGAGTGACTCGTAGCCCTTTTAGCACCGACGAAAAACAGACTCCTTATAACGACGTGACCCATTACAACAACTTTTACGAGTTTGGTGTCCCCAAAGAAAAACCTGCGGATAACGCCAGGAATTTCAAGACGAGCCCCTGGCAGGTCTCGGTCGAAGGTGCAGTCAATAAGCCCAAGACGTTCGACTTGGACGACCTCATGAAGTTGGCTCCGCTGGAAGAGCGGATTTATCGACATCGTTGTGTCGAAGGCTGGTCCATCGTGGTTCCGTGGATCGGTCTCCCGTTGAATGCGCTGATCAAGGTAGTGGAGCTCACGTCGAAGGCCAATTTCGTGGCCTTTCAGAGCCTGTATGACCCAAAGCAGATGCCGGAGGCACGTTACGCGGGCATAGCGTTTCCATACGTCGAAGGACTGCGCATGGATGAAGCCCTGCACCCGCTCGCGATTCTCTGTGTGGGGATGTACGGCGAGACACTCCCGAACCAGGATGGAGCGCCCGTTCGCCTCGTTGTTCCCTGGAAATACGGGTTCAAGAGTATCAAATCCCTCGTAAAGATCCGCTTCGTCGAGAAACAGCCGCCCACGACATGGAACATCTCGAACGCACGCGAATATGGCTTCTATTCAAACGTCAATCCCAATGTGGACCACCCGCGCTGGAGCCAGGCCAAGGAGCGGCGTCTGGGCGAGTTCCTCCGGCGGCCGACCTTGATGTTTAATGGTTATGGAGACCAGGTGGCACAACTTTACGCCGGCATGGATTTGCGCAAATATTACTGACGGGAGATTCCGCTTGAAGTCGGTCCTCAAAACAAAATGGATCAAGGTTCCGGCCTTCATCGCTTGCTTGGGACCATTGGCATACCTGGCTTGGAAAGCCTTGCATCAAGAATTAGGGCCCAATCCGATTGAGTTTGTCACACATGAGACTGGCGACTGGACGCTGATCTTCCTGGTGCTTACCTTGGCTGTAACCCCCGCGCGCAAGATCTTGCGACGCCCCGAACTAGTTCGGTTCCGCAGAATGCTGGGGCTCTTCGCTTTTTTCTACGGTTGCTTACACTTCTCGACCTGGATCGGACTGGACAAATTCTTCGACTTCGCGGAAATGCTGAAGGATGTACGTAAGCGCACGTTCATTACAGCCGGATTCACGGGGTTCGCGCTGATGGTCCCACTGGCTCTGACTTCAACTGCAGGTTGGATCCGTCGCTTGGGAGGAAAGCGTTGGCAGAGGCTGCATCGCTTGATTTATGTAAGCGCCCTGGCCGGTGTTGTGCACTATTATTGGCTTGTCAAATCAGATGTGCGTAAGCCAATTTTGTACGGGACGATTGTTGTGTTGTTGTTGCTTTATAGGGGCGGTTCGTGGCTATACGCCAAGCGGAGCCGTTTGACCGGCCACCCGGCCCCACGAGAGGGTTTTGTCACGGCCGAGAGACCGACTACCATGCCCGCTGCGATCAACAAGTACCGCCATTAAATGTCACGATTTGCCGCGCAGCCCTCCAATGAAGATATGTCTTATTATTTATTGCGGACCTGATTCTCAAGGCTATGGCTTTTCAAAGCTGGTCTGAGAGAATCGCCGCGACGGAGCGCTGCTCTTACTTTTAAACCACGTTTTCAAAAGCGATGGAGGGCCTCGGTATGGACCACAACAGCAAAATCCCAGGTGCAGGGGCTCATTGCCACGATTCCACCTCGACCGTCAGTGCGATAATCGACCCTGTTTGTGGGATGGAGGTTAATCCTGTCTCTGCCGCAGGTCCCATCGAACACGAAGGACGGAAATACTACTTTTGTTGCAAGCATTGCCTGGCGAAGTTCCGTTTGGAACCCACTAAGTTCGCGACACAGGAGCATGACCAAACCGAAGAAAAAACCGCGGAATCCGCATATACCTGTCCGATGCATCCAGAGGTACGCCAGGTGAAACCCGGCGACTGTCCTTCCTGTGGCATGGCATTAGAACCCACGTCCCTCGCAGCCTCCTCGGCGGTCTTGAGCGAATTCATTTGCCCTATGCACCCCGAAATTGTGCGGACCGAACCTGGGAGCTGTCCAATTTGCGGGATGGCCCTGGAACCGAGGACTGTTTCAGCAGAAGAGGAGGTAAACCCTGAGTTCGTTGACATGAGGAAGCGGCTTAGGATAGCCACTGTTTTGAGCGTTCCGGTCCTGATCTCAGCAATGGGAGACCACATCCCCGGACGTCCTCTGGATCACTTGGCGTCACCTGTTATCTGGACCTGGGTCGAGATGATTCTAACCACACCAGTGGTGCTTTGGGCCGGCTGGCCCTTCTTCGTTCGCGGTTGGCGGTCTGTTCGGAACCAGAGTCTCAATATGTTCACCCTCATTGGGTTGGGCGTAGGAGTAGCCTATGTCTATAGTGTTGTCGCGGCTCTCTTTCCTGGGATTTTCCCGTCTTCCTTTAGGGACGAAGCCGGCCGGGTAGCGATCTACTTCGAGGCGGGGGCAGTGATTGTCACGTTGGTTTTATTGGGGCAGATGCTGGAGCTCAAGGCGCGCAGTCAAACCGGGGCTGCAATCAAAGCTCTTCTTGGCCTTGCGCCTAAGACGGCTCGCTTGATACGGGGGGATGGTACCGAAGTGGATTGGCCTCTGAACCAGGTTAAGACAGGTGACCGGCTCCGGGTACGGCCCGGGGAGAAGATTCCCGTGGATGGTGTCGTTCTGGAGGGTTGGAGCAGTGTAGATGAGTCCATGATCACGGGCGAACCGATCCCGGTGGAAAAACACCCTGGCGACCCGCTGACCGGCGCCACCGTGAACGGTTCGGGGTCTCTGGTCATGCAGGCCGAGCGTGTGGGCTCGGAGACCCTTCTTGCGCAGATCGTTCGGATGGTCTCGGACGCACAGCGCAGCCGTGCTCCGATTCAGAGACTGGCCGATGTGGTGGCAGGATATTTCGTGCCGATTGTGGTGGGGGTGGCGGCATTCACTTTTGTTGTTTGGGGACTCTGGGGACCGGAGCCCCGCATGGCGCATGCGCTGGTCAATGCGGTGGCAGTTTTGATTATCGCCTGCCCATGTGCCCTGGGGCTGGCCACGCCGATGTCAATTATGGTAGCTATGGGGAAAGGTGCCACGCTTGGTGTTTTGTTCAAGAATGCAGAAGCAATTGAGCTCATGCGGAAAGTCGACACACTGGTGGTCGACAAGACCGGAACACTCACTGAGGGCAGGCCAACACTACTAACCATCAGGCCGGCCTCGGGATTCGACGAACCGCGCCTGCTCCGTTTGGCTGCCAGCGTGGAGAGAGGCAGCGAGCACCCGTTGGCCTCTGCGATCGTATCTGGTGCGGAGACGCGTGGTCTGCAGCTTTCGTCCGCCGAAGCATTTGAGTCGATGACCGGAAAGGGCGTCAAGGCACGTGTGGACCGAGTGAATGTGACTTTAGGCAACCGCAGGTTAATGGAGGACTTGGGTATTGATGTTGGAGAACTTGCCAAGGAGACAGAAACGATGCGCGCGGAGGGACAGACGGTGATGTTTGTTGCCGCTGACGGTCAATTAGCTGGATTGATCGGCATGGCTGATCCCATCAAAGCGACGACGCCGGAGGCGATCAGCCAGTTGCATCAGGAGGGAATCCGGATCGTCATGCTCACGGGAGACAGCCGCAGTACGGCCGATGCTGTGGCCAATAAGCTCGGCATCGATGAGGTGATCGCCGAAGTTTTGCCCCGCGATAAAAGTGACCACATCAAGCGGCTCCAGGAGGCAGGGCGGTTTGTGGCGATGGCCGGCGATGGCATCAATGACGCCCCTGCGTTGGCTCAAGCCCAAATTGGAATTGCCATGGGCACTGGCACGGATGTGGCGATGGAAAGCTCGGCTGTGACGCTTGTGAAGGGCGACCTTCGAGGCATTGTGCGGGCGCGTCGACTGAGCCGGGCCACTATGCGCAACATCAAGCAGAATCTCTTTTTCGCCTTTGTCTACAACTCGGTTGGCGTGCCGATTGCTGCCGGAGTCCTTTATCCGTTCTTCGGCTTGCTCTTGAGCCCGATCATTGCGGCTGCTGCCATGAGTTTCAGTTCGGTTTCAGTAGTCGGGAATGCTCTGCGGCTTCGTACGGTTCGGTTATAGGTTTTGCACAGCCAGCTTGAGGTAGTCAGATCCCAGAAATCGCTCTTTTCGGGCTCCTCTTTGCTGGGTATAGAGAGGATTACACGTAGTAAATGATATGCTCGTGGGGGTGGTCTAGCCAACCCCTCTTCGCCACAATAGCTCAACCACTCTGAGAAGTCGTTGGCGGGTCGCTCCAGTCTCAATCGAGCTTCAAAAAGATGGAAGAGAAGGGAAGCATTGGTAGTGGAGGCGAGCTTGGCAAAAAACTCAGGGACATCTCTCGCTTCCAGACCGGCGGGCATAATGAAACTCTGCGACTCACAAAAGTGAAACTCATCGCCCTTCGGGCAGCAAGAATTCCCTCTCTCATTTTGTTTCAGGTAATCTTCAACTGCAACGAGTGCAGCTTCACGGAGCTGGCGAATCGAAGGCAGAGCCAGCAGATCGATGGCCACCAGTTTTTCCGCCAACCGGCTCGGAAAACTCTTCTTGCCCAAAATAAGGGTCCGTGCTTCACAGCAAATGCTAAGGCGTGAGTCGGGCTTGCACACGGGCCAGCACCTCGTTCGGAGAGTTGGCAGAGCCGCACAAATTGTTTCGGGCCTGCCAAAGACTCTCGGCTAATCCGATGTTGGCTTCTGCCCGGTTCCCATATTGACTTGGCCGAGGCTGCCGGAGGAGAAGTTTGCGAGCTGCTTCCACTGAATTGCGAACGGACTCCGGTAGGGAATTGGCGGGCTGAGTAGCCAGGCACTCTTCGAAAGTATGAAGGGTTTTCTCCAGCAGGCCTTTGCTCCTTTCGAATCGTTTTCCGGAACTGAGCCCATGAAGGGTTGGGTCCAGCGACACAATTTGATCACATAATTCCAGACGTCTCTGAAGTGCCTCATCATCCGGTTTCCAGCGCAATGCTGCTAGCCAGAGTCAGTGCGGAACGCCTGAACTTGCCCACTGTTGTCTTAAAGCTGATGGTACCATTTTCAAGAAACAAGGCAGCCTTGGTTTGTGGGATTCCGCTGCCTCGTGCTGCAGGGAAGTATCGCTGAAGTAGAAACCCGGCAATCAGCGACCCCAGGACGGGGATAAGCAGACGCCGCCAGGCTGCCCCTCCGGCAGGGTACATCCGCAATGCAAGGTTTTCGGTCAACAGGATAAAGGCCACAACTACAAGCCCCACGATGGTGCCGATGATGAGCGTGAGAACAAGGAGAACTTTGTCCTCGTGATGGCGAAGTCTCTCTCCCTCAGTCCAGCCCCGCAACCGGTCTCTCCAATCATTCAATGTTCTTTCCCCTGCCGTCATGACCTCTTTGAGAGAACCCCCGTTTTACTGACCCAGTAACACGGCAAGTGATCGTCCACGGCGCCACTAACGGAACGGTAGGTAGAACAGCAGCAGGTAAAGAAGCAATGCCGTCGGCAATAAATCGCCTTTGGCCAGGCATTGATAAAATGCCTCATGATCTTTTCAAGTTCACCACCTCCGATGAAAATGGTGGTCTTGGGGGGAGTGTGGGAGCAGATCTCAGAGCGGCGATCAATTTGACCCGGGCGTCGCCGCGACGGAGCGCGGCGCCCACCTTAAAGCCTGCATATTCATGAAAGGTCACGTTGGAAGTTAATTCGTGCATAGGAGCCAAGGCGTCACGAACTCATGTGAGGCAGGAGTAGCCTTGCGACTTAGCGCGAGCGAGGTAGAATGGGCGTGCTACTCGTTCCCGATGGAGCCAGCAGACCAGGAGCAAGAGTGTCCTGTTTCATTCCGCAGCCAAGCCAGAGGTTCTGCAGCCAAGCGAGTCCTTGTTCTACCCTCCGCTCTGCTGCAAAAGCTTCGTGACCAGCCCGGTCCAGCCCGTCTGGTGGCTGGCGCCAATACCAGCCCCATTGTCTCCGTGAAAGTACTCGTGGAAGAGGACATAGTCATTCCATTGCGGATCTGTCTGGAACTTCTCGGTGCCGCCATAAACCGGACGGCGGCCGTTTTCGTCCTTCAGGAAGATCCGCGTCAAACGACGGGAGATTTCGCCGGCCACTTCCCAGAGGGTCATCATCCGGCCCGAGCCGGTCGGGAATTCCACCTTGTAGTCGCTGCCCAAATAATGGTGAAACTTCTGCAACGATTCGATGAGCAGGTAGTTCACCGGGAACCAGATGGGCCCGCGCCAGTTCGAATTACCTCCGAACAACCCCGTGCTCGACTCAGCTGGCTCATAGTCAACTCGGTGGGAATCGCCATTCACCTGGAGCGTGTATGGATTCTGCAGGTGGTAACGGGAGAGGGCGCGTATGCCATAGGGGGAGAGAAACTCCCGCTCATCTAGCATTACGCTTAGAACCCGCCGCAATCGCTCCCCATTCACGATGGAAAGGAGGCGGCGTGCCCCCATTCCGGGACTTCTCATGCAGGCGATGTTTTTGGTCAAGTCTGGTCGATGCTCAATAAACCATTCCAAACGCTGCTTGAAGCCTGGAAGTCGGTCCAGTAGCTCAGGCTCCAGAGTCTCGACGGCAAACAGGGGAATCAAGCCCACCATGGAGCGGACCTTCAAGGGGAAATGGTCACCATTGGGGAGGCTCAGCACGTCATAAAAGAACCCATCCTCTTCGTTCCACAATTCGATTCCATCTCGGCCCATATGATTCATGGCGTGGGCAATGTAAACGAAATGCTCCCAAAACTTGCTGGCCACGTCTTCGTAAGAGTGGTCTTCGCGGGCCAGTTCCATGGCAATAGCCAGCAGGTTCAGCGTATACATGGCCATC